>DATNMW010000097.1:0-19971 GCA_035602155.1 Bryobacteraceae bacterium | reverse complement strand
GGCGGGTTTGTTAGCCAGTAGCTGTGAAAGGCGTGGTAGATGGCGGCATCGGTGATCTGGATATAGCCCGTGACGGGATGAATGTTTAGCGTACCCGCATTGACGTCTCCAGGGTCTCCCGCGGCAACATTGTACGTGAATGCGGGAAGGCCGGCGATAAGGTTATCGCCCCCGGTGCTCTCGTTCTCCATGCCGTTCGGCGATGGGTAGGTGTTAGGATATATCGTCGAGTAAGAATTTGTTGGGAGGCTGTATGGGTTGGTGAACCCGTAGTCCGAAGGCCCGTTCGCTCCCGTGGGGTTCGCGCCCGCGCCAAACTCCAAGTCCGACACGTGCCATTTTCCGATCCAGGCGCAGTTATAGGTGGGAACCGATCCGCCACTCTGGTTGGTCAACGACTGGCTCAGGACGTCGCCGATTGTGGCGAAGCCGTTTCCGCCGTTGTACGGCTGCAGGGCCGGCGCGTCCGGCGCCCCTATATCTTGGGTTTGGAACATGCAGGTCTGCTGCGCGTACAGCCCGGTGAGCAGGGCGGAGCGGGAGGGCGTACAGGCGGTGGCGGCTACGAAGTAGTTGGGAAATGTGCTTGCGTTACTTGCGAATCCGCTGCTGCCGTAGAGATTCGGCATGATGTTGGAGAAGAGCGTGGTTCGCTGCGAGGGCGTGAGCCAGCGCGGGAGCCGCATCTGATCGACCATGATCAGGACAATGTTGGGCTGGTTGTAGCCGTTCGTGACGTACGTGGAGCCCGACGTCAGAGGATCGGCTGTGGGCCCGTCGGGCCCTACGGTGACTCCTGCCGGCAGCGGGGGCGGGACGATGCCCGCCGCTACGGCGTCCGCAGCCTCGGGAACGACGTCCCCAAAAGAATCGTAGAACCAGTTACCGGAGCTCTGACCTTTAAGCGGCCCGCCGCGACCGAGGAACGCCCCCGCAGCCGCCACAGCTCCCAGCGCG
Source organism: Bryobacteraceae bacterium (assembly GCA_035602155.1). Lineage (GTDB taxonomy): Bacteria > Acidobacteriota > Terriglobia > Bryobacterales > Bryobacteraceae > Bog-159. Next base: position 19,014 of record DATNMW010000097.1, on the reverse strand, counting down.
CCCAGGAACTTGCGGCGGTCGATCCCCCCTCCCCGGTCTGCTGTTCGGGTTTCTGCTCGTTTGGGTCGTTATCGCGTGCGTTATCCACGGTCAGCCTCCACAGGGCTACGCCATTTTTTGTAGTGTCGAATATCCTGGGACAAAAAGCAAGAGTTTCTTGGGACACGCAGTTTTTTTTCGAGTAATAGTACGGGTACTCAAAATCGGCTGGGTGCTTTTCGGCGGTCGGCGTAAAAAGACCACCCACGCAAGGAACCGCAGTCAGCCCCGTCGAACCGTCAGCATCTGAATTCCGTCGGCAGAGACGATGCTCACGTGTCCGGCCCACGTTCTATTCGCCGCGACAAACGCGCTCACGAGAGGATCGAGATTCAAGGGAATCGCGGGATGAACCCGAAATAAAACCACACCGGACCGCTCGATAGGAATCCGGCGTTGAACGGCAATCTGCCAAAAGTCCTTATCCAGCGTTAACATAATCCGGGCTTCGGATTCGGCGAGGTCCAAAAGCACCGCATCCTTCCATCCCGCGCAATTGGTCCGGGCCCAGAGCACATCATGGCCATTGCCGCGAAGTGTCTCGACAATCGGCTTCGGAAAATTCTCGTCCGCGAGGAGGCGCATCTACGCTGGAATTGGATAGGCCTTGTATTCGTGGGCCAAGTAGCTGGCATAGGACAAACAGGCAAGGATGTCCTCTCGCGTCAGGCCTGGATAGTTTGTGAGCAGTTCGTCATCGGACTGGCCGGCCGCGAGGAGGTCGAGAATCAGTTCGACGGCGAGACGCGTCCCCCGCACCACCGGCTTGCCGGCCAGGACTTCGGGATCCACGACGATGCGGTCCGAGAGCGGCATAACTACAGTTTACCTCTTAGCAGCTTTCCAGTAAGGCAGTTCCGGGGTCAGCGAACTGCGTCGTCAGGGCGCTCCGGAACCATTCAGGCGAAGCTGCTATTTTCGGATGATCGGCGACCATCCGACCAGGGCGCTCGCGCGGCAAGGCGTCAGCGCACGGTCCGGATGTATACTTGTTCGCTACGGCCCGCGATTCGAGGAGCCCCTGGTGTCGGCGGCCGCAGGCGAGGAGGTACCAGATGAAGATCTTCGTGGTCGGCTCAAGCCGACACCTGAACGAGAAGGAACAGGACCGGGTCACAGGATTCCGCGTTTTTTGCCAAGCCTTGGCGAAAAGCTTCGCCGACAATGGGTGGACTGTGCTGGTTGGATCGCTGGATCGGCACTGCCGACCACTTGCTGCTTCAAGGGATGGAAAGCGCAGCTGCCGGCGGCAAACCGATTGACTCACATATCTAACGAAAACGAACCAGTCGATGTGAGCATGTTCAGGAACCTCAGGCTGATACCGCACACGAAGTTTTCCAACACGACCGTTGCACACATCGCGGCAATATCCGCCTCCGACGTAGTGGTAGCGATAGGGGGCCACAAGAAGACCCAGGGAGCAGCACGGGCAGGAATCGCGCTCGAAAAATCGGTGATCTCGTTGCGCCAATTTGGGGGTGCAGCGTCAGATCTCTGGGACGACCGCCACAGACTGTATGCCGAGGCTCTTCCGGAACAGGTTTACAACGTGCTGGCGGGCGCCAAGGTCCCAAGCATTTCCTGCATTTCTTTAACTCTGTGGATCAACTTTTCGCCGAGCTGGTGTCAAAGGTTTGTTTGCCTGCGCGTTAAGCAACGCCAGCACCGCCGAGGACCGGCTGACATCATCGGCTTCGTGCGCCGTTCTTGGCGAGGCGCGGTTAGAAGCCACGCCGGGGCGCCGTCGAGTGCTCGAACGGGCAAATGAAAGAAGACAGAGGAACAGACGCACGAAACGGCAAACTGGGCTGGTTCCCAAGGTAGGATCCGAACCTAACAACCAAGCGCTTTCAAAATAGCGTCCGGATCGTACACGCACCCGCCCCAAGTTCCGCCGCTCACCTGCTGCAGCGCCGCCCAAAGCCGCGTCTCAGGTGGCAGCGCCGGGTCCGCCGCCAAGTCCGCCCGCATAGGCCGCGCCGCCAGCACCCGCTCGCCCTCCGCGGCGCCGAGCAAATCCGTGCCGTGCCCCACCAGATTCACCGAGCCTTCCAAATTCACCCGGTCGACCACGATTTCGATCACGTCCCCGTCCAGCACCTTGCCGATAGGCCCGCCAGCCAGCGCTTCCGGCGAAATGTGCCCGATGCATGCGCCCGTGGAAACGCCGCTAAACCGTGCGTCGGTGAGCACCGCGACATGCTTGCCGAAATCCAGATACTTCAGCGCCGAGGTGATCTGGTAGGTCTCCTCCATGCCGGAACCCATCGGCCCGCGGCAGATCAGCACGATCACGTCGCCCGGATGCACGCGGTCCCGCCCATTGCTCTTGATGGCGGCGATCGCGGCGGCTTCGGTGCGGAACACGCGCGCGGGGCCGGTTTTGCGGTAAACGCCATCGGGACCGACTACGCTGGGGTCGATGGCGGTGCTCTTGATCACCGAGCCTTCCGGCGCCAGATTGCCGTGCGGGAAGGTGACGGTCGAAGTCAGGCCGGCGCGTGCGGCGCGGGCGGGGTCCATAATCACGTCGTCCGGATCGATGCCGTCGCGCTCCTGTAGCACGCGGCGCAGTTCAGCGCGGCGCGCGGAAGCCTCCCACCAGTCGAGCGTGGCGTCGAGAGTGTCGCCGCTGACGGTGAGGACGCCGGTATCCAGCAGGCCCGCGCGCCGAAGGTGCAGCATCACTTCCGGAACTCCGCCGGCCAGGAAGACTTGCACGGTGGTGAACGAGCGCGGGCCGTTAGGCAGCGCATCCACCAGGCGTGCCACGCGGCGGTTGGTGGCGGTCCAATCCGCGGCAGTGGGGCGCGGCAGGCCGGCGGCGTGCGCCACCGCGGGCAGGTGCAGAATCAGATTGGTGGAGCCGCCGAACGCGGCATGCACCACCATGGCGTTGCGCACCGAGGCATCCGTGAGAATGTCGCGCATCTTCAAGTCGCGAGCCTCCAGCGCCAGCACGGCGCGGGCCGAGCGGCGTGCCATATCCAGCCAAATCGGATGTCCCGAGGGCGACAGCGCCGAGTGCGGAAGCGACATCCCGAGCGCTTCGGCGACCACCTGCGAAGTCGCCGCCGTGCCCAGGAACTGGCATCCGCCGCCGGGCGTCGCGCAGGCGCGGCACAAATTCTCGGCGGCCGCCTCCAGCGTCACCTGGTTATGCGCGAAGCGCGCGCCCACGCTCTGCACGCGCCCGGCATCTTCGCCCTCCGCGGCCAGCAGCGTGACGCCGCCGGGCACAAGCACGCAAGGCAGATCGTGCATCGCAGCCAGCGCCATCATCATGGCAGGCAGGCCTTTGTCGCAAGTGGCCACGCCGATCACGCCATGGCGCGTGGGCAGCGAGCGGATCAAGCGTCGGAAGACGGTGGCCGCGTCGTTGCGATAAGGCAGGCTGTCGAACATCCCGGTGGTGCCCTGCGTGCGGCCGTCGCAGGGATCCGTGCAATACGCCGCGAAGGGGATCGCGCCCAGCGCCTTAAGCTCCCGCGCGGCGGCTTCCATCATCAAACCCACCTCCCAGTGGCCGGTGTGATAGCCCAGCGCAATGGGCGCGCCCGCGGCGTCGCGGATACCGCCGTGCGTGCTCAGAATCAGGATTTCCTTGCCGCCTAGCGCGCGCGGGTCCCACCCCAGGCCGACGTTCTGGCTCCATCCGAACAGGTCGCCGGAGGGGCGGGTGAGCAGCATTTCGGGCGTGATTGGCAAGGTGCCTGCGGGGCCCGGCGCCGTAGTGTGTACATCGAGTAGCGCTGGGTCGCCGGAATCGAGAATCCGATTATGTGGTATTTGGTCGGGCACTTGCCGCTCCTTACTTTAGCAGGCTGCCCGCATGGAAGCGACGATGACAATCTCGTTATGTCTGGGGCCCATGAAAACAAAAACATAACCTCAAGCGGTCCACCGAATTCCCGCCGCTGCCGTGCTATCACATAGCTAGGAAAGAGCGCGCCGTGAGATCGGACCGCGAAGACGCAACATTATGTAACAGAAATCTGAAAAAATCGCAGCGCCGCCCGGGCGCGCTCCGCTTCAAACCGGTACGCTACTGGACTTGGCCCTTCAGATTATGCGCCTTCCGGACCGGCGGCCCAGCCGGCGTTGGCCCCAGACCCTCTAGTACCGGAGGAGTACCGCGCAACGACCCTCGAAAACCCGGCCCGATGTATAATTGCTCTGACCAGAACGCCAACCTTCTGGTTCAACTCTTGGAAGGAAGGGAAACTCGTATGAACAATCACTTCAGGACTCGCAAGGGAGCCTTCGCGACAGTTTTAACAACTGCAACACTCACCTTGGCACTCGGGTTGTCGCCCGCGGCAGCCGAGGACAACGCAGGAAAATCGACGACGAAAGCCAGTGACGCCGTCCAGCCGGATACGATCACGGGCAGCGGAAACACTGGCTACCTCGCCAAGTGGACATCGACCAGTGCACTCGGCAATGCCGCACTATATCAGACCGCCGGCAAAGTGGGTCTCGGTACGACTGCTCCCAGCGGGCAACTGGATGTGGAGACCACCAACACCGCGGGAACGCCGGCCATCTATGGAGATTCGAAGGCGACGTCCGGCACTGCTTATGGCATCTTGGGAATCGTGAACAGCGACCCGACTGCCACAGGGACATTGGCGGCGGGAGTTTCCGGCACCTCCAACGGCACAAGCGGCAACACGTCGGGGGTGCTTGGCACAGATTACAACCCGTCGGGCGTCGGAGTGTTCGGCCAAGCCGTGGCTACCACCAGCAGCGGCCAGCGTGGAGTACAGGGAATCGCGTACGGTCCGGGCGGCGTCGGCGTGCGCGGAGATGCCACCGGCAATGCTACCAATCTAAGCTTTGGCCTGGAGGGAGTCGGTAACGGACCCTTAGATATCGGAATCTCGGCCTTCGCTACGTCCACGACGGGCTCGACGGTTGGCTTGGAGGCTTTCGACTACAGCCCCACCGGCACGGCCGGAATCTTCAACAGCGTGGCCGGCGGTAACGTACTCGTGGGACAGAATAACGGCACGAATGTATTCCGGGTGGACGCGACGGGCAAGGGCTACTTCGACGGCGGCACGCAAACCGGCGGCGCCGATTTCGCCGAGTCAGTCGCGGTCCGCGGAGATCATGCGCGGTACGAGCCGGGAGACCTGCTGGCCATCGATCCCACGGGGAACCGGCGTTTGGAGCGCTCACAAGACGCTTACTCGACGCGCGTGGCGGGCATCTATTCGACCAAGCCGGGCATCCTTGCGACCGCGCACGCGATGGACGACTCCAGGCTCGTCGGCGAAGTTCCGCTGGCGGTGGTTGGCATCGTGCCATGCAAAGTGACCTCCGAAAACGGCGCGATCGGCGTGGGCGACCTGCTGGTGGCGTCTTCCCAAGCGGGCTACGCGATGAAGGGAACGGATCGTGGCCGCATGCTTGGTGCGGTGGTCGGCAAGGCCATGGAATCGCTGGCCGACGGGAGCGGCATGATTCAAGTGCTGGTGACGTTGCAGTAAGACAGAGCGGGTCGAACCTCGCCGTTAACTCGCCGGACCAACGTCACGCCACTCTTGCGCCGTTGCTTTAAGGCCAGTTGAATCGAGGACGATCACTCCATTTTCGGCGTCACATAGAGGCCGATATTACCTGTTAACTGGCCAATCGCTGCCTATTTCGTCGTCATTTTGCGGTGCCGAATTTGAGCGATCATCTTCATGATGCGGTTCTCAAGACGGGTAAACAGACGCCGCGTGGCGTCGTCGCAGGTACGTCGGCGGCACATCTCCAGCACGTGTTGAGAGGCGCGCAAGGAAGCGAGAAGGCTGGGCAAGTCGGCGTGAGGCGCGGTGACTGGGACTGGCACACGCGGTGGTGGTACCAGATGTCGCGGGTGGGAACGTGCCAACTGAAACTCGCGTTGCAGATCCATCTGGAGAAATAGTAAAGACACTCGTCCATCTGTGCATCCGTCGGCTTATGCGGATCACGGGGCAGGGCATTCAGCTTGTTAAGCAGCACACGCATGCTGCGCACAATCGGCAGGTAATATTTCTCGGCGTTCTCGTGCAGCCTCGGCAACTGATTGTTCCAGACCTGTTGCTCTCGGTCGCGTTCCTCGCGGGCATTTCCCTCCCGCGTTTCACGCTCCTTCTGGTGCTCCGGTTAGAACGTAGTGAAGGATAAGCTGCCTGCATAATTGAAATTCCAGGCCGCATGCCCATGTTACTCGGATTCGGGCGTGAGAAACAGTTTGAAAATTGCTTTCTGCCAGCCTCTATCTCGCTTGTTTTCTGCGCGTTAGACTTCAGCATCGAACCTTGCTAAATTGGAATAGAGGGCGGCAGGCGCTGCGCTCATCGCGATCGGGCAGATCGCAATTGCCTGGTGAAGTTGGGCGGCTTCCCTCCCGGATAACTAGCCCCTAACGGCGTAGTGTTTAGGATCACGCGACCGCGACCCCGTACGCACCACCGGGGCTGCCCGTCCGCGAAGTCGGGATCGAGGAGGTAGCCACTGAGCAGCCCACCTAGGGACCGAAGAGCCGACACCGGGCGGGCGCCCTTATTTTGACGCCCCTAACAAGGGGAGGGACCGCTGGGAGTGCGGCGGCGCGCGAGCCCTACAGCCAATCCAACTGCGCATAGCGCTCGCCGGTCAGATGCAGGAACAACTGCTCCAACGTGCGGAATTCCTTGCCATCGTGCGCAATCGTGCCGTCGCGGTCCAGCACGCTTATATCTCCCTGCCACACCAGCTTGCCGGGCCTGGTGATGATGGCCACTTCAGAGCAGGTCCGCTCCACCGTCTCCAAGACGTGCGTCGTCAGGAAAACCGTGCGCCCCTGCGCGGTGATCTTGTGCAGCCACTGCTTGATGGACGCCACACCCGCCGGATCGATGCTCTCGAACGGCTCGTCCAGGAACAGCAGGTCCGGCCCGTGAATCACCGCGGCTGCGAAGGCCACGCGCTTGCGCATGCCGGCGCTGAATTCCGATAGCCGCTTCTTGCCCGTGCCGCCGAGTTCCATGGCGTCCAGCAGTTCGCTCACGCGCCGGCGCGCGGTCTCTTCGTCGAGGCCGAACATGCGCGCCTGGAAAAATAGGAACTCGTGCGCATAGAGCGCGTCGAAAAGACCAAGCGATTCCGGCATCACGCCCATGCGCCGTTTCAGCGCCACGGCGCCATCGTTGAAGGGCTCGCCCAGAATCCGGATGTCGCCCGCGGTAGGGTCGAGCAGTCCGGTCAGACAACCGATGGTGGTGCTCTTCCCCGAGCCGTTCGGCCCCAGAAACCCGAACATGGTTCCGGCCGGCACCGTCAGGGATAGATTCTCCACGGCGACAGTCTCCCCGTACTTCTTAGTCAAGTTGGCGACTTCGATGGCAGGAGTCATTGCTGGAATCATGGCAGGAGTCAAGATTAGTTCCGTCCTTCGAGAGTGTTCAGGAGGCGCTCCCGGCGGCTGACAAACACGATGGCCCCTCGCCGCAAAGAGTATAAATAAAAAGCAATGGCCAACGCCGCCGCCGGAATCGGGACCCACCACCAGCGCAGGACCGCCGCCGGACCGGCCATTTTGTCCAAGGCCACCACGCCGAACACGCACGTCAGCAAGCCGCCAATCAGCAACACGTTGGCGGCCAGCGAGAGCTGGTTGCCGAAAGTGGTTTCGAAGTTCGTGGGCCGCGCCGCAAGCAGAGAAGTCCAGATCGCCAGGGCGTTAAACAGGCACAATCCGCCCACGCCGCTGGCCAGCAACATGGGAGCCATGCGCGGATCGAACGGCACCGGCGCAAATAGCAGCCACAGCACCCACGCGGCCGCCACCAGCGTGCTCCCGACGAACAGCGCCGTGTAACTCGATGCGCGCAGGATCGCGCCCGGCGCTATGGGCAGTAGGAAATAGCGCCGGAATCCGGAGGCGTCGAAGCCGAACTGGTTGGTGGACATCACCGCCGTACCCAGGAATCCGGCGACCGCGAATGCGCCCAGCGCACGCACGAAATAGTGCAGCGGCCCGGTCTCGGTGGCGCCGCTGGCGCGGTTGAATGTGAGGAACGCCAGCAACGGAATAGCGGCAATGTAGTTGAAGCGTACCTTATTGGAACGTACGTAATAACGCAGCGAGCGGCCGACCAAGGGCGCCATGGCAGGCCCGAAGATGGATGCGATGCGGTCGTAGCGGTTATCCCAGGCGGCCGCCGCGGCCACTGCGCCACGCGGGCGGGCAGCCTGCTTTTCAATCGCAGCCAGCGCCAGCAGCAGAGCCTCGATCCACCCAGCCAAAATGCCGAACTGACGGCCCAACCCGGCGCCCGCATGCGCCATCAGCGCCGCGGCGGCGAACGGAGGTGTGTAGTGCAGCGCGGCCATCATCGCGGCTTTGGCGCCATGCGCGTTTGCCAGCCTGGGGATCAGGAAGCTGGGCAGAAGGCACGCGCACATCAGCATCAGGAACAGTATCGCGGTGCCGCCCCGGACGTGTGACAGCCACTCGATCAGCGTGGCCAGGACGCGCGCCAGCAGGTAGTCGGTAATCAACAGCAGCACCACCGCCACGACGCCCAACCAGAAACTGCCCGCGCCAAAAACGTACATCCCGGTGGCAAGTCCCAGGTCCAGGCCTAGGACGAAAATCCAGATGGGCTCAAGGATGCCCGTGAGGTGCCGCGCCGCAAGCCGTTCGCGGAGATTCAGCGCATAGCGGCGCAAGGCTGCGTCGGTGAAGGCGGTATTGATCCCGAATCCGGTAACCACGGATGCGATGAGGGCATTCACGAACAGCCCGCCCAGCACCGCCTGAGCGACCGGCTCCGCCTGGCCGGAGCGCACCGCGACCATGGCGGCGCCGATGCCTCCGGCGGTCATCAGGATCACAATGAGTCCGGCGAACAGGTAACCTGCAAGGAACAAGGCGATCCTGCCGTTGCGCGTGCGCGTTTGGGCCCACAGCAGCGTGTAGCGCAGACCCACCAGGCGAAGAATCAGTGGAGCATTCATAACCGGAATTTCTAGCATACTGTATATTAAGGAGTAGACATGAAGACCAGGGTCGTGGATCTCCGTTACCGCATGAAAGACGTGCTCGCGGCAATCGATCGCGGCGAAACCGCGACCGTGCTGTACCGGGGCAAGGAAAAGGCGCGCCTTACTCCGGTTGACGGGGAAAGGAAAAAGGGGAGCCTCGCCTCCCATCCGGCGTTCGGCATGTGGAAGGACCGGGCCGATCTGAAGGATGTACGCGCCTATGTCCGGCAGTCGCGGCGCGGGCGATTCGATGATCTTTGATACTGACGTACTTGTCTGGTTCCTGCGGGGAGACAGCGCGGCGGTCCGCCTCATCGAGTCGCAGTCCGAGCGCGCCATTTCGGTCGTCACCGCCATGGAACTTCTTCAAGGCGCGCGATCGCGCGGCGAGATCAAAGAGATTCACCTAATTCATCCGGCAGAGCCGCATTCGGCTTATTCCGGTCAACGAGTCCATCAGCCACGTGGCGCTCAGCCTAATCGAGGCGTACGCGCTCGGACAAGGGCTGCGAGTCGCGGATGCGCTGATTGCCGCCACAGCACGGGAAGCGGCCCTGCCGTTCGCGACTGGCAATGCGCGCCATTTCCGGGCAATTGCCCGGCTGGAGGTGAAAGTGTTCCGGCCAGAAGCGGGGTCGGTCCCGCACAGGAAGCGTGTGCATTAAGCCTGCTTGTTTTGACACGCATCAATTGTCACGCGACATCGTCAGAGGTTGTCAATATTCTCGTCACCGTCCTGTATCCGCGACAGATTACTTGGAATGCAGTACCAAAGCATGGGCATGTATTCTCAGGTCGAAATCCGAGAGGGAACCTTCATATGAGGTTTTTGCCGTATGGCCCTTTTCCGATCAGCCGAAAAACGAAGACGGCAATATCCAGAGACGTCATCCGCGAATTTTGGGCTGGGATAGATTCGCTCCATGCGGGCCTTCTGAAGCCTGCGGCTGTTATGTTTTCGTGATCCGTGGAAAGGCTTGGTATGTGGGCCGTGCAGAGCGCCAAGCCTTCAAACATGAGTGCTTCGCACTGCACAAGATACTTCAATATAACGACGCCCTTCAGACAGTTGCTGGCCCACTTCGCCTAATCCTCCTGGCAAAAACAACGCCTAAGAAGCGCTTTGCGAAAACCAGCCAACGTGGTCATCGCGATATACGCTTTCTCGAGAATATACTAATTGGCTCGGCATTGCGCCGCAATCCGAAACTGCAAAACATTAAGGGAACGAAGCTCCTTAAAGAAATGCGAGTGCCGGGCGTGCTTAATAGTGGTCGGGGTCAGGGGCGCTCGAAAGTCATACAAGAACTCAAGAAGGCTCTGGGCATTTAGGGCCCAAAGATTGTCACCTTGGAACTGTCGCGACGCCGGCCAATACGGCCCTTTTGAATGGCCGCCAAAGCCTCCTGCCCTGGCAATCGGCAAGCCGCGCGTCTCGAGATAGGTCGATGCCCCGGCCCGGATAGGCCTTCCCCTCCTGCTATATTGGTTCCGTATCATATGGGCCGTATTCGCGTTCTTCCCGATCAGGTAGCCAACAAGATCGCGGCGGGCGAAGTAGTGGAGCGGCCCGCTTCGGTAGTCAAAGAGCTGCTGGAAAACGCGCTGGACGCCGGCTCGACGGAAGTGCGCGTGGAGGTCGAAAGCGGCGGACGGCGGCTGATCCGCATCGCCGACGATGGCTGCGGCATGCTGCGCGACGATGCCTTGCTGGCCTTCGAGCGGCACGCCACCAGCAAGCTGCGCGATGTGAAGGATCTGCTCTCCATCGCCACGCTGGGCTTTCGCGGCGAGGCGCTGCCTTCCATCGCCTCCGTCTCGCGGCTGCTGCTGGAGACGCGCTCGGCGGACGAGAACACCGGCACCCAAGTGGAGATCGCGGGCGGCAAACTGCTGCATTGCGATGAAGTGGCGCTGGCGCGCGGCACCGCCGTCACGGTGCGCGATCTGTTCTTCAACGTGCCGGCGCGCAAGAAGTTTCTGCGCTCGGACCAAACCGAGCTCGCGCACATCGCGTCGCTGGTGACGCACTACAGCCTGGCGCATCCCGAGAAGACCTTCCGGCTGTCGAGCGGCGCGGGCGAGTTGCTGGCCGTGACGCCGGTGGGCACTCTGCGCGAGCGCGTGTTCCAGGTGTTCGGCGGCCACACGCTGGAGGAATTGGTGGATCTGGGCACGCGCGAACAGCGCCTGGAACTGCCGCCGCCGTATGTGCCGCCATCGGAGGCCATCGCGGGATTCCGGCGCGAGCCCGAGGAGCCTTCCACCCAAACGTTCCGGCTGAGCGGCTTCGTCTCGCGTCCGCAGGTGCAGAAGGGCAACCGCAACTCGATCTTCATTTTCGTGAACCGGCGATTGATTCGCGACCGCCTGCTGCTGCACTCGATTTCATCGGCATATTACAACCTGATGCCGCCCGCTTCTTATCCGTTCGCGCTGCTGTTTCTGGAATGCGATTGCAACGAGGTGGATGTGAATGTGCATCCGTCGAAGACCGAGGTGCGGTTCCGGCACCAATCGTTCGTTCACGATTTCGTGCGCGATGCGATTCGCGAACGGCTGATCGAGACGCGGCCCGCGCCGGCATTTTCGCCGGCGGCCAATGCGCAGCCGGGCGCGCGCATGCCGTATTCCGAGTTTTCGCAGATGTTGGAGAACGAAGTGGGACAAGCTTCCGCGCCTGTCCCTGACGAGGTCGCACAGCCGTCCCCGCCTGCCCCAGACTTCGCACTGCCCGATTTCGCGCTGCGGCCCGCGCCCGGAGCCGCTCCGCGCCTGGATTTCAGCGCCCCGGCCATTCCGCTTGCCGATGCGCCACCGTCCGCTGTGCGCCTGCGCATGCCCGAGACGCACGGCGCTTTTCCTCCCGACGCGCTGCCGGTTTCAGACACATCCCTGGGAGCGCTGTCCGACTTACGGCCGTTGGGGCAACTGCATCAGAGCTTCATCATCGCGGCCGGTCGCGACGGACTCTGGATCGTCGATCAGCACGTGGCGCACGAGCGCATTCTGTTCGAGCGCGTGTTGAAGCAGCGCGCGGCCGGCAACGTGGAGACGCAGCGCCTGCTGATGCCCCTGATCGTGCAACTGACTCCGGGGCAGCAGATCGAATACGCGCGCATCGCCGATGAGTTGAACGCCATCGGATTTGAGAGCGAGCCGTTCGGCAATCGCACCATCGCGGTGACGGCGGCTCCCGCGGTGGTGGGGCCGGCGGACCTGGAGAAAGTGCTCAGCGAAATTCTGGAGACGGCCGAGGCCGAATTTCGCGGCCTGTCGCTGGAGGATGTGCGGCGATCGCTCGCCGCCTCCATCGCCTGCCATGCGGCGATCAAGATCAATACGCGTCTGGATCATGCCAAGATGGAATGGCTGTTGCGCGCGGTAGCCGCTACGGATTGTCCGATGAGTTGCCCGCACGGACGGCCGATCGCGCTGCAGTATTCCATGCGGGAGATTTTGAAAGCCTTTCACCGCATTTGAGCGCCAGAGCCACCTGCAGAGAGATTCGATTTCGAATCATCGGCGCGCGCAAGCTTTCCCAGTTGCGGGACAATCTCTCGCGAGCGTCGATCTGACGCTGTCGGCGGATCATTTAAAGACGTGGACGATGCGAGCCGCATTGAACTCGGCTTCCCGTACGGCTTATATGAAAAGGAGATGCTCCGTGCATTCATCTATGGCGGTTTGCGCGACCGGATCTTGGCATGAAGTGAAGGCTGGGTCCTGGTTGCGAATGAGTCGGGCTGCGGTCCAGGGGGACCGCCCGGGGGCGCTTCTCGATACCGGCCGCGCCTATCGCAGCCAGGCATCCAAATGTTCCCGCACGAAAGCATCGTCGTTAAGGTGCGGATAGGCGCGGTACACCCGGTCGATTTCCTCGGCCTGGCCTTGCGAGAGATCCTCGTCCGGATTGAGACACCAGCGGCCAGCGAGCAGTCCCTGCCGCCGCAGCACCTCATGGATGCCGGCGATGCAACCGCGAAACTGGTTTGCGGCATCGAACATGGCTGCGTTTGCATCGGTGACTTCCGCGCCCAGGGTCAGCCAGGATGTCGCCAGCGGCCTTTCGCCGTGCACCTCCGTATGTATCCGATCCAGCATCTCCACCGCCCGCACGGTCCAAACCGCCCAATGCCCCAGCAGCCCGCCGACGATTCGCAGGTTGTGTTCGCCGAAACGGAACGGAGTGATCAAATCGGCGACGATGTTGTCGTCGTTGCCCGTATAGAGAGCGATCTCGTCCGCGCGCCCGGAATCCGCCACCGCGCGTACCACATCCATCGTCCGATAGCGATTGAATGGCGCAATCTTGATGGCCGCGACGCGCGATATTTCCGCAAACTCGCGCCAGAATGCATAAGGTAGATGGCGGCCACCCACCGCGGGCTGCAGATAGAATCCGAACAATGGGATGACTTCGCCTACCGCGCGGACGTGCGCCAGCAGTTCGGGAATCGGGGCATCGCGCCAAGCCCCAAGGCTCAACAAGCCCACATCGTACCCGCACCGCGTGGCAAATTCCGCTTCGCGCACGGCCTGCGGCGTGCGCCCCACGATGCCCGCCACCTTGATGGCATCGGCCCCGCGCAACTCTTCCATGGCCAGTTCCAGCACCGGTTCGAACAGCCCGAAGCGCGCCTCGCGAATCGCGAATTGCGTGGTGTGTACGCCCACCGCCACACCACCCGCCCCGGCCGCCAAATAGTACCGCGTAAGGGCGCGCTGCCGGCGCTCGTCGAGCTTGCGCGCGGCGGTCAATGCCAACGGGTGCGCCAGGATCGCCGCGCCTTCCCGCAACCGATCCCGCCAGTTCACCGTTTATAGCCGATCTTGCGCAGAAAATCGTGGCGGGCGTGCGCGTCGGCGTCGGTCTCCAAGTCCTTGGGCGGAAAACCGTCGATCACACCCAGCACGCCGCACCCCTGCTCAGTCTGGGCCACCACCACCTCCACCGGATTGGCGGTGGCGCAGAAAATCGAGCAGACCTCGGGCACCTCCTTGATGCGGCCGAGCACGTTGATGGGGTACCCGTTCGTCAGCGCGATCACGAAGATGTGGCCGGCCGCGATGGCTGTGGCGTTTCGCGCCGCCAGATCCTGCAACGCATCGTCGTTGCCGTCCACGCGCGTCAGGCAGGGGCCGGAAGCCTCGTTGAACGCGATGCCGAACTTCAGATAAGGCACGGTGTTCACCAGCGCCTCGTACAAGTCTTCGACGGACTTGATAAAGTGCGTCTGTCCCAGAATCACGTTGCCGCCATCGGGAATCTCCAGGCGAACCGTCGTCAGATTCATGCCTCAGCATACCGCTGAAACTGCCTCCCGTGAACTCGAGTCCTGTGACGCTAACGCTTTAGCGGGGCGCAGGCATGTAGTTGCCATTGAATCGCCGGGATTGTCGTTCGGATCGGGCGGTAGTGGGTCAGTTTGCCTTGTGGGGCGGCCAATCTCGGCCGCAGCCGCCTTTTTTTGGGCGGCAAGAGCCGGCTTATAGTGTCCGTGAGCCGAAGACACATCGCGGTGAGGCGAGGCTCTTGGCCTGCCTGCCCCGCCCCGCACACAATTCCGCCCCGGGAGCGCAAGCTCGCCTGCGGCGCATGAAAAATATATTTTACAGAGGCGCACTTTCTCTTGACGGAAGTTCTCAGATCACTGAACGCCGGCTGCGGGCAGGATTGCCCGCCCTCCAACGACGGTTTTTCGACGGTGCTCTACAAGCGACCTATGCCTATGGGAGATCCACTTCGAGTGCGTAGATATCGGAATTGCTGTAGATCACGGTAGCTATGGGCGTGTCGTCGAAGCCCAGGCCCGCCAGCGCGTATCCGATGGAATTGGATTGCGGAATTTGTTTCGCACTGATGGTCGGTTCTTTCTTCTCTTTTTTCGCGCCGCCGATAGCCACGCGGAAGATAGGTTGTTCCGGGGCCAGCGCTTCCTGGCAATAGATGTACTTGCCGTCCCGCGACCAGAAGGGAGGGCCGAGACCTTCGCCGGATGCCAGCGGAGTCCACTGCCGCGTTTCGAGATTCAGGAGCAGGAGCTGGGTTCCGGCCTGGTTTGTGGCGGCGATGTAGCGCCCGTCAGGCGACCAGGCGGGTTGGGCAACCGCTTCCGATCCCGGCAGAACCGCGGCTTTGTTCGTCTTCCGGTCCATCAAATAAATGCCACGTTGGCTGGCAAACACTAGAGAGTTTCCGTCTGCCGACCAACTCGCGTCGCTTTGGACGGGCGGCGCATCGGTAAGCGGCTCAGGGGCGCCACCGGCGGAGGGAACCACATACACGCGGCTGGCATGGCCGGCTGGTCCGCCGGCGAATACTATGCGTGTTCCATCGGGAGACCAGCGCGGTTGGGACGCGCGCATGGGTGGGGACGTCAGTTGCAGGCGCTGGCTGCCATCTGGCCGGCTGCGCCACAGGATATCGTCGGGAGCGGTCACATAGGCTATCCATTGACCGTCTTTCGAAAAATTGACCGAGCGGGCTTGCACTCCGGGTAGGAATTGCGCGAATTGACTGTGGTGGACATCATAGCGCACCAACTCCAGACGCTGCTGCCCGGCGGCGAAGAAAACACGCTTGCGGCCGGGCTGCGGAGCCAACGAACTGAACTCCATGGGTGTGGAGTAGATCAGCACAGGGGGGCCTTCGAAGGCGCGCGGGAAGCGCCGAAACGCGCGCATGGCATAGACGCTGGACACGCGGCCGCGGAGCGCGCGGAACAAATAATACTTTCCGTTGGAGGCCCAATTTCCATTGTCGTCGCCGTCAGGCTCGGCGGCGCCAGAGTTCCAGTCGGGGGGAAAGGAATACAGGCCAGTTCCGTTGGAGGAGACCTCCCACAAGGTGCGTGGCCCCAGGCCGGGACCAAGCATGGAAAAGCGCAGCACGTCCGCCCTGTTCGGGGGCGCCCAGCGGATGGAGTAGGGAATGCCGGTGGTGTCAAGAAGCTTGCGGGAATCGGTACCGTCGCTCGAGACCTGAAACAACGCGGAGCCGCGGGCGAAGGCGATGCGGTTTCCATCGCGGGACCAAGCCCCCGCATGGCCGGCCACATCGCCCACGCGCCGCGGCGATCCGCCCACCGTAGGGACCACCCAAAGAGGCCGCTCGGCTTGAGCGCCCGCGCCCGCGCCGCTTGAAATCAGCAGGTTCGAGCGGTCCGGCGATATGTCGAGAATGTCCGGGTTGGACAAAGGCTGTTCGAGCGGCAAGGGCAGAGGCAGGGGCGTCCCGCCTTCAGCGGAAACCTGTGCCAACACCCAGCGCCCGGCGTCCCGCTCCGTGAAATAGACGCGCGTGCCATCGGTGGCCACCCCGTCACCGAGCTCGATCTGGCCGGTTTGGGTAAGCTGCACCACTTGCACGAGGCGGGCGGGGCGCACCTGGGTAGACAGCCAGTAAATCCGGACAGCGAAAAACAGGACGACGAGCAAGGCGATCAGGCGGCCGTAGATTCCGCGGCGGCGCGGAGGCGCCAGGGTCGGAGACGGTGGTGCGACGGCCGGGATCGCCGGGGCAGGTTGCGGCGGCGGCTGCGCCGGTTTGGCAGGCAGGGGTTCCAGTGTTTGGATGTTGCGAGCTTGCACCGGCGCGATGAAGCGGTATCCGCGGCGCGGGAGGGTTTCTATGTACCGCGGCGTAGCGGCATCGTCATCCAGGGCCTCGCGTATTTTCTTGGCGGCGATGTTGAGGCCGTTATCGAAATCGACCAGCGTGTCGGTCCAAAGCCGGCGGACCAATTCGTCGCGCGTGACGACCTGGCCGGGCCGCTCCAACAGCGCCGCGAGAAGCTGGAAGGGACGCTCCTGCAATCTTATTTTTTGACCGTGCTTACGCAGTTCGCCCTGCGCCAGGTCGACTTCGAAAACGCCGAATTGAAGGATTTGCGGAGGGCGGTCGTTCGGGTCCACGGATCATTTCACCTGGATCGAGCCATATGCGAGTTTAGCATTGCGGCGAATCGGCCAATTGTCGCGCGCACCAGACAGCGGCGGTAACCAACCGCCGCGCAGGCTGCCAGCCTGCCCCACAGCCAGTGGTAAACTGCATCATGGTTCCCGACTGGGTCGAGATTCGCGGCGAGTTTCCGGCGCTGGCGCAGTGGACCTATTTGAATACGGCGACGTTTGGGCAGATGCCGCGGCGCGCGGCCGAGGCGGTGGCGCGGCATTTCCAGCGGCGCGACGAATTGGCCTGCACCGATTTCATGGGTTGGTTCGGGGATTGCGACCGGATTCGCGCACACATCGCGGAGTTCGTTCATTGCCAAGCCGCGGACATCGCCTTCATCCAGAATGCGTCGGCGGGCCTGTCCCTGCTGCTGGGCGGCTTGGATTGGAAGACGGGCGACCAGATTGTCACGCTGGAAGACGAATTTCCGAATCACTATTATTATCCATCCCACCTGCGCGGCAGCGGCGTGGAGTTTGTGGAGACGGCGTGGGAGGGTTTCTACGATCGACTGACACCGCGCACGCGCTTGGCGGCGATCAGCACGGTGAACTATGCGACGGGGTTTCGCCCGCCGCTGGAAGAGGTATCGGAGGATCTGAGACGGCGCGGCATCCTGCTGTATCTGGATGGTACGCAAAGCCTGGGCGCATTGCGATTCGATGTGGCGAGCATTCGGCCGGATCTGTTCGCGGTAGACGCTTATAAGTGGCTGCTCTCGCCCAATGGTGCGGCATTTATGTATGTCAGCCCGGAGTTGCGGGAACGGCTGGCGCCGGCGGTGATTGGATGGCGCAGCCACCGGGACTGGCGCAACTACGAGAATCTTCATCATGGCGCGCCGCAGTTCGCAACCGAGGCGGAGAAATACGAAGGCGGGATGCTGGGCTTCGCGATGCTGTACGCCATGGATGCTGTGATCGAGACGATGCAGGCGATCGGACCGGAGCAGATCGAGCGGCGGGTCATGGAATTGGCGTCCCAGACGCGCGATGTGCTACGGGGAGCGGGTGGAGTGTTGCTTGGGGATACCAGCCCGCACTACGATTCGCAGATCGTGACGGCGCGGTTCGCGGGGCGGGATGCGCCGGCGATCGCGCGGGAGCTGCAGGCGCGGAGAGTGCTGGTGGCCGCGCGGCATGGCAATCTGCGCGTATCGCCGCATTTCTATAACAATGAGGCGGATCTGGCGGGGCTGGCCGAAGCGCTCATGATATCTTGAGAGATGCGGCCATGGCTCACGTGGAGCACTGTAGTCTGCCTAGCGCTGTGCGCGACCGGCGCGCGAGCCGCGAATCCGGACGACCTCGACCTCATCCTGCGACTGACCCGCGATCCTCCAATCTTCCATCCCGGGGAGCCCATCGAGTTCGAGATTTCGTACGCCACGCGCACGGAGGGGAAATATCGCGGGACGTGGACCAATCCCGCTCCCGGTTTGGGCGTTGCCGCTTTGCATCTCAGCCCCACGAGCGGCGTGGTGGATCTATTATCTTTGCGTGAGGGCTCGTTCGCCGGTTCGATCCTCTCCGGAGTCGGGAATCTCGACCCCAAACAGCCCGTCACGCAGAAAGCGGACCTCGCGGGTTGGTATCGCTTCAAAAAGGGGGGCCACTACGAGTTGCGTGTCTCCAGCGCCCAAGTCTCCCGGATCAAGAGCGCGGAAGAAGGCGGCGGTCTCGAACCGATCGCGCTGGAATCGAATTCCGTCGAGTTCGACGTATTGCCCCGGGACGCGGCGTGGGAAGAGCGGGAATTGGCTTCGACGCTGCAGGACCTCGGGGGCGATCCGGCAGTTCAGGCACAGGCGGTCCACCGCCTGGCCTTGTTGGATACCGCCGGCGCGATCCGAAAGCTGGTGTCGCTGTTTCTAGCCACAGCCGCTCCTCTGGGGGACGCCACGGCAGCGTCCAGCCCCGACGATTATCGGATCTATAGCGGAATTGAGCAATCCGAGCGCCTGGAATTGATAGTCCCATTGCTGGAGACGGCGCTCGAAGATCCGCAAA
>DATNMW010000096.1:0-106847 GCA_035602155.1 Bryobacteraceae bacterium | reverse complement strand
GCGGCATTTTTCGAGAAGCTGCTCGCCAAGGACGATGGCTGGATGGCCAGCTACTTCGATGCGCTAGCGCGGATCAACGGTCCGGTCCGCGATTATCTAACCGAGCCCGCGCGCATGCAGCGGTTTTACATGGCTATC
Source organism: Bryobacteraceae bacterium (assembly GCA_035602155.1). Classification (GTDB taxonomy): domain Bacteria; phylum Acidobacteriota; class Terriglobia; order Bryobacterales; family Bryobacteraceae; genus Bog-159. Next base: position 106,709 of record DATNMW010000096.1, on the reverse strand, counting down.
CGTGGAAAAGTCACCAGCCCGGGACCGGCGCGCCCCGTTTTCCGCTCCAATGCCGATATGATGCTGCTGACCACGCGTTTGTGGATGGATCCCGATGGCCGCCCGCACGTCCCAGGCAACCTGCAGGTCTGGAAGGACCTGTTCGCGAATCATCCGCAAGGCAAGTACGATGCCAAGCTGACGCGCGCCGCCGGCGCCTGGAAGGAAGCCGACGACGTGCTTGAAGCGCTCTTCGGCCTCTCGCGCAAATCCGTGGAGAACGAGCCGCTGAAGATCTTCATGGCGCTCAGCGACCTGGATCGTTACCGTTCGAAACCGTTGGCGCCGGAGACAGTGGACCTGCTGGCGCGCAACTACCGCGTGTACGGCAGCCAGTACGCCATCTTCAACGACGCCGCCGCCGTAAGCGACAAGTCCATCGCCCAATTCATGGATACCGCCGACGAGGTGACCCGGCTTAAGGACCCCATCTTGCGGGCCGACACCCTCGGCACAATGCAGTCCCTGGTTGGTCTTTGGCAGATCCTTTCCCGCTCCGGAAGCCTGCCGGCGGCCAAAGCCGACGAGACCTTTATATCTCTGATCGTCCCCTTTTCCGCGGTGCACGACGATCGCATGCTGTTCGATGCCGGACGGGGCGGGGTGATGCTGCTGCTCTCCGCCACCGGCTCGAAACCGGGCGGCGCCGCGCAAGCGCGCCTTCTCGACCTGCTGGCGGGCGCGGCGGACTTCAGCGACGTCGAATCCCACACCCAGATCGTGCAGGAGATGATGCGCATCCTGGACGCCCAGCACATCGTCCCGCTGGACGAACTCTTCGAGTTGGCGAATCACTTGGACTCGCTGGCGCGCGGCGAGAAGCTGAATACGGCGTTGGTGAACCGCCTGGCATCCCGTGCCGCCGATATTCCACTGGGGCGCGCCACTCTAAGCCCTGTCGAGAAAAATGCGCTTTCGTTTGGCTACTGGACCGACAGGCACGTCGATTCCGAGCGCAAGCTGAATCTGCGCGCCGCCGTGGACAAAGCCTCTGGCGAGAAGCTGCGGGACTTGCGCGGTCTGCTGGCGCCATTCCTGCGCGACACGCTGGTGGCATACAGTTACGCCCACTACGCGCCACCCGGTGCGCAGATCCTGTACACCAATCCTCTGTTCGTGCGCAGCCACGATTTTCTGGGAGTGCAGAGCTCCAACCATATGTGGCGCTCCACGGAGGTGTTCGGCTCGGGCTGGCCTTCCAACGGCGGCGGACGGCTGGTAGGCTCCCTCGCGGGGCTGCCGTACGCATTGGCCGAGGCCGAGCAAAATTTCCTGGTGCCGGAGCAGACCCAGGCGCTGATCTGGGGCGATCTGGTGCCGCAAATGATCGTGAGCGCCATAATCCCGCGCTGGTGGAACGTCACGCCCTCGCAGTTGCACTGGGTGGCGCTGCACATGCGCTATGCGGAATCGCTGCTGGCCGAATCCGCGATGGACCCCGCGCTCAGGCAGTCCGTTCTGGGCATCTTGAGTGCGCAAGCGGCCCCGGCGCGCGTCGGACAGGTGGAGATGCTGCTGGAAGGCGGCGACGTACAGGCCGCGCTGAACAAGGTGACGCCCTCCGAGTTGTTCGTTTTGGCATCCCGTATGGAAGCAAAGATGGAAGCCAATCCGAAGCGCGAGCCGTCCCCGTTACTGGCGGAAATTCGCCGCCTGGCCGCGAAATCTCCCCGGCAAGTCAACTACGCGGCCATCTCGGCGGCTTTCGGAACCCCCAAGCCTACGCTGGCCAACTCCTACCGGCCGGAGCTGCTCAATTTGCGCACCTTCCCGACTTTGATGGGATATTCCAGCCGCATTCTGGCCGAAAGCTGGGAATCCAACGCGCTCTACTGGGCCGATCTGGCCGACGAGACCAACGTCCAGCCTTCGCAGCTCAATGTGCGCATCCCGGAGTGGACCGAGAAACTCGTGGAGCGTATCTTCGCCTCGCATCTGGAGGACTGGCCGGCAGTGCTCCGCTCTTTGCGCGCAGTGGGCGACGAAGTGCGTAATAAATCGCGGCAGCAGGCCCTGGCGCAGGCGCCGCCACAACAACTGACTAACGCAAGTAACTAGGTAGTAACTCGGTAACCAGGGGGACTCATGCGTCTCATAACCCGTCGGGGTTTTCTAGGAGCGGCAGCGGGCACGGCTTTGCTGAAGGCGCAGGATGCGCAGCGCCCGGTATTCCGCGTGAAAGTGGATATGGTAGTGCTCAGCTTCACCGTCACCGACAGCCATAACCGCTATATCAACGGCCTGAAGAATACGGATTTCAAAATCTACGAAGACACCGTCCTGCAAAAGATGGCCACCTTCGCGGAGGGCACCAAGCCTCCCGTGCAGGTGTTGGAGGATGGCAGCACGCGTCCGCTGGTGGCCGGCGAGCCCGCCGAGGCGCCCGGCAACCCGGGCATCGACCTCCACAGCGACGCCTTCGTGGGCACCAACGTCTTCGTGCTGTTCGACACCAGCAACTTCATGTACCGCGGTTTCGTGTACGCCGAAGACGCCATCGCCGATTTCGTGCGCGGCCTGGACCGCGCGGATTCCGTGGCGGTCTACACCTTCAGCCGCAATCTCTCCCGCGCCGCTACCCTGACGCGCGACCGCGGCGACGCCATCGGCGGGCTGCGCAAGTCGGTAGCGGGAGACGATACGGCGCTCTACAACGCCTTGTTGCTGACGTTGCGCGATGCGGCCAAAGTGCCCGGCCGCAAGGTGGTAATCGTCTTCTCCAACGGGCCGGACAACGCCAGCATGGTGGCGCCCGACGATGTGCGCGCGGTGGCCGAGGACGAAGGCATTCCCATCTACGTGATCTCCACCAACGAGGTCAACAAGGATCCCATTTCGAGCGGCGTCTTCCGGCGCATCGCCACGCGCACCGGCGGCAAGGCTTATTGGGCCAAGACCTGGCAGAAGCAGGTGGAGGCTTTTGAATCCATCCGCGAGGATTTAGGCAATTCTTATACGGTGACTTACTATCCGCAGCCCAATCCGAACGAGGGCTTCCGCAAGATCGCGGTCGAGATTGTGACCGATGTGGGGAAGAAGTACCGCGTGCGGTCCAGGCCCGGGTACCGGCCTCGGGGCGGGGTCTAGACGAGCGTCTCCGCGGGGTCGGAGCGAAGGTATCCGCAGGGGCACACCTCGACGCCGCCAAATTTGCAGAAAGGCCGAGCAATGAACAAAAGACTACAAGCGACGTCGCAATCGGGGAGTTTGCTTGCTCTGGCGATAATCGCAGCACTCTCGTGCGCTGCACAAAACCCTACCTATGCCATCCTTTATAGTTTCAAAGGCGGCAGCGACGGCTCTACTCCCCACGGGAACGTAACGGATGGGAAGAACGGCACGATCTATGGCACTGTTAGTCGGCGGAGCCAACTCGTGCAGTAGTTTCAATTGCGGGACGGTCTTCGCTTTGACTCCCTCAAGCCAAAGGCCTTGGGCCGAAACAATAATTCATAGCTTCACCGGGGCTGATGGCAGTGCGCCGAATGCGGGCGTGACGTTTAGCAGCAAAGGATCGCTCTTCGGCACAACCGAGACAGGTGGGAGCGGTGGCGGAGGAACGGTCTTTTGAGTTGACGGCCCAAACAGTTGCGGGTGGTTCCTGGACCCAAACGACGCTCTACAGTTTCGCTGACTTCGGAACCAATCTCAATGCTCCAAACACCTTGTACGCAGGCGTGAGTGTCGGCGAGAGCGGGAATGTTTTCGGTACGACATTTAATAGCCACATTTCGTCTGATGGGAAGAGCGGTGGCGCCGCCTTCATGCTCACGCCGCCCGCGAGTCCGGGCGGTAGCTGGACAGAATCCACCCTGTTGAATTTCTGGGACGCAGGTATCGGGCTTAGTCCATATGCTGGTGTGGTCTCGGATGGTCGATCCTTATACGGTACAACTTATTTCACGTACGATGTAGGGACAGGAGGTTGCGGCTCAGTGTACGAGCTTACCCCTCCCGGCGTCCGGAGGCGCTTGGACAGGAACGACAATATACAGTTTCGCCGGAACCCCTGATGGTTGCGGCTCACGAGCAACCTTGACGGTAGGGCCCGGAGGCGTACTCTACGGCAGCACATTTTACGATGGTAGCGAGCCCTGCGACTACATGGGCTTCGGCGGGGGATGCGGCACCGTCTTTCAATTGACCCACCCGGCCGCGCCGGGTGCTGCTTGGACCGAGACAGTGATCTATAATTTCATGGGACTAATGGTAACGGAGCTTGGCCGGTAGGTGGCGTTGTTTTGGGGCAAAGCGGGATTCTTTCTGGCTACGTCACGCTCTGGTTTATCATGCCGGCGCCATTGGAATTTGGGCTTCAAGATCGGGCAGTTTAGCGTTCGCGGCGGACGGAGGCCGTGCCGCGGATTCCGGCGAACGTTCCTAAAGGACTTGGAAGGCATCCGCCACGCGGAACTGTTCCTCCGGCGCAGCCAGCGGCGACACGCTCTCGTGCTCGCTATAAGCAGCCACGTCCGCATACTTTCCCGATTGCGGATTCCGGTGGACCAGCAGCCGACGGCCGGCTACGTCGAGGACCCAATATTCGATCACACCGGCCCTCGCGTAAAGCGCGGCCTTAACCTTGAGATCGAAGCTAAGGCTGGTATCGGCTATCTCCACGACGAGCCGCAGATCCTGGGGTTGCGGGTTCGATGTGAAATGCGAGTCATCTTGCCGCAGCACGATGAGGTCGGGTACCGGCTCGTTGGTGGGGTTGTCCTCAGGGGCTACATCAATGGGCGCCTCTGCATTCACAAAGCCCCATCCGAAGACTTGCACCAGCCACTCTTGCAGCCGGGTGAATGAATTCACGTGAGGCCGTTTCTTCCCCATCTTGCTGATCAATTCCCCTTCTACAAGCTCCAGGCTCTCCTGATCCAGGAGACCGGATGCCTCCAAAGTGGCGCACTCCGCGCGAGTCCATCGCTTGCGAGGCGGATCCGGCGGAGCAACCGGCGCCGGTATTTCGGTTAGGGCGATTGGCATGACCCCTCCCGCCTATTCTATCGCCTTTTTTCGGGCCGCATGCCTCCACCGGAGACACCCAACTCGCGGGAACTGCGGAGCAGTATTTCCTGGCAGCCGCGCGGTCGGCGCGACCTTCGGTTTTGGGCCAGTTTCGGCTTTCCTCAGGTGCTCTTGAGCCCGTAGCCTCTATGGCGACATCACGTTCTTGTTTATCATGCCGCGCGATTGGATTTGGCTTCAGATCGGTGCTGTTTAGCGTTCGCGTTTCGGGGGCAACGGCGGATACGGGCGACCGCCGCTATAGGACTTGGAAGGCATCCGCCACGCGGAACTGTTCCCGCGGCGGAGCAAGCGGCGACACGCTCTCGTGCGCTATAAGCGGCCACGTCCATATACGTTACGGATTGCGGATTCCTGTGCACCAGCAACCGGTGGCCAGCCACGTCCAGGACCCAATATTCGCGCACCCCGGCCCTCGCGTAAAGCGGGACTTTAACCTTGAGATCGAAGCTAAGGCTGGTATCGGCTATCTCAACTCCGAGCCGCAAATCCAGCGCCCTCGGGTTGGATGTGAAACGCGGCCGCTCTTGCGGTAGGACGATAAGATCGGGCACCGGTTCGTTGGTAGGATTGTCCTCAGGGGCCACGTCAATGGGCGCCTCTACGTTCACTGAGCGAAATCCAAAGACTTGCGCCAACCACTCCTGTAGCAGGGTGAAGGAGTCCACGTGCGGGCGTTTCTTCTCCGTTTTGCCGATCAACTCCCCTTCCACAAGCTCCAGGCTTTCCTGATCCAGGAGACCGGACGCCTCCAGAGTTGCGCACTCGGCGCGAGTCCATCGCTTTCGGGGCGGAACGTGGGGAACAGCCGCTGCCGGTATTTCGGTTAGGACGATTGGCATAACCCTCCCGCCCATTCTGTCGCCTTTTAGGCCGTCGGCAGTTCCCGATGGCCCGCATCGCCGCGCGCACTGGCATCCATTCGCTCTAGACTCCGACCACCGCCAGGCACCCGCCGGCCAGTAGCAGTCCGCCTATAAAGGTAGCGTCCGCCCTTACACCTCGGTTCACCGGTCCTAGCGTCAATGCCAGTTCGCCGCGTCCAACACTGGAACAGCGGTCAACTTCCTCAGCCGCAGTCTTTCCCGGGCTGCCAGGCTCGCGCGCGACCGCGGCGATGCCATCGGCGGGTTGCGCAAATCCGTGGCAGGAGACGATACGGCGGTCTACAACACCTTGCTGCTGACGCTGCGCGACGCGGCCAAAGTGCGTGGCCGCAAGGTGGCGATCGTCTTCTCGAACGGGCCGGACAATGCCAGCATGGTCGCGCCCGACGACGTCCGCGCGGTGGCCGAGGACGAAGGCATTCCCATCTACATGATCTCCACTAACGAGGTCAACAAGGACCCCGTTTCGGGTAGTGGGTCAGTTGCAGTTTGCGGGGCACCGTCGAAGCCACCCTTGGAGGGCGGGCAATCCTGCCCAATGCCACTTATTTCTTGAGTATGAGTGCAAGTCATTGCGCACCCGCGGATCCCGGCTACCCCGATTGAAGCAAGCGATTGGCGTGGGGTTCGCCAAAGTGTCCGAGCGTCACCCTATTTCTGCGGAGAGACATAAGTGCTTGAAAATGTTTTGGTTTCGCACAGCGCTCGAAAACTAAGTGGCATTGGGCAATCCTGCCGCCCTCCAAGGGTTTTGATCGCATTTGGTGGCCCGCAGGGCCATGAAGACAGGATGCTCCTGCGCGCCGATTGGAAATCGGCGCAAACTGGGCCGATTGACAATCGGCCCGCAGGTTGCCAACCTGCCCCACAAAGCAAATTGACCCACTACTCCATTTCGAGCGGCGTCTTCCGGCACATCGCCACGCGCACCGGCGGCAAAGCCTATTGGGCCAAGATCTGGCAGAAGCAGGTGGAGGCTTTTGAATTCATCCGCGAGGATTTAGGTAACTCCTACACGGTGACTTACTATCCGCAGCCCAATCCGAGCGAAGGCCTCCGCAAGATTCCCGTCGAGATTGTGACCGATGTGGGGAAGAAGTACTTGGTGCGCTCGCGCCCGGGGTACCGGCCGCGGGGCCAGTCTTAGAGAGTGGTATCGGGTGAGATGGCAAATAGAGTTGACCTTCAAACGGTTCAAGAGCCTGGCACAACTCGGGCACCTGCCCAAATACGACGACCAGAGTTCGCGGGCTTGGCTATACGGAAAGCTGCTCGTGGCCTTACTGACACAGAAGTCAGTTCGAGTCGGACGGGAACTTTCCCCTGGGGTTACGTTCTCCCGGGATACGCTTCAACGCAGTGAATGGCGCGAGTTCGGTTTGGCGCTGCACCAGATTCAGAATGCGATTGAACCAAGCCTGCCGCCGACCCAAGTGCTGCATGGTTGGAATCGCTTGGCTGCCGCATTGGCCGAGGGCCATCGCAAGCGAACGGTCCAGGACAGAAGCCTGAATTGAACTACGGAGTTCAACAAAATGCCTGTCGCGATCTTGAAACTATTGCAACTGAATCCTATGGCAGTGCGATCTTCGTCACTGGCCCAAGTGGCTTACGAGCGCCGGAAAGCAATCCTTCAAGTGCAGTTTCCGCGACGGAGCCGCATTTCAGTACGCCGGCGTTCCCCGCCGGACCTACCACGATCTGTTGCGCGCCGGCTCTAAGGGAGCCTACTTCAACCACTACATCCGGAGCCGCTTTCCTTACGAAGTGCTTCATACCGCTGCGCCGCCCCCGTCCGTGATCGCTTAGAACAGTTCCGCCCATTCATGGCCAAGGCATAAAATCGTTAGGTTAGCGCTTATGGGTCAGCCCCCCGGTCTGCGGACCCGCTCTTTTGTTCGGAAAACCAAGGCTTTCCGCAAAAGGCCGACGAGGGCGCCGGTCGGGTGTTCGGCCATGGAATAACTATGTGAAATTGCCCGCACGGCCCGCGTCATCTACCGATCGTGGCGATGCCGGCATGTACGGCGCTTCCCCCAGTTCCTTCAGATCCGCAACGATGACAGTCGACATCCTGTCGCTCCTCAGATAGCGTGCCGCAGCCGCGCACACGTCCTGCACATCCGCGTCGCGGATCTGCGCCAGATACGTGGACGGATACCTCCAGCCAAGATGGTAAAGATCGTCGAACTTCAGGCAGCTCAGCAGTCCCGACCGGGACGACATCGAGATCGCTAGCGCGCCGGACGTATACGCTTTGGCGCGCATCAATTCGTCCGCGGTTGGAGGCTCCTGGCAGAACCGGTCCACCTCATGCAGGATCAGCCGAATTGCCTCTCGCGTGGCGCCCGGTTCCACATCGGCTACTTCCAGCCAGAAAGAGGTACTGCAGCAGGTGGGAAGGCTGCTACCGCACGTGTAGGTGTAGCCCTTGTCTTCACGGATATTCGAGGTTATGCGAGAGCTGAAGGAGCCGCCGAGCATCGCATTCGCGAGTTCCAGCGGGACTCGGCCGGGACTGCCTGGAGGCGCGACCGGCACACCGATCAGCACGGTGGATTGGGTTGAGCCTGGGCGGTCGATGGTCCGGCAAACCGGCTCCTTCGACTCCGCGGGCCTTTCCACGAAGGGTGCCGTACCGGATCGCCATCCGCCGAGATTGCGTTCAATCGCATCCAGCATCTTTGCGGCATCAAAGCGGCCAATCACGCATACGTGCGTGCGCCGCGCCACGAAACACGATTCATAGTAATCCATCACCTCGGTGCGGCCATAGGAATTCAGCGCGCCGGAGGTCGGGAAAATACAGCCGTAGGAGCCGCCGGGATAGAGCACCTGGCGAATCGCCTCATGCGCCACGGCGCGAGCCTGGCTTTGCTGGATCTCGAGCTTGCGCACCAGAGCGCGCTTCAACCGGGCGCTCTCCCGCTCGGGAAACAATGGTTGCTGGAGGACATCCGCCATCAACTCGACCAGCGCAGGCCCCCACTCGGTCAGCACGTCCGCGGAGACCTCCATGAGATCTTCTCCGAAACTCAGTCCGATCGATCCACCCATGGTGGCCGCCTGGGCGGCCACCGCATCCGCACCGCGGTTGTGGGTGCCTTCGATCATCCACATGCCCAACAGGCGTCGAAGCCACAGTCTTTCCCTGCCCTCATCGGCCCGGCCCGCGCGCAGGACCATGCTGACAAGCACCTTGGGTACCGTACCCCATTGAATCATCGTGACGGAGAGCCCGTTGGACAGGCGCACCGACTGCGGGTCCGGTAACGCAAACCGGTCCCAAGAGACGGTCTGCAATGGCGGGCGGGCCGGCGGCGAGGGTATGAAGGCGAGGGCGCTCATTAGTTGCATTCCTTTCCCATTGGTCTAACAGCCGAACCCGCCGGCGCCTCGACTTCGAGGACCGTTCGATTGGTTTTGCGAAGGCACTCCGCAGCCGTCCTGCGCAACAATGCGGGCGTGACCGACCGGAAGCGCGCGTCCAACGAATTGATCCGTTCCGGAGAGCCGTCGAACAGCGCGAATGCCGCGAGCATATCGGCGAGACCCAGGCCGTGGGAGGATTCGATCTGGTCGTAGAGCGTGGAACGCATTTTGACCAGAGCACGATCAAGCGTTTCCCGGCAAACCTCCCCGTCCGTCAAGCCCGCCACCACCCCATCGACGGCCTCCAGAATGTCATCCGCGCGCACGTCGCGATCGTGGAACATGTGGACCGTCCATAGCATGGGGCCGTTGTAGTTGAACATGGTTCCCAGAATATTGATTCCGCCGCGAACCAGATCGGTCATCCCGCGGCGATTGACCAGCTCCTTTTGAAACAGGCTGTCGCCTCCCTGAAGCAAAAGATGATCCAGCACTCCCATCGCGAAGTACTCATCCGTGTTTCTGTCCGGCATGTGGTACGCGATGGCGAGGGCGGGACTGGGCGCCAGACGATCCAGCCTCCGCCCGTACCTCTCCCGCAGTTGACGCGGCTCGCTCACGTCGAAGGGAACCGGCGCCGCCGCGGACGGGATCGATCCGAAATATCCGGCGATCCATTCCCGAACCGCCGCCGGATCGAAGTTGCCCACGATCGCGAGGGCGGCGTTGTTGGGACGGTAAAACTCCCGAAAGAATTCCTCCGCCTCCGTCAGGGTGGCGGCGGTGATATCTTCAATCTCGCCGTAAAAGTTGTGAGCATTGTGCGGATTGACGTTCGCGGTTTGAGGTACATCGAACCAGGGAAATCCGCCATAGGGCTGATTGTGAATGTTGGCGCCCACTTCGGCGCACACGACCGATTGTTGGTTGGCCAGGCTCTCCGGCGTCAGAGCCAGGCCGCGCATGCGGTCTGCTTCGGCCCACAACACCGTACGGAGGGCATTTGACGGGACCACTTCATAGAAGCTGGTGAAATCGAAGCGCGTACTCCCATTGACGGTGCCGCCGCACTCGTGGATAAGTCGAATGAATTCCGATCTGGGGAGGCTGGGCGACCCCTGAAACATCAGGTGCTCGAAAAGGTGGGCAAAGCCGGCGCGATGCAGCGGCTCACGGCGAAATCCGACGCCATAATAGACGGTAACAGCCGCCACCGGAGTGCTGCAGTCGAGAGAGAGCGCAACCGCCAGGCCGTTGGGCAACCGAAAATACTCCACGGGCACTTGGAGCCTGCCGGCCGGCGCGGGATGGTTGGCGGCTTCGTCCCCGTAAATAGAGCAGGTTTGTTCGCTCATGGTGTGCTTCGCTCGGGCGCGCGCTAGGCGTGCGCGGCGACCGCCAGGGCCTCCGCAACGACTCCCTCGCCGAGCGGGGACATGACCAGCACAAGCGGATTGCGCCGGTAGGAACGGGGAGACTCGAAGTACCGTAGCGTGAAGGCCCGGACGAAGCTGGATAAGTGCCGATAGCCGGACAGAAAGGCGATCTCCTTTTCCGGCTCCTTCCCTGAAGACAGGAGGTGGGCCGAATACCGCAGCCGGGCGTCCCTCAGGACCAAGCCTAAGCCCACTCCGGTCTCATGCCTGAATAAGTGCACCAGACGGTTCGTGCTGAGGTGTACTTGTCCCGCCAGTCCAGCACATTCCTGTACGGGCGCATCCGCGATCAGCGCCAGCACTTTCTGGATCCGGGAATCCTCCGAATGCTTGAGTAGCAAAGCGCCGCCGGGCAATACGCGCAAGACCGTTACAAAATTGAGCACAGTTCGCTTTCAGGCCGGTAGGCCTCTTCCGTGGGGATCGCCAGGTCCTCGCCCCAAAGCTTCCGCTCGAGTTGCGGGTCGTCCTCGTCCAGCTCGGAACGTCGCCACACTCGCGTCACCCGCCCATCCTGGAGAGCGATGATGCGGTCGGCCCAAAGGGCCGCCGCGGTGCGATGTGTGATCAGCACGATGGCCTTGTCATGGGCGTATTCGTCCAGGTGGGAAAGCAGGACCCTTTCGACGGCCGGATCCAGCTCGGAGGTCACTTCGTCCAGAACCAGAACCTCCCGATTCAGCAGGAGCCCCCGAAGCAGCGCCAGCCGCTTCTTCTCGCCGCCCGACAAGCCGGCCCCGGCCGGCCCGAGCACGTGCCGCCAACCGTCCGGGAATCTTTGCAGGACTTCATCGAAACACGTCAGGACTGCCAGCCGGTTCATATCCTCGAGGGATGCGTCCGGGCTTCCCAGCCGCGCATTCTCCGCCAGCGTGCCGGCGAACAACGTGGGGTTCTGCGACACCAGTGCGATCGAACTGCGGACACTCCGCAGCCGCAGATCCCTGATGTCCTCGCCGTCGAGGAGAATCGCGCCTCCGCTTACATCGTACAGCCGGACCAGCAACTTCGCCAGCGTGCTCTTCCCGCTTCCGCTACGGCCCACTATGGCCACGCGATCTCCGCGGTTTACCTGAAGGGATACACCCTGAATCACGATTCGTCCCGCCGGATAACCGAAATCGACTCCGGTGCACGCCAGGCCGCCGACCTCGCCTGCGGGCAGCGAAGGAGCCGACTTGACGTCCACGATCGGGATGTCCACGTCTTCCAGCTCCATCAGCCGGCGAACGCTGCCGGTAGCCCGCTTCAACTGCCAATATGTCTCTACGCTGGCACTCAGCGCCTCGAACAGCCGGGTCAGGTAGGTGTAGAACGCCACATACCCACCCAGAGTCAGCGCATGCGTCAGAACCCGCTCCGCACCCGCGCCCAAAACCGCGATTGTGGCCAGCGCGATAAGGCCCATCGATCCGATGGCATACAGCAGTTCCGTTCTCCGCTGACTTACCGCGGCGCGGATCGTACTGCTGCACAGCGCGAAGAGCTTGCGCAGGAAGGTTCGTTCCGCTCCCAGCAACTGTATCTGCACGACCCCTGCCAGCCACTCGGTCAAATAGCTGCTTCGCTGGCCGGCCACGTCTCGCGTGGCTTCCGCCGCCCGCTCAAGCTTCGGCCGGAAGCGGGCGCGCAACACCAGAAAGAGCGGGAAGAAAGGAAGTGTCACGCAAGCCAGCATCGGATCGATACTCACCATGATGCCGGCCACTAACAGGGCGCTGGCCGCCACTCTCAGCAGCGAAGGGAGCACGTCCGTGGCCAGATGTCCGACCTGTTCGATGTCGCCCTCCAGCCGGTAAACCAAATCGCCCACCGGTTGGCGGTCGAAATACCCCGCCCCGCACTGGGTCAGCTTTGTGGCAAGCTGCAGGCGTAAACGCAGCATCACGCGCTGACAGGTTACAGCGACAGCCATGTTACCTATCATTAGTAAGGTCAACCGCACTGAATAGGCCAGCACAAAGAGACCTAACGCCATCAAAATAGACCGCACCCGAGCGCCGCGGAAGCCGTGATCGATGAGCCATTTGATTATCAAAGGATCGACCGAGGATAGCAGTCCCGCCGAAAGCAGGGAGAAGGTAATCAACAACTGACTGGCGCGAAATGGCCGAAGAGTTTTAAGTAACCAGCGGTGCGCAGGCATTGTCGGAACACTCGAAAACGTCGAGGCTGGCACTCGCCAATCAAGATGTTTGGGTACTGTTATTTACGTCACAATGGTAGCATGCCGGCCGCGGCCGTTTCTGTGCAATACCTTACAGTATTCGTTAAACAGCCGAAACTGCTAAGCAACAAGGCGCAAGTTTCGGGATTGTTATAATAATAAAGGGACACAGCCGCGCGCGTTGTACGCTGTCGGAGCGGCTTAAGCCGAATGGATTCAACACCCCAAAGCGATTTAAGAGATCCACGAAGCAATTCACTGGAACTTGCCGCGGTTTGACCCGGCTTCCAGGCCGTGGGCCGAAGGCTTCTTCCGGATGCGGCGCGGAATGCGAAGGCTTTTGTGGTTCCGCCCTGGTTCAAGGTTACCTGTCGCGATTCGGGACCTCCTTTTGCCGGCGCGTATCTGCGCGACTGTAAGTCTCTACGGTTTCGAGTAAGTATAACTTAAGATGCACAACAAAAGCGAAACCTTTTTGGATATTACTCTATATTGCGCCGTATCCTGATAAATGCCTCCCGCGTGAGTAATTCGCGAAACAGCCGAAACTGCTAAGCAACAACCCGTGAAAACATCCTCTGGCGGTGTTATAACTAACTCAGCAGACTTAATTAAGTCTGTAAAAGAAGAAACAAGGAGAACTATTATGAATCGAGTATTAGCACTTCAGATGTTGGCGGACGACCAGAACAGCGGCCCAATGGCGGAGCTGGCCAACAGCACGTCGAGCGACCACAATTGCGCTTGCTCCACCAACAGCGCCGCGGCATGTTTTGCGGCCATGGGCGGCTTCATCGCCGCCGGTTATTAACGACGGCCGTTAGCCGCAAATTGGCCCGGAAGCAGACGGGGGCGGCACAATGTGCCCCCGCCGGCGGGTCTTCCCAGATAAGACTAAGGAGAACGATTATGAATCGAGTATTAGCACTTCAAATGTTGCCGGACGACCAGAACAGCGGTCCAATGGCAGAGGTAGGCAACAGCACGTCGAGCGCCCACAATTGTGCGTGCTCCACCAACAGCGCGGCGGCCTGTTTCGCGGCCATGGGCGGTTATATCGCGGCCGGTTACTGACGACAACCGCGATGAGGAATCGGCCCGGAGGCAGACGGGAGCAAACCAGCGAGCTCCCGCCGCCGGGTCTGCTCCAGCGGATGCGAGTGAAGGGCGCGGGCCTTTCCACAAAGGCAAAGGCGCGATTCTGGGGTTCGCTCTCCCATGGAAACCAGTGAGGATGCACGGTAAAACGGAATTATTTCAAAATGTCTAATATTCAGGTCTTTCAGTACTTATTCGGCTCCAGGGATTTCTACGAACCCATGGACTGCTACGAACCCGATGCGGGCGGCCTGCTTGAAGTCGCGCGGCGTTTTTTGCCGGAAGGCTGGAGCATGGAGCGCAACGGCATCTGGTCTCACTGCTCCGAGCCGTCGATTGCCCCGCCGCGGCAGGGTTGGAAGATTCATATCTCCGCAACGGTTACCAATGCCGCCGCCATACTCGCCACGGTGATTCCGGTCCTCACGGCTCGCAAGACGGCGTTCAAGTTCGCGTTGGATAAGACCATCGTCTATCTGCAGAACTCCAAGCGTTGGCCGCGCAGCGGAGCCGGAAAGTTTATCACCATCTATCCCGCCGACACGCCGGCCTTTCTCTCGCTGATTGAGGAGTTGCACAACGTTCTAGTAGGCTTTCGCGGACCGTACATTCTCTCGGACAAGCGCTACAAGGACAGCCGGGTCCTGTACTATCGGTACGGCGGGATCATGCGGACCGATGCACTGAACTCGCGGGGCGAGCGCGTACTTACCATCCAGGCGCCCGACGGGACGGCCATCCGGGACCGGCGTATGCCCTACAGTGTCTCTCATGAGTGGGCTCCGGATCCTGTGGGCGGCGCCGCGGGCGATAGCGCCGGCGAAGACACGTTAAAGAGTGGCGAGAACACGTTGAAAAACGGACGCTATGTGGTCAACTCCGCCTTGGCGTTCTCGAGCAGTGGCGGCGTCTATCTGGCCACCGATACCCAGACTGGACGGGAAGTGGTGATCAAAGAGGCGCGGCCGCTCTCGAATGTCTATCCGAACGGCGCCGACGGTGTGGACTTGCTCAAGAAGGAGCACCGCCTTCTGACGCGCTTGGCGGATACCGGAATCGCCGCTCAGCCGCTCGATTTCTTCAGCGATTGGGAGCATTGCTATCTGGTGGAAGAGTTTATCGACGGCGCGTTGCTTCGATTCTACAACAGCGCGCACTCCCTCGCATTGCGCACCGCCCCGACCGCCGCCGATGCCCAGGAATTCGTGGATAGGTTTTGCCGGGTGTTCTCGCGCATCGCACGCAACCTCGAAATTCTGCACAGCCGCGGTATCGTCTTCACCGACATTTCCCATTACAACTTGATCGTCATCAATGACGGAGAGGACGTCAAGTTCATCGATTTTGAAGCCGCTCATGAGATCGGCATCGACCCCCCTACTCCCCTGTTCACCCCCGGCTTCGCCTCGGCGGATTTGGCCAGCTCGTATTCCGAGCGCGAGGACGACTACTTCGGACTCGGCGCGCTCATGCTCGCCGCGCTGATGCCGATCAACGGGATGATGGCGCTGGATACCGGGGCGTGCGGACGCTTTCTGGAAGCCCTGAGCCGCGATCTTGGTTTGCCCGCGAGCATCCCTCGGTGCATTCAAGGATTGATGGCCGTACAGCGGGCGGACCGGATCACCCCGGCGCGCGTTATCGAGATTCTGGAAAGCGACAGCCATGCCTCCGCGCCGCCGGCGCACCAGGCTCCGGTCTACGGGGAGTTGCGAAAAATGGCTGAAAGCGCCATGGAATATGTGGCCGGGACGGCGAGCTACGACCGCGTAGACCGCCTGTTTCCCGCGGATCCGGCCCTCTACGCCACTAATCCGCTGAGCCTCGCGCACGGGGCGTGCGGCGTGGCATATTGCATGAAACAGATCACGGGTACGGTTTCGCCCGCGATTATGGATTGGATTTGCGGCAAGCAGATAACCGCTGAAGCCTTCCCTCCCGGCCTGTATGCCGGCACATCGGGAATTGGCTGGACCCTGCTCGAGATCGGCCGCGAGGAACGCGGGCTTGAACTGCTGCGCGCCGGCGCCGATCACCCGCTGCGCTTCGATTCGCCGGATCTGTATAATGGCGCCGCTGGTTGGGGGTTGGCGCAATTGAAGGCGTTCGTTCACACGCAGGACGAGTTCCACCTGGCGAAGGCCGCCGAGGCTGGCGACTACCTGATTCGCTCCAAGCACGAGGAAGACGTGGGATTTTCCTGGCCGTGGGACGACGATACCGCCTACGGACTGGCCCATGGAGCCAGCGGCGTCGCCCTCTTCCTCCTGTATCTATACGGGCTCACCGGCCAGGAGCGTTATCTGGAGGTGGGCAAGGGAGGCATGGACTTCGACATCGGCAATGGAGTAGAAACAGCCGATGGCGGCCTCACCTGGAAGATCTCGCAGGCGTCCCGCACGCGCGTGCCCTACTGGCGCTGGGGTGGCGCGGGCGTCGGAACGGCGCTCCTCCGCTATCAGAAGGTGCTGGCCGACGATGAATATGCGTCCGTGCTGCGGCGTATCGCGGTGGATTGCGATCGAAAGTATACCATCTATCCTGGACGCTTCTTCGGCTTGGCCGGACTCGGCGACTTCCTGCTGGACATGGAGTCCTTCGACAAGGCGAATGGCGCGGCCTATCGGGAAAAAGCCGAAAAGGTGGCGTCCGGAATCGCATTGTTTGGGATACAACGCCCAACGGGTATCGCATTCCCCGGGCATGAACTGGTCCGCATCAGTTGCGACTTCGGCACGGGAGCGTCGGGGATCGCCCTCTTTCTGCATCGACTCGTTGCAGGCACATCCGCTCCGTTCCTGCTGGATGCCGCCTTGGATGGAATACCGCGGGACCGCCGCGGCGCGCCGGATAGGCGTACCATAAGAGCAGGGGAGCTAGGGACACTGGCCCGCTCGGCCGGATAAGTCGGCGAACTTTCGGAATTCGGTACTTAGTTAGCCGGCGACGCGCGGGCCGGGAAGTTATTGCCCGTAAGCCAGCCGGCCTGCACGCGCGAACAGGAGAAAGCGATATGCCGGTGTGGCGGGATTTACAACTTGGCGCGCGCAGTCTGCGGAAAACGCCTTTCTTCACTGCGGCGGCCGTACTCACGCTGGCACTTTGCATCGCGGCCAATACCGCCCTGTTTAGCGTCGTGGATGCTGTTCTGCTGCGCTCTCTGCCCTACCCCGCGCCGGAACGCCTGTTGGAGATCGTGACCCATTACCGTGCCAAGGGCGCGGAGGGTGACCAGCACGCGCAGTCGGGCCCGACGTGGTTCCTGGTCCACGATCAAGCGACGGCTTTGGACACGGCCGCATTTTCGGACAGCGCCAGCGGCGTGAATCTTAGCACCGGCAACCAGGCGCGCTATGTGCTCCAACAGCGCGTCTCATCCGGTTTCTTTCGCGTGTTGGGCGTGCCACCGCTCCGCGGACGGGAGTTCCTGGCGTCTGAAGACACCACGGGAGGCCCCGCTGTGGCGGTCCTCAGTTATCGCCTCTGGCAGCGTTTGTTCAATGGCGATCCGTCGGTGGTAGGCCGCTCCATTCAGTTGCGCGGGGAGACCTACGGAGTCGTCGGAGTCATGCCTGCCGCTTTTCAGGCCGATGTTCAGGCCGATCTATGGACGCCTTTGCGGCCGGCGCGTACCGGCGAGGGCGAAGGAGAGAACTACGCGATCGTCGGCCGGTTGCGGCCGGGCTATACGCTGGCGCAAGCGAACGCCCAAGTGGCCGCGGCCGGAGCGATTGCGCTCCAGCCGAGCCAGTCCGCCGACTATTCTTCCGCCCTCACGCTGGCCTCCTTGCAACGGGGACTGACGAACGACCTGCGCCAGCCGCTGCTGGTTCTTTGGGGCGCCGTCGCCGCCGTTTTGTTGATCGGATGCGTTAATATTGCCACTCTCATGATCGTACGCTCCGCCGGGCGCACCCACGATATTGCAGTGCGCATGGCCCTCGGCAGTGGGCGCTTTGCCGTGATCCGGCAGCTCATGGCCGAAAGTTTTCTGCTGGCTCTAGGCGGCGGCCTGGCCGGTCTCACCCTGGGGTACGCGGTGATCGAAGCGGCCAAGAAATGGGCCGAGGAGACGCTGCATCTGCGGCAGGCAATCGCGCTGGACGCCCGCGTGCTCTTGGCCATGTTGGGCTTGGCCCTCTTCACCAGTCTGCTGTTCGGCTTGGCGCCCGCCATCCAAACCACCCGGACGGATCTTCGCGCGCTGATCGTGGCCGGCGGCCGCGGGGTGGTGGGCGCCTCGCACCGCTGGTTCCGGCAATCGCTCGTGGTTCTGGAAGTGGCGCTCAGCTTCGTGCTCCTGATCGGCGCTGGACTATTGCTCCGGACGTTCGTGGCACAAAGTTCCCTGCGTCCCGGATTCGATTCGACCCACGTGATTACCGCGCAGTTCTCGTTGCAGGATGCCAGTTACCGCCACGTGGAGCAAGTGAACCGGCTGTTCGAGCAAACCCTCTCCCAGATACGCGCATCGCGCAGCGTGGAGGCGGCTGCCGTGGTGCTGGGCTTGCCCTACGAGCGGCCCCTCAACGTCAATTTCCTGCTCATGAGCGGCCCAGACGCCGGCAAGGAGCATATGCTGACCAGTCTCGCCTATGCCACGCCCGGGTATTTCCAGGCGCTCCGCATTCCGCTGCGCCGAGGGCGCCTTTTGCGGGACAGCGATGGCCCCAATACGGAGCGGGTTGTGGTGGTCAACGATGCGTTTGCGAAGAAGTATTTTCAAGACCGCGAAGCGCTCGGCAGCTACATTTCGGTGGGCGGCAGCGCCCGCCAGATAGTAGGCGTGATCGGCGACGTTCCGCAGCAGGCCGGTTGGGGCGGAAACGGCCCGATTGCCGAGGAGCCGGCCGCTTTCGTCTCTCCCATGCAGGTCAACGACCGCTTCGTGCAAATGGTCCATACCTGGTTCTCTCCGAGTTGGGTTGTGCGCGCTACCGGATCCCGCGCCGGGCTCATCGCGCAGATCCAAAAGGCGGTGGCGCAGGCCGATCCTCAATTGCCGATTGCCAGCTTCCGCAGCATGGATGAGGTGCGCGCCCTCGCCCTGGGGCGGCAACGGTTCCAGGCGGTCCTGCTATCGACGCTTGCCGGGCTTGCGCTGGTTCTGGCCAGCATCGGGCTCTACGGCCTGATCGCACACTCCGTGGCCGAGCGGCAACGAGAGCTCGGCATCCGGTTGGCAATGGGAGCGACGATCGCGCAAATCATGCGCCAGGCCGCGCTTCCCGGCATTGGTCTCTCGGGGATCGGCATTGCCATCGGTGGATTGTTGGCGAGCCTGTCGGTGAAGGCGTTGCAACACCTGGTGTTCGGCATCGCCACGACGGATGCCGGCACATTTGTTGCCGCTGCCTTCGTTCTGGCGCTTGTTGCTACTGTTGCCAGCGTAATACCTGCGCTGCGCGTGCTGAAGCTTAATCCGTCGCAGATGCTGCGGGTATCCTAAGCGGCCCAAGGGAGAAATGGGGGCCAGGATCAACTGCCGGCCTTGCGCTCCACATGTCCGCCGAACTGGTAGCGCATTGCCGATAGCAGCTTATCGGCGAAATCCTCCTCGCCGCGAGAGCTGAAGCGCTGATAAAGCGCAGCGCTCAAGACCGGCGCGGGGGTCGACTCGTCGATGGCTGCGGTAATGGTCCAGCGGCCTTCCCCGGAATCGGAAACATGGCCGGAGAAACCAGCCAGATCCGACTGCTCAAACAGGGCGATGGCGGTCAGGTCGAGCAGCCACGAGGCCACCACGCTGCCGCGCCGCCACACTTCGGCAATGTCCGCCAGGTTCAGGTCGAATTGATAGTTTTCGGGATTGCGCATCGGAGCGGTTTCGGCATCCGCGAGGCGGCTCCGCTTCCCCGCATTGGCGTGCTTCAGAATGTTCAATCCCTCGGCATAAGCGGCCATCATGCCGTATTCGATTCCGTTGTGCACCATCTTGACGAAGTGGCCCGCGCCGGAGGGGCCGCAATACAGATAGCCTTCTTCGGCCGTGCCGCCGGCCTTCTCCCGGCCCGGCGTGCGATCCGCATTGCCGCGGCCGGGCGCCAGGGTCTTGAAGATCGGATCGAGATGCTGCACGATCTCGGGCTGCCCGCCGATCATCTGGCAGAAGCCGCGCTCCAGTCCCCAGACGCCGCCGCTGGTGCCCACATCCACATGATGCAGGCCCTTTGCGTGCAGTTCCTTGGCGCGGCGAATGTCGTCGATGTAATAAGAATTGCCGCCGTCGATGACGATGTCGCCGCTCTCCATGCGGGCGGAAAGCTCCGTGAGCGAGGTATCCACGGCGGCGGCGGGAACCATCAACCAGACCGCGCGCGGCGGCTGCAGCGCCTTCAAGAAGTCGTCGAGCGTGGCGGCTCCGGTGGCGCCTTCGCCCGCCAGTTTCTCGACGTTCGCGTGATTCTGATCCCACACCACGCACTGGTGGCCGCCGTGCATCAGACGGCGTACCATGTTGGCGCCCATACGTCCCAGACCGATCATCCCAAGCTGCATTCGCGTTTCTCCTTCTGTTAGCGTAGCCTACGGTGTTGGGTCCGGCGGGCCCGCTTCTGCACACTACGAGCCGGCCTGCTCGACGGCGAAGTCCCACACTTGCATATTCGCCTTACCCGGCGTGTATTCGACCACCGCGTACTCGCCGGGTGGCATGGGTTTCATCGGCCAGAGCTTATAGAGGCCGTCCTGCGTCATCTGCTTGCGGAAGACCTGCACCTCGATCGGTTCCTCGATGATTTCCTTGGTTACCTGAACGACGGTCATTTTCTCGACGATGCGGATGCCTTTTTCCGGCGTAAGCTTGACGATTCCGAAGCGTTCCTCGGCCGACAGTTGAATGTAGAATTCCTGCTCCGGGTTGCTGAAAATATTCTGCGAATGCAGGCCATCCAGCTCTAGGGTGGCCTTTCCGCTCACCGCCGGGATCGGCGACAGGACCTGCAGGACAGTGCGCCCCTTGTGATTGTGCAGCTTGGATTCGGCCACTTTAATGGGCTTCACGGCGCTGCCTTCGATAAAATACACGCCGGGATCCTGGGGAACTTTGGCGACCTCGGCGCGGGCCTCATGCACAGCCTTCTCCTCCTCGGCAACCACCTTGGTTTCCTCTGCGAGTTGGGACTGGCGCTCCGCGAGTTCGGATTCAGTGCGCTTCAGGTCCACCAAGTCGAGCGGCATCTCTTCCCACTGGCTGCGCTCCACGCTATAGTAGCGGACGCGATCGGTCTGCACCTGGTATTCGCGCACCACGTGAAAACCGCCATCTTTCAGGTAAAGCTTGATGTTGGCGGCGAAGGCCGCGAGGGTCAAAACAAACAGCGCGATGAAAGCCCGCCGCATATCCTCTAATGGACTAGTTTAGCAGGCTGTGGTAGAAATCCTCCCATGCTCCGTCAACAGGTCATATGTGATATGTGCCACCTCATTGAAGTGTACAAGCATGTTGTTTCAGCAACGCACGCCCATAACCTGGCTACTCCCACGCGATCCGATTTTCCATGACATCCCCGCGAAACCGTTTTCCTCCCCCGCAAACGCTCGATCCTAAAGACTGAATAATCATACATTTGGACCAGAAACGCACCGCGTCCCACTACCAGATCGCTCGCCGGTTGCGCATCGGCCGTACATCGGTTCGCCGGATTCCGGCTGACCCATTTTCCGGGAGAAATGGGGTTCGCTGGCTCTTACGCTTCGGCGCCTGGGAAAAGTGACGCGTCTGCTTTCCAAAACTGACCGAGGCAATCTGGCCGGATTTCGGGGAACAGCTAGCTTGTATCAGTTTTGGGACGGTTTCGATGGTGCGGTAAGTTCATCCGAGACGTCCGAGACGTCGGCTCCGCCGGGGGCGTACTCCACTTGGAAGTCAAACTTTTCCGTGATTCCCGTCTGGTCAATCACCATGCGGCCAGACAGGCCGGGGGCTTGGGCAAACTGCGCCATGCCCCCCGGGCAGGCCGGTCTTGATGAGGCGCGAAGTCTTGCTTTCCCTGGGTTGGCCACATAAAGGCTTTTCGCCTGGCGGCAATGACGGCTGCGATAGATCCCTGGGAGTGCAACTCCATTCGCTCGACGGTTGGAGTTTGAGGCCGCTCTTGGCGACAGTCAGCGAGTATATCGGGAACTTCTCTAGTTGCGCGATGGAACTTCAGCCGAAACCGCTCTTCGCGGAGCACTCGCAGCATGGGTCGGAATCGATCCGGGCCGGGCTCTTTTCGAGCGCCGCAGCCGGACCTCACGCCGTCGCGGTTTTCTATTGACAAATTAATTTGTCAATGTTCTAATATTCTTGTGCTGGATGTCGAGGTGATACAGTCTCCGCAGGCCGCCGCCGCCGCGCTCGACCCGGTCCGCGCGCGGCTGCTGGCCGAACTGTCGGAGCCCGCGTCGGCGGCCGCCCTTGCCGCGCGCCTCTCCCTTCCACGCCAAAAAGTGAACTACCACCTGCGCGCCCTGGAGAGCTACCACCTCGTGCGCCCTACCAGCGAACGCAAGTGGGGCGGCATCACAGAGCGCCTGATGGAAGCCACCGCGTCGTCTTACGTAGTGTCGCCCGCCGCCATGGGCCCCGCGGCTTCCGACCCTGGGCGCAGCCGCGACCGCCTGTCGGCGGGCTATCTGATCGCGCTGGCGGCCCGTGTGGTCCGTGAAGTCAGCGAACTCGCCACCCGCGCGCGCGAAACCGGCAAGCGCCTCGCCACGCTCTCGATCGACACCGAGATCCGCTTCCGCTCGGCCGCCGAGCGCGCGCAATTCAGCAGCGAACTCACCGCCGCGATCACTCAGATCGCGGCCCGTTATCATGACGCTTCCGCCCTGGGCGGACGCACGCACCGCCTCGTTCTGGTGGCGCACCCGTTACCCCAAAAAAACAAGGAGACCGCAGTATGAGCGTAAAAAAAGATGCGAACGGACGCCGTTCGGTGCAGGTGGAAGTGGAAGTACCGGGCACCCCGGAACAGGTGTGGCAAGCAATCGCGACCGGTCCGGGCGTGAGCGCATGGTTTGTGCCCACCGAGATCGATGGCCGTATCGGCGGCGCCGAAACCACCCACTTCGGAGGGGGCATGGACTCCGAGGCCACGATCACCGAATGGGACGCGCCGCATCGCTTCGTGAAGGAAGGGTCCTGGGGGCCGAACGCGCCCACCGTGGCCACCGAATGGATTGTGGAGGCCCGCGGCGGTGGCACATGCATAGTGCGCGTGGTGCACAGCCTCTTCGCCGAAACCGACGATTGGGACGATCAACTGACCGGTGTCGAATCCGGCTGGCCCTCATTCTTCCGCATTCTGCGGCTGTATCTGGAGCACTTCGCCGGCCAGCCGAGTTCGCAAATCCAACTCCTGGCGATGCCGGCGGCCTCGGGCGCATGGGAGAAGCTCGCGGGCGCCCTGAATCTCGCGGGGGCGGCGCCGGGTGAGCGGCGCGATGCGGGCGACGGCGCCCCTCCATTGAGCGGCATCGTGGAGTCAGTCAATACTGCCGGGAATCCACACACGCTGTTACGCGTCGATCTGCCCGCTCCGGGTGCGGTGTTTGCCACCGCGTGCCCCGCCGGCGAGAAAGCATTCGTCACAGTGAGCTTCTATTTCTACGGCGACACGGCAGCGGCCGTGGTGGCGCGCGACCAGTCCGCCTGGACTGCGTGGATGACGAATCTCTTCCCAGCGTAAACCGGAGGGTCCTCATTCGGCTGAGCTTTGCACGCCTTGAGGTGCGGAGCTTCAGCCCCCACGGCGCCGGGTTGAAAATTCGAGACGACGCATGCAAGATTGACGAAAAACCTCACCGGCAGTCAAGTGCTCAGAATCCTCGCAGGAATTGCCGGTAAGCGCCGCTATTGAACGTGGTCCACGGTACAAAGCCCCTCTCCATGTACAGCTTGTACGCGAAGTCGATGTTCGCTTTGCAGTCCAGCAGGTCCCGCAGGTTCACTCCGGCCCGCTTCAAGTGCACCGTGTTGATCTGGAAATAGCCCCAATCCAGGGTCCCGTCGGAGTTGTAATGATAGATCTCGCAGGCGCCGCGCGGGTTTTCGGCGCGTTGCACCGCTAACGCGACGCGGCATGCCGGTCCGAATTTGTTGCAGGCGTATTGCTGGTACGCCGTCAACCTCCGGCCCAATTGATCCGCCTGGGCCGCGCCTGCCTCCTCCGCCGATATGCGCGGGGCAATGACCACAGGCCATTGGAATCGAATGCGGAACGGCGATTGCAGCGTCACGGTGTATTGGGCCTGCAGCACGACCACGGCCACGCCGATTGCCGTAGCCGAGAGGAAAAGCAGTGCCAAGCGCCTCGCCGGACTTCGTGACGAGTTCGATCGCCGGCCGCGGGCGCGCTTCGGTACTGGGGATGTCAGAGACACAGGATAGCACCGGCGGGCATCCCGCTCCCTGACCCTTCTTCAAACTCTCCACCGGATACTTCGCCGTACGCCGCGTGAACGCGAGGATCGAAATCGTAGTAGTCTTATCCGTGCAGTTCGGGAACACGCCGGCATCGCAGACATACGGCCACGGTGCGCAGGCCCAGTTCATTGGCCGCGCGCAGGATGCGGACCGCAATTTCGCCGCGGTTGAGCGCTAACAGCTTGTTCATGTGTGACGATTTGAGGATACAGCGTTCAGAAGCGCGTCGGTCAAGTGGATCGGTTTCTCGACCCCGTGGCGTAGCGCCCCCGGTCCCTGGGATTATTCTGTATATGGCATACTGTAGGTGTGTAAGTCGAGTTCACCGATGAATTCTGGAATTGGTGGGACGCCCTCTCCGAGGAACAACAGGATGATGTGGCGCATTCCGTTCGGCATCTCATCGAATTCGGTCCCGCCCTCGGTTCCCGCACAGCTCAAAAGTCGGCAGTTCACGTTATGCGCAGATGCGCGAGTGGCGGACCCAGAGCGCTGGGAGGCCGCTGCGAACGCTGTATGCATTCAACCCGCTCCGCTCGGCCATCCTCTTGATCGGGGGCGAGAAAACCGGCGACGACCGCTGGTATGAGAAGTTTGTGCCGGTCGCAGACCGGCTTTTTGAACGACACCTGCTTGAGCTCAAGAAGGAGGGAAGCATTTAATGCCCACTCGCAATTTTCGTGAATTGCTGGAAGCGATGCCGCCTGAGCGGCAGCGGAGGATTGAGAGCCGGTTCCGGAAGAGTCTGGCCGCAATGCCGCTCGATCAATTGCGCAAGGCGCAGCACATGACGCAACTGCAACTCGCCGAGATTCTCGGCGTCAATCAGGGAGAGGTTTCGAAGATTGAGCACCGGTCCGACATCTGCGTCAGCACCCTGGCCGATTACATTGAAGCAATGGGCGGCCAGCTCGAGATCCGCGCGGTGTTCAAAGATCGAAAAGTGCGGATCACGCAGTTTGAGGAGTTGGCAAGCTAGGACGGGTCATGGAGACAATGTTCACGGCGCCTTGAAAGAGCACCCATTCCGCGCGGGTTTGGACGCTATGAGCCACTCCTTCGAGATGCCGACGACCCCTCCTTGTCGACTACTTCCGGATTGCCGACTATTCACTCGGGAAAGACCCACATTCCGTTAGAGGCCATTCACATCAACTGGCGCGAGCCGTACACGGCGAAAGAGTTTGCCAGGAACCAGCGGCGCCCCGAGGTCCTTAAGATGAAGCTGTGTGCCGTCAGCAGGAATCGAGCGCCGGGCCTCGCCAATGACCTTCACTGAAGCTTCGGTCGCGCCGCCGGTCCAGCGAAAATACAATAAGCATATCCCGAGCGGATGCCGGAGAGCAACGCGGGCGGAGAATGATGGCGACCAGAAGCCTTCGGGCGGTTACAACGAGGGGACCTTCGCAGGCGTCGGATGCGTACACCATTATCTGCGTGACTCGGATGCGGGACAATGTGTCAATGAAGGCATCAGACTTTGCCCGCTTGAGCGAGCCGTACGGGAAAGGCGAATGTTCGACTAATGATCGGGCCGTGTCGGCGCTCGGCCTTCCCATGCGGCGATGGAGGGAACTGGATGCCCTAATCCTTGACGATTTTGCAGAGCACAGTCCGTATGGGATCGGGTGGTGGGCACCGCATCCTGGCACCAGCCGCCGGATACCGATCAGCGATCAGTTATATGCGTGCGTCGCCAGTCTATCAGCAAACATGATTGAGGCTGCGCTGCAGGCTTGAATATCAGGATTGTGCCGAACGTGATAGCGAGCGGTATGCAGATATCGTGCAAAACCGTGACGGGCAGTTTGATGTGGTTTTACCGCGCCCCCGCAATGCACTGGAAGAACTCGGCCGTGAAATGGTCGTCATGCACATCGCCGGCATGGCGCGAGCGCTCTCCGCGGCATTGGACTGTCTGGCGGGCGCGATCATCGGCGTGATTGCGATTCCTACGCCGATTCTTACTGCCGATCTCGGCAGAAAGATTCGGGAATTCTTCACAAAGATCGGCCAAGGTACGACTGACGGAGAGAAGGTGCAGGCCGACTTCTATAGGAAATTCAGCGAAGTTATCGCATCTGTCGGCCCGGATGGATGGCTGCAATGGGCGCTGGATTTCAGAAACATGCTCGTTCACCGCGGACGTAGGCTTGAAAGCGGCCAGTTTGTTCCGAAGCTACCTCAGATACTTGGCCCGGATGGAGATCAGGTGTTGCGCGCCCGCCGACTGACCTATCTTCCCAGAAACCCGAGCATGTCTGACGTTGAGGTCTGGCGAGAGACACCGATGACGTCAACCCGAGATCCGCTTCAAACGTTGGTTCTTGCCGAGGACGCCGTTGAGACTCTTGGGGGCTTGATGGACAGCACGAAAGCAATGATAAGCGAGACCGCGAAGCTCCTCATCGACGTATGGAAGTGGCGTCGAGATAACCCGCAGATTCTTACGCAGCCAGCCGCGCAGTGGCCGAAGGGCGCCACGACTGCGCCATCGTCAGTATTTCAGGGGTACGCACCACGCTCGCGGGACCTATCTTCCTCGATTGTTTCTATTCACCCGGTCGTATGGCGGAGGTTTCTCGCGGCCTCGCTGGATGATGCGTCACGATCGCAATGGGAGACGTTCGACTAACTTCAACCTGCGCTTCAGTATGGGTATTGTCGGCCTTGCACTCGCGGGCCTTCAACTCAAAACGATATCCGAGAGCGAGTCCCAGGTCTGCCAGCGTGTGGATCGTCATATTTCGCGATCCGCTAAGGAGTTGAGTCACATAAGCTCTCGACTTGCCGATTGCACGCGCAAGTTGAGCCTTGTTCATTTTCCTCCCGGTCATCAGATGCGCGATCATTTCTGCGGCGTCAAAAGCCAGAGATTCTCTTTCGTAGAGGAGACGCCTCTTGTCGTCGGCGATAAACTCCTGGAACTTGTCGCTATGAATCGTCGCGGCGTTCGCCTTCTTGTTGCTCATTCTCATTGTCCTCATCTCGGATACGTTCCGCGCGCCTAAGTTCAGCGGGCGGCATCTTGTCTTTCTTCTTAATAAAACCGTGTGTTATTACCACAATGGCATCGGTCCTGAAGTAACACGGCATGCGGATTTGATGGCTCTTGAACTCGAAAAATGTCTCCGACACTTTCTTGAACTTCTCTTCATTACGAATCGCGCCGTGATCCCCCAAGTATTCAAAGAGCTTATTGAGCTTCGCCTTGTCTGTGTCCATCAAGGCATCGTAAAATTCTTCTCCGGGCGAAGTCCTGTCCAGGCAAACCGCATATGCTATCCCGTATCGATGTCCGTTATAAGCGAGCGGTCTCCGCATTCAGCCACGCCTTCATGTTAACATTAATATAAACAATGGGCAGGCCCCTGTCAAGCACCGGACGTTAACAAAAATCGGCAAGGGCACTGGTGCTGTATTATTGCCGGGATACCCCTAGTCCTGTTGGATTCGCCGTCCGATAGTTTTCCGGTCAATTCCGCATACGGGAGCGCTGCTCCTAATTCGGACAGGTAACGGTGCAGGCTTGGTGGAGGCTGCCTATAATGCCCGCTTCAGAGGGCCCCAGTACCCGTCAATCGTCCTGGTGTGGACATCGCCCCGGACACCCTCCTTTGCTATGTGATCGCGTCCGCAGCGATCGTTACGTTGTCTTTGATTTTCTCGACTACGCCCTTCAGCATCCATGCACGGGAACAAAATTGCAGCCAATTGTTCTGAAAGGGAGCCCGGACTAATCCTTATAAGTCAGATAGCCATCTTCCCGAACGGCGAGAGGCAAGTCCATATGCTGGAGCTGTGCTTATCCTTGGACTGCATCACGGCCGCCGCCACGCCGATTGCGGTAGCCGAGACGCGGGCGCGCTTCGGAACAGGGGATGTGAGAGACACAGGATCGCACCGGCCGACATCCCGCTCCCTAACCCTTCTTCAAATTCTCCACCAGATACTCCGCCGTACGCAGCGTAAACGCGAGAATCGAAATCGTAGTAGTTTTATCCGTGCAATTCGGAAACACGCTGGCATCGCACACGTATAAATTAGGAACGTCGTGCGCCTGTCCGAAGCGATTCGTCACAAACCGCTTGGGATCGTTCCCCATGCGCAGAGTTCCCGTCTCATGCAAACTGGTGCCCGGCGTATCCGGCTCCGCCGCGGCCCCCAAATATTCCGCGCCGCTGGCACGCAGCAATTGCTCGCAGGAATGCTTGCCGTGTTCCCACATCAGCAGAGTATTCTTATCCCATGCAAAATGCAGCCGCGCGGCCGGGATGCCGTAAGCGTCCTTCACCGCCGGATCGATATCCACATAGTTCGAATCGCTGCGCTGCGTGGGCGCCTGAATGTAAAAACTGACCGGCGTAGGATAGCGCCGCTTGATCTGGCGCTTGTAATCGCGGCCAAAACCTTCGATCTCGTCGAAGTACCAGGGAAACTCGCCGCACCCGCCGTCCGGGTAAACCGAATAGCCGCGAATGAACTTCTCCTGGCGCGGGTTGTCCAGATTCTGCCAGCGCGGCATCCAGGCCACCGTACTCGAAGAGACATTATCGGGAAAGCTCGGCTGCCCCAGCAGTTGCGGAAAATAGCCGCGCGCCGTGGTGCCGTACAGATGGTCGCACAGGTTGCGGCCGGCTTGCCCGCTCGAATTGGCGATTCCATCCGGCCAATGACGCGACTTCGAATTCAAAACAATGCGCGCGGACTCCACGCACGATGCCGCCAGCACCACGTTCTTGCCATACACCTCGAACTCTTGCCTGGTATTCCGATCGATATAAGCCACGCCTTTCGCGCGGCCATTCTCATCCACCAAAATATTCTTGCAGAGCGCATTGGTGCGCAGATCCAGGTTGCCGCTCTTCTCCGCCGCGGGCAGAAAGAACCACGGCGTTGAGAAAAATGCGCCCACGTCGCAGCCTTCCGTGCAATTCGCGCAGTAATGACAAGAAGGGTGACCGGCATGCGGCACAGTAAGCTGCGCGATGCGGTCGGGCAGATACGGAATGCCGACCTTGCGCGCGCCGCTCTCGAGAATGCGATCGATGCAGCGGAAGTTCATCGGCGGCAGATACTCGCCGTCCGGATTGCTGGGGCGGTTCTGAACCGTGCTCGCGACACCAATCATGCGCTCCACGCGGCTGTAGTAAGGCGCGATTTCCGCGTACGTAATGGGCCAATCGACATCATATCCGTCGCGGCTGGCCGCGCGGAAATCGATATCGCTGAAACGCGCCGACGACCGGCCCCAGAAGTTGGTTTTGCCGCCAACGGCGAAGCAGCGCCGCCAAGTCCATTCGGTTCCCGGAGCCGTGGTGAAAACGATCTCGTGCTCCCAAATGCCCTCGGTGTACTCGTTATCCATGTAGCCGATCCATTTCTTGCGCTTGGCCGGCTCGCCAAACCCGCGGAACGGCATATCGTAGGGTTGTCGATGGTTGCGGAAGTCCGTGCCCGGATTCAGGCGGCGGCTGGCGTTGAGTGCGCAAACCTTCGCGCCCGCCTGGCAAAGGGTGTGAATGGCCATCCCGCCGCCCGCGCCTGTCCCAATCACAATTACGTCGTAGATCCGATTTTGCATTTCAGACTCTCGGCGGCGGAAGGCGCCGGTGTTCCGGATCGCCGGTATGCGGACAAGCCGGAGACTCCGTATAAAGCCGCAAACCGGGATAATCCAACTCACTCAGCCCGGCGCGGCTGGTGTAGTAGCCCATCACCGTGTAGCGCCGAATCAGGCGGAAGAACGCTCGCCCCTCGATGTCTCCTTGCGCCGGGCTATCCCGATATGCGACCCTCTTCAGAATCTCGGTTTGCCGCTCGAGTGAGAGTCCGGCAAAGCCTGCGCCATGGCTCTTTTTCGCGGTAGCATCCAGCCATTTCAGGCCGTCGCGCATCGGCTGCCGGATCTCTTCTTCGCCATGCGCCGCCAGGAAGTCGATGAACTCACTAACGCCCGCCTCTTGGGCGCCGGGGCTTTCGTCCGGGGGAATGATCAGGCCGGTCAAAATATCGATTGTGCGATATTCGGAAGCCGAAAAATACGATGGCTGGTAGTTCGCTACGCGCGGCGGCGGAACGGCATTGCCCGCATGCTCATGCTGTTGGCCAAATGCCCAGCGGCTGAAGCCCGGGAACTGGCTGACAGCGGCGGCCTTGGCAAGCATCTGCAACACCGCCCGTCGATCCGATCCTTGATTCGCCATTCTAGCCCGTTTCGAGTTTACCAAAGCGCACGGCAATCGATCGGTCACACATCGAGCGGAATAGGGCCGTCTTTAGTTTCAACAGATTGCACGGCTTGGTAACGCGCGGCCCAAAATCGCATGGTTATGGTGAATATAGAGAGGTTCCGCATAACGGCGGAAGAAAGCTAAATGTCACAACCACAACCGGCACAACCGAATCTACCGCAATATCCCATTTCAGCACTGGACCTTTTTCCGGTCTATGCTTCGCGCGCCGCGTACCAGCAGGCCACCACCAACCAAGCCCCGCCCTTCGACCCAACCCGCCCTCCGCAGTATTGGGAAGATCTGTCGCAGGCCGGAAAATCGGGCACTGTGACCTATTTGATCGTGGACACTACCGATGCGGCGACCGGTTACCTGGGGCAGTTGACCATCACCGCGGCAGCGGCGGCCAGCGTCAATCTTCCCGGCGTTTATACGTATCCGGCCTACGTCTCCGCTCCCACCGATGCGATCGAGGTGGGACCGTTCGGAACCGTAGGAGCGGCTTCACCGAATATCGTGTGTCTGCAAGCCGACGCGCAAGCGGTGGCCAACGCCATCGCGCCATTATTTCCCGGTCTCACTCCCGTCGTCGCGCAGGTAACCAGCGGCGCGTATTACTACACCTATGGCGTGGACCCGCGCCGCGTGTGGTATATCCAAGTGGGGACCCAGAGCTTCATCGCGCAAAGCTTGATCGAGGCTCAATATTCGCACGGCGTCGGCTACCCCGGATCGTTCCAGCTTCAAAACGGAGCGGTGACCTGGGTGGCGGGAACACCGGTCACGCAGCCGCCGGCTACACAAGCATCCGTGGCGATTCCGATCCGGCAGCTCCTGCCCAACGAGCAAATCCTATCGGTCACCGGGCCGTTCCCAGGCGACGCTCCCAACTGGATGGTCGAGCGCACGGATCTGCCGCAGCCGACGGCGCCCGAGACCGACGCCCAGCAATTCGCGGACTTGAAAGCGATGCTTACGGCCATCCAGGGAACCCTGAACACTCTCGCGGCGAAACAGTAGATGCAGTGGGGCGGGCTTGGCCCGCGCACTGGTCTGCGCGGGCCCCCCCGGATCCGCCATCAGCTTATAAGAAGACGAGAATTGGAATCAAATGCACCCATCGCACATCTCTCCTCACGTCCAGCCCATAGCGGAGCCGCTGCACGTCATCACCGCGGTTTTCAACCCGGACAGGTTCCGCACCCGGTACATGCACTACCGCACCTTCGAAGACCACATGCGCGCCTCGGGGGTTGTGCTGCACACCGTCGAGCTTGCCTTTGGCGACAGGGCTTTTGAAGTAACGGACGGCGCAAATCCGCTTCACATACAACTGCGCACGCGGCACGAGATGTGGTACAAGGAGAACCTGCAGAACATTGCCGTACGCCGCTTGCCGCTGGACTGCAACTACTTCGCGTTCATCGACGCCGATTTCCACATGACCCGCCCGGACTGGGCGTATGAGGCGCTGCACCTGATGCAACGCTATCCGGCGGTTCAACTCTTTTCGTCCTATTCGACGCTGCGGTCCGATTTCCGCCACGAGAACGCTATGCCCAGCTTCATGCGCGCCTGGCACGATGGCAAGCGGCCGCCTCCGGACGGGGCCGGCTGGCTGGGCGCGACAGGGGGGGCGTGGGCGTTTACCCGGCAGGCATACGATATGCTCGGCGGACTACTCGACACCGAGATCGTCGGCAGCGCGGACTGGCACATGATTTTCGCTTTGGTGGGCGTCGAAGATCCATACGTTCGAAAGAACATGGTGTCCACGGGCTACTGCGCGACGCTGCGGCAGTGGGCCGTGCGCGCCAAACTGCTGAATTCCAGGATAGGTTGTTTGAATAATCACGCAATCCACTACTATCATGGGCCGATAAATCAGCGTGGGTACGAGTCCCGCTGGCGGATAATCACGCGGCACAATTTCGACCCATCCACGGACTTAGTGCGCAACTCACAGGGCCTGTGGCAGTTCGCCGGCAACAAGCCGGAGATGGAGAACGAGATCATAGCTTACATGGAGGGCCGCGGCGACGACCTCGCGCCGCCTTCTCCCAGCCCGCAGAAATCCGAAGCCAAGCCGGCTGTCCCGCCCTACACGACAGCCTAGGAGAGGCGTCGTGGCCTGTTCCCTGGACTGCGCTGGCTTTAGCCCATTGCCGCAGCCTCCTGCCGCGGATACCTCCGCCGGTCTGCGGAGCCGGAATATGGGAATCGGCGCAAACTGGGCCGATTGACAATCGGCCCGCAGGTTGCCAACCTGCCCCACAAAGCAAATTGACCCACTACGCAATCATGCCCCATTTCTGAATTGGGGAAATATGCGGAATTCGCCCCGGCGGCATGCCGACGCATGCTAACTTCCGGCTTCGCGATTTAAGGTGCAAAGCATACCCCGACTGTGGTACATATAGGTTTGCGGCATTGGGCAGGTTTCCTGACCTGTCCTTGCCGGGCGTTCGGCCTTTCCACAGACCCCCTCCGGTAACCCGGTATCGACAACGGTAGCCTGAACATCCGCACCGCTGACCTGGTGATCGATCGGCAATGCGCGACAAACCGGACGCTCCCCTGGCATGGAGCCGGGCTTGGATATTTGTTGTTGAGATTTGTCTCGCCTGCGATTTTTGGAGTACCCAATTCCCCATGGACAGCGATCGAAAGTACCGACAGCAGGGTTACATGGACTCGGACCGCTCGGATTTCAGAGACCGCCGCGGCGGCGACGAGCGTCCCCGGACCCCAGGCCCTAAGCCACCGCTCGACATCACCGGTCCGCGGTTGCCGCGCCTGGTGCAGGCGGTTACCGCGGCCCGCTGTTTCAGTTGTTCCACGCAACTGCCGAACGGGATCGACTGGACCGGCAACTGCCCGAAATGCAACACTCCGCTGCATTGCTGCAAGCAATGCACGCATTTTGAACCATCCACGCGATTTCAGTGCATGAAGCCGATTCCGGTGCGTATCCCGCTGAAGGACAAAGCCAACGAATGCACGCTGTTTCAGCCGCGGGTCACGGTGGCGCGCGATGGCAACGCCTCCGCGCCTCCCAGCCCGATTATGGATACGCCCAGCTCGCCGGACGCCGCCCGCAATGCGTTCGACAAGCTGTTTAAGAAGTAGCCGCGTTTCAGGGCGTCTGCTCGGCATGCGGCGCGGTGGTCTTCAGGTGTTTGTAGTATCCCAGGTCTTCCCCGGTTAACAGCTTCGTTGCGTATATGATCTGCCCTGCATGGCCGGAGAAGTGTTCCACCACGTGGTAGATGGCTTCGAGCACTGTTTCGTCGTAACTCTGCACGGTGAGATGTTCCGCGAGACGTTCCGGCGTGAGCGCTTCAATGACGGCCACTGCCTCATCTACGGTACCGCGAAGATGCTCTGCCAGACCCGGCCTCGCGAGACCGCCCCGAGCTGCGAACTCCGCATCGCGTTGGCGGATATCCGGCTGCCCGCCCACGCCGGCAACGATCCATTGCCGTACGTTTCCGCTCAGATGCAGCACCAAGTTGCCTACGGCGTTTTCGGTTTCCGCGCCGCGCGCCCAGATCTCCTCCTCGGTCAGACGGCTCAGGCAATCTTCAATGCGGCCGCTAAGCTGCCGCAGCTTGCGCGCGGAGAAATCGAGGAACATGCGATCCGAGGAATCCATACCCAGCCAGGATAGCGTGGAATCACCCGGGGCAGGCGCTGCGCCCGCCAACGTCTCTGCGGAGACCGAACGAAAGACCGGACTCAGTCGACCTTAGATTTGCGGACTCGTCGGCCTCTTGGATAGACGGACATGAAGGGCGTTGTTCGGCGAAGGGCAGACCGAAGCGGCCGCTCAGGGCTCCGTTATGAGCCTACGCAAATTGACGGCGTAAATCCGCTGATCACCGGGGCTTGGCATCCAAGGGGCGCCGCAGTTACCACAAAGGAATTTCAGTTGATTGGCTTCGGCGAGTACGAGGAAGTTGGCGTAGTTCGTACCCTGTGCCGAGTTCGCGCCGGGGGGAGCGACACGTGAGTACTAACCACACGCCCCAAGCGGCACTAACCAAAGGTAGCGCTGACCGGGGCAGATTTCTCGGGCACAATCAACCCAGAGCGAAGGGACTGCGAGTTACGCCGGCCTTACTCATTAGGGATGTTCACCTCGGTATAGCTGCCGGGCGTAGCCGCATTCACGGCGGCGGCAATGATATCGAGGTGCAGCCGAACAAGCGGCCATTGCGGCGTGCTTAACACCACAAGGGCTATGCGGCGGCCCGTTAGGTTCTGTTGATGACGGATATTTTTGTCGGCGGTAAGAAGCACATCGAAGCCGGCGCGCTCCGCTCCGGCCAGCGGGTCGCCGTTGGTCAGATTATCCCACCCCTGGTCTTTGGCTTTTGTAACGGTGTGGCCCGGAAGGAACCGGGCAATGCCGCGAGGCGTTACATGGTCAAAAAGTGTGCGCATCCGCGGGAGTGTCGGCGGCAGGGATGGCGAAGGGAAGCGGGTCAAGGCTACGTGCGGCAAATTCAAGTACCGCATTAATCTGTTCCCGCGTGATGTCGAACTGCTCGATGATTTCTTCGATGGTGGCTCCGGCTTCAAGGTTTTGAAATACGGCGGAGACGGGCATACGGGTATCGCGAAACACCCATGCTCCACTCAACCGTCCCGGTACGCTTCTACGGCGGGGCATTGGGACCAGTCCAGAGTTGCGGTTGCCATGACCTGCGCTCCTTCCTTGAGAATACACTGTTTGCGTTACCGCGCGGGGCGCCAGCATGCTAGATTATTCACAAATGACAAGACCAATGACGATGGGAGTAATTGTCGGGAATCGCGGATTCTTTCCCGACCATCTCGCCAAAGAAGGGCGCGACGAAATGATCAAAGCGCTCACGGCCGCGGGCATCGAGCCGCTGGTGCTCGGCCCCACCGACAGCAAGCACGGCGCCGTGGAAACGCGCGTGGAATCGCGCAAATGTGCCGACCTGTTTCGCGCCAACCGCGACCGCATCGACGGCGTGATCGTCACCCTGCCGAATTTCGGCGAGGAGCGCGCCATCGCCGATACGCTGCGCCTGGCCGATCTGAACGTCCCGGTGCTAGTGCAAGCCACCCCGGATTCCGCGTCGAAGATGTCCATCAAGTTCCGCCGCGACAGCTTCTGCGGCAAGATGTCGGCGTGCAATAACCTGACGCAATACGGCATCCCCTATTCCATCACCACGCAGCACACCGAGGCGCTGGATTCCGATCTGTTCCGCAAAGATCTGGAGTGGTTCGCGGGCGTCTGCCGCGTCGTCAAGGGCCTGCGCCGAGTGCGCATCGGGGCCCTGGGCGCGCGCCCGGCGGCGTTCAATACCGTGCGCTACAGCGAGAAAATTTTGGAGGCGCACGGCATCTCCATCGAGACCGTGGACTTGACCGAAATCCTGGGCCGCATCCACAAAATGAAGGACGATGACGATGCCGCTCAGGCGAAGCTAGCCGCCATTAAAAGCTACGTTTCGACGGGCGGAATTCCGGACGAATCGCTGATCAAGATGGCCAAGCTCGGCGCGGTGGTGGATCACTGGATGAAAGAAACCGAAGTGGTGATGAGCGCCGTCCAGTGCTGGACAGCCATTGAAGAATATTTCGGCGTGGTCCCCTGCACCGTCATGAGCATGATGAGCAACGATCTGCTACCCAGCGCTTGCGAGGTGGATATCTGCGGCGTGGTCGGCATGTACGCGTTGCAGCTTGCCTCCGGCACCCCCAGCGCGCTGCTCGACTGGAACAACAACTACGGCGAAGATCCCGACAAGGCGGTCTGCTTCCATTGCAGCAACCTGCCCAAACATTTCTTCGCGGATGTGCGCATGGACTTCCAGGAGATCATCGCCGGCACGGTGGGCAAGTTGAATACTTTCGGCACCTGCGTCGGCAGAGTGAAGGCCGGGGCTATGAGTTTCTGCCGCGTGTCCACCAACGACAGTACCGGGAAGTTGCGTTCATACGTTGGGGAAGGCGAGTTTACGAACGATCCGCTGGATACATTCGGCGGCGCCGGCGTGGTGCGGATTCCGCGCTTGCAGGAACTGCTCCGGTATATCTGCCTGGGCGGCTGGGAGCATCACGTGGCTGCGAATTTTTCCACGGTTGCGGGGATGGTGCATGAGGCGGGGTCGCGGTATCTCGGCTGGGATATGCACTGGCATAAGAATTAGGCGCCGGCGCTGCGCAGCGCCCGGGCCACCGCTGCTGCGATATCGACAGACCCCGGCGTGTCGCTGTGAACGCAAATCGTCTGCACGATACCTTCGCTGGCCAAACGCAATGCTTGGGCGGCCGCATCGAGCGGATCGGTAATCAAAGCATCGGCGTATTTGCGCGACCGCAGGCTGCCGTCTGGCTCATAGCGGCGGTCCGCGAACCCTTCGGCCGCCACGCGAAAACCCATTTCGCGCCAGACGTCCAGCATCGCGGACCCGGCCAGCCCCACCAGCACCAGATCCCGGCCTCCGAACCGGAGCACGCCCTCGCCAATGGCGCGCGCCACATCCGGATTCTTCGCCGCAACGTTGTATAACGCGCCGTGCGGCTTCACGTGCGTAAGATCGCCGGCGATGGCGGCCAGCGCGCCGATCTGCCCGTACACGGTCTGCGCGATCTGTTCCGCCGATAGAGCCATCTCCACCCGTCCGAAGTTGGCGCGATCCGGATAACTCGGGTGCGCGCCCACCGCGACGCCGTGGTTCCGCGACATCTCCACGGTTCGCCGCATGGTGGCAGGATCGCCCGCATGTCCGCCGCAAGCCACGTTGGCCGATGTGATATGCGCCATCAACGCTTCTTCAAGCGCCGCATCCGCCAGTTCGCCCAAGTCGCAATTCAGGTCGATGGTCTTATCGGCGTTCATCTGCGTTGATCGGCGGCCAAATGCCTTTACCAAGCGTCGCGATTAACGATGCGGATGCGATACAGCGGCTTGTCGCGTTCAGCCGGGTCCATCTCGTAAGTCTGTTCCGTCTTCGCCGCATCGTAATCGCGCCAAAGCCACGCCAGCGATTCGGGCAGATCCAGCGCGGCCTGCGCGCTATTATGGGCCGCCTCGCCAAAACGAAAGTGGAAATCGTAGGCCTGCATCTTCAGCGAATTAGCCAGCTCGACCGCCTGCAACGGCCAGCTTCCGAATTGATTCTCGATGTCGTCCATCCCGTCGCTCTGCCAGATCCGGATGTTCTTCCGCGGCGTCTTGCGAATCAGGAACGGATAGACGTTCGCGCCATCCAAATTTTCTTCCGGATGCCATTGCAGCGCCGTATAGCTGCCGATGGTCGAATGTACGCGGCTGAATTTCTCCGGGAAATGCCATGCCACATTGAGCGCGCAAATAGCCCCCGAAGACTCGCCCGCGATGCCGCGCGAATAACCGTCCGCGCGCAGTTTATAAGTCTTCTCGACCTCCGGCAGCACCTCTTCCAGCAGATAGCGGCCGAACCGATCCGACACCGTATCGTATTGCACGCTGCGCATGCGCGGCCCGGTTCCCGGCGAGATCATCACGTGGATCATGGGAGGGATCAGCTTCTGCGCCACCAAGTTCTCGGTAACGGTGAACATGCGCAAGGCAGACAGGTCGCCGTTCACGAGGCCCTGCCCATCCTGCCAGACCATCAACGGCGCCGGTTGCGCGGGGTCAACTCCGGGCGACACGTAAACCCAGTAGTCGGCAGTGGAGCCTTCGTAGATCTTGCTCGCAATCGTATGTTTCCCGGAGAGCGTGCCCTTCGGGACGCCGGGCTTCGGATAGGAATCCGGGTTGTATCCGGCCACGTCGCGCCTGGGAAACAGCGTTTTGCCGTCGGCGTGGAACTCGTAGGAATGCGTCACGCCGGTGCGCATCTTTACCAGGCGATACCAATATCCGGAGTCCGGCAAGCGCGCCATCGCGGCGAGCGGTTGTGCATCAATCGATATAGCCGGCTCTTTGGCGGTCTCCGCGAT
This sequence comes from Bryobacteraceae bacterium, assembly GCA_035602155.1. GTDB lineage: Bacteria > Acidobacteriota > Terriglobia > Bryobacterales > Bryobacteraceae > Bog-159. The sequence goes on along the minus strand of DATNMW010000096.1, from coordinate 68,061 downwards.
GAACAGGAAATCCTGTCCCCACACGAGCGCCGTGCCCTGATTTTTCAGGTTGGGGAAGTCTGTGGCGAGCAATGCCTTTAGCGCGGGCGGGTCGCTCCGCGCCGCTTCCACGATAGCCTGAAGAGGATGCGTTTGCGCCCACATCGCAGCCATCGAAATAGGCACCAATACCGAGAATTTGATCATTTCAAGCCTGACGTTTTATCGGCGTTCATCGGCGGCCAAAATCCTCACTACCCGGAAGCCCACATTATGCAGCCGGCTCACGGGGAACTCGAAGTTGCGCGCCGTGACGCGGCAGTACTTGGCGGGATCCAGCCAACTCCCTCCGCGAAAGACGCGATACGATCCTGAAGCGGGCCCGTGCGGGTCGGACGCCGGGCTCTCCGCGTAGTAATTCAGGCCATACCAATCCTGCACCCACTCCGCCACGTTGCCCAAGGTATCGTACAGGCCGCGCGCGTTGGGCTGTTTGCCGCCGACCGGCTGTGTGCTGTCCCCGGAATTGTCCTTATACCACGCCCGCTCGGCCAAGCCAACTGAATCGTCCTTGCAGGCGTATTCCCACTCGGCCTCCGTGGGCAGCCGGTACGTGTGGTCGCGATCGCGCGCGTTGAGCCGCGCGAGAAACACCTGGATGTCGTCCCACGAGACGCTCTCCACCGGCAGCGACGCGCCTTTGAAGTGGCTGGGATTGCTGCCCACGGTGGCGCCTCCCGGCGTAGCCCGTACGGCTCCGGCTTTGGCGTGCGGGTCGAGCATTACCGTTTCCCACTGCGCTTGCGAAACTTCGAATTTGCCGATCTCGAAATCCTGGCTGATGCGCACGCGATGCACGGGCGACTCATCGGCTTCGCCGCTGGCCGATCCCATCCGGAACTCGCCCGCGGCAATGCGCACCATGCCGCTGCCATCCAGCACCGCCGTGAGGCCGTAGGCGGCGGGCTCCTGCTGGGCGCGCAACCGGGGCAACGCCAGCGCCGCAGCCGCGGCTGCCAGAAAACGCCGCCGGGGTAACCGCGACTCGAATTCAAACGCCATTTCAGAGGTATTATAAAACAATAAGCCATTCGGAACCGGGGAGGCACTGCCACTGAGACTACGGATCATTGCGACTGCGTTAGCCCTCGCCGGTTCATTGCGCGCCGCGGATGCCCCGCCAGCCGATTTCGATTCGGCCGTGAAGCCGGTGCTTTCCAAGACCTGCGCCCTATGCCACAACGACAAGCTGTCGTCCGGGGGCCTGAACGTCAAGCTGTTAATGTCGCAGGATTCGATCGCGAATTACCGCGACGGTTGGGAGACGATTCTCGACAAGTTGCGCGGCGGCGAGATGCCGCCTAAAGGCATTCCGCGCCCGCCCGAGGCGCAGATGCAGGCGCTGATCCACTACGTGGAGGGTGAATTCGAGAAGGCCGACCGCAATATCAAACCGGACCCTGGGCACGTCACCGCGCGCCGCCTGAACCGCAGCGAATATTCGAACACCGTTCGCGATCTGCTGGCCGTGGATTTCCGCGCCGATAAGAACTTCCCCACGGACGACTCCGGCTACGGTTTCGATAACATCGCGGACGTACTGACCATTTCTCCGGTGCTGATGGAGAATTACGTGGACGCCGCCGAAGTCATAGCCTCGCGCGCCATGGGGGCCGATCCGCTGCCGAAGAAGCCGCTCGAAGTACAATACCACTCGAAAGACAAGACTATCCAGCGCCTGGACCGAAGCACCATCGAAGCTTCGCATCGCGTGGAATGGGACGGCGATTACGTGATCCGTTTCGGGATGCCCGGCGAACGCAACGCGGACTCCAAGCCGGTGACGCTTGGGTTCTGGATGGACGGCACGTTGATGAAGACGATGCCGGTCGAGACCAAGCCGTCGAAGCTCGTATATTTCGAGCCGTATTCGGAAGCCGAGGTGCGCATGTACCTGCCCTCCGGCGACCATGTCTTCCGCGCGGGCTTCATCGACGACGACTTCGTGAAGACCCTGTCCGACAAGGACGCTTACAGCAACAAGAAGAACAAGTATCTGAATTCGATGGTGTTCGTGGGGCCATACCCTACGGACGTCGAGCGCGCGAGCCGCAAGAAGATTCTGATTTGCGATCCCAAGTCCGGGCAGGCGTGCGTGGAGAAGATCGTCACCGCGCTGGCGCACCGCGCTTACCGGCGGCCCGCGACCCGCGCCGAAGTTGCCTCGCTGCTGAAGTTCGTGGCTCTGGCCCGTTCGCGCGGCGAGACCACGGAGCAAGGCATCCAACTGGCGATCGAAGCCATGCTGGTGACGCCGCAGTTCCTGTTCCGCATCGAACACGATCCCAACCCCACCGACGCGCAAGACGTACACCGGATTGCGGACGTGGAGATGGCATCGCGGCTGAGCTATTTCCTATGGAGTTCGATGCCGGACGACGAGCTGCTGGGCCTCGCCGAATCCGGCAAACTGCACGATTCGGCGGTGCTGGACGGGCAGGTGAAGCGCATGATGGCGGACAAGCGCTCGGCCGCGCTGGCGAGCAATTTCGCCGGCCAGTGGCTGGAGATCCGCAATCTCGATGTGGTGAAGCCGGATCCGGACAAATTCCCCGAATGGGGGCCGGAATTGCGCGACGCCATGAAGAGCGAGACGCGCATGTTCTTCGAATATGTGCTGCGCGAGGATCGTCCGCTTTCCGATTTCATCGACGCCAAGTATACTTTCCTGAACGCTCGGCTGGCCAAATTTTATGGCATCCCCGGCGTGACGGGGCCGGATTTCCGTCGCGTGGAGCTGACCACAGGGCAGCGCGGCGGGCTGCTGAGCCAGGCGAGCGTGTTGACCGTTTCGAGCTACCCCACGCGCACATCCGTGGTGCTGCGCGGCAAGTATGTGCTGAACAATATCCTGGGATCCGAGATTCCGCCGCCTCCTCCGGACGTGCCGGCGCTGGATGAAAGCGCGGTGGGCACGCTGATGTCCTTGCGGCAGCAGATGGAGAAGCATCGCGCCGATCCCATGTGCTCCTCATGCCACAACAAGATGGACCCGCTGGGGTTCGGCCTGGAGAACTACAACGCTATTGGAAAATGGCGCACCATGGACGGCAAGTTCCCGGTGGATGCGAGCGGCACGCTGCCCAGCGGCAAGTCGTTTAAGACGCCGGATGAGATGCGCGCACTGCTGATGGCGGGGTTGCCGCAGTTTTCCCGGTGCCTGACGGAAAAGATGCTGACCTATGCGCTGGGTCGCGGGTTGCAGCCGTACGACCGGCGCACGGTGGATGGCATCAACCGCGATATGGCGGCTTCCGGCTATCATTTTCAATCGCTGATTTTTGAAATTGTACATAGCGCTCCGTTCCAAATGGGCCGGGGCGATGCGAGCAAGGATACCAAGCCCAGAGAGGTAGCTCAACGATGATTACCAAGAAGGCTCTGCCCAGAAGATCGTTCCTGCGCGGGATGGGCACGGCCGTCGCGCTGCCGTTCCTGGATGCGATGGCGCCGGCGCTGGCCGCCGCCACAACTTCAAAGCCTCCCGTCCGAATGGCCTTCGTCTACGTGCCCAACGGCATCATGATGAACGGTTGGAATCCGGATTATGAAGGCAAGCTGGGCGAATTGCCGCGCATCCTGAAGCCGCTCGAGCCGTACCGCGAGGACATCACGCTGTTCGGCAACCTGACTCACAACACCGGGCGCGCTTTGCTCGACGGTGCGGGCGATCATGGCCGCTGCTGCGCCTCATACCTGACCGGCGTGCAGCCGCGCAAGACCGTCATCGATATCAAAGCCGGCGTGTCGTTCGACCAGATCGTGGCGAATCAAGTGGGCAAAGCCACGCGCTTCCCTTCGCTCGAACTGGGCATGGAGGATGCGCGGCAAGCCGGCGATTGCGACTCGGGTTATTCCTGCGCTTACACCAACAATCTGGCGTGGAAGAGCGAGACCCAGCCACTGCCGCCGGTGCTCGACCCGCGCGCGCTTTTCGAACGGCTGTTCGGCAATGGCATGGCGCTGACGCCCGCTGCCCGCGCGCGCGAAAATCTGTATCGCCGCAGCATTCTGGACTTCGTCAGCGACGACACGCGCAAGCTGGAGACGAGACTGGGTCCCACCGACCGCCGCAAACTCGACGAATATCTTTCGTCGATCCGCGAGATTGAGCGCCAGATCGAGAAAACCGAGAAGGCCAACGCGCAAATCGATCCGCACATGGAGAAGCCCTACGGCGTTCCCGCGGATTTCGCCGAGCACTTCAAGCTGATGACCGACATGATGACCGTGGCCTTCCAGTCGGACCTGACGCGCGTGATCACATTCCTGGTCACCCATGAAGGCACCTCGCGGCCCTACCGCGAGATCGACATTCCCGACGGCCATCACCCGTTGACGCATCACCGCAACCAGCCGGACCTGATCGAGAAGGTGACCCAGATCAACTCCTATCACGTGCGGCAGTTCGCCGCCTGGATCGCGAAAATGCGGACGATCCGGGAGGGCGATGGCTCGCTGCTGGACAATTGCATGATCGTCTATGGCGCGGGGCTTTCGGACGGCAACCGCCACCTGCACGAGGATCTGCCAACCCTGATCGCCGGGCGCGGCGGCAGCCACTTCAAATCCGGGCGGCGAATCGTCTACCGGAAAGAAACCCCCATGTGCAATCTCTACCTGGCGATGATGGACCGCATGGGCGTGCACGTCGAGCATTTCGGCGACTCGACCGGACGCCTGGACGCGCTGGATCTGACCTGACATGCAGTTTCCGATAGCGGCCAAACCGCCCGTAGGCATCGTATTCGATTCCGCCATGGGCCGCATCGACGACGTGCTGGCCCTGGCGATGCTGCATGGGTTCGACGGCAAGGACCAGGCGCGCATCGCGGCAATTTGCGTGAGCAGCGCGGATCTGCAGGCGGCGCAATTCTGCGATGCAGTGGGCCGCTTCTATGCCAGCGCCACCACCGGTCCGGCGGCCATGTTCATGCACTTCATGCCGATCGGGTTGGCGGATGGGAAGGCGCCTGCCGCATCGGCGATGTTCGGCAAGGTGGCTGGCAACGCGTCGAACCCGAATTCAATCAAGAGCATCGACGATACCGCCGACGGCGCCACGCTGATCCGCAATGTGCTGATGGCGCAGTACGATCAGAATGCGGCCGTGGTGCTCAGCGGTCCTGCCACCGATCTGGCAAAGTTGCTGGACATGTATGGCGCGAAGGATTGGGTTGCCCGCAAGGTGCGGCTGCTTTGCGTGGCGGAATCCGGCATGCAAGCGGACACCGCAGCGGCCCAAAAAGTATTTGCGGCGTGGCCAACGCCGATTGTGACGGCGGGACGCGAGATTGGCGAGGCGCTGCTGTTTCCGGGGGACAGCATCGAGAAGGATTTCGGGTATGCCGGCGGGCATCCAGTGGCGGATGCTTACCGCGCCTACCGGCCGATGCCGTATGATGCGCCGTCATGGGCGATGGCCGCGATGCTTTACGCCGTGCATCCCAATGACGGCTACTTCAAGCTCTCGGGCAGCGGCAATCGCCGCGAGTTGATTTTCGATCCGGAGCAGAAGGATCGCATTCTGCGGACATACGTCGAGATGGCGAGTGCGAAGCCCGTCGCGCGCAAGCCGCGGCATCCGGTCGACGATAAGAAGGACGAAAAGAAAGACGATAAGAAGGAAGAAGAGAAGAAGAAGGATGCGGCGCAGTAGCCGGACAGCCCGCAAAATCGCTATTTGAATAGCGATAAGCCTGGTTCTCGGGCGCTACTTTGGCTGTTCCCTGTCCAGCGCCGGCGGGCGGACGAGCTCGCTGGGAGCGAAGGTGCGGGAATGGACCTGCGCGGCCGCTTTGGCGATGCTGGTTACGTGAGGAAGCGAAGGCAGGCCTTTGATGCAGGTCTGCCTCCGCCGGTGTAACCCGATACCCGTGATGCCACCCGGAAAGCAACTCGGCGGACTTGCCGCGACCGGGTTTGGCGACCGGTCGCGGGGGGCCACCTCCACTATGACCCGTTACGACCCGCCACCGGCACGCCGGAGGGCTGCCGGCTCCTCATGACCCTCCCAATAGGGTTTCGCGCCATAGTAGCTGAAGATTCCGTTGCGCCAGGTGGTATCCAACATGTCCGGCCAATGCTCTTTATCGAATCCCGGAGCATGCTCCAGCTTCGCCTTGTCGACATCGAGAATGAAGTGTTTCTGGTCCTCGTCAACTCTGAGAGTGGACCAAGGCAGCGCGAACAGCTTGTTGCCCATACCGAGGAATCCGCCGAAGGACAGGACGGCATAGGCCACCTTGCCGGAGCCGATGTCGATCATGATCTCGTCTACTTTTCCGAGGGTCTCTCCGGATGAGTTCTGCACGGAGTCGCCTGTCAGCGTGCTCGCGGCCAGCACACGGCGATAGCGCTTGTCAGGATCTGTCTTGGTAATCTTACCTTGTTGTTCCATAAAATCTCCTATGCGCCCCACCTGCATCTGTGATGCCGTTTCGTCCCGGCTTGACGAGCTCCTTCAGCGTGTATCGCCGTACCACGATGCTCCGGCAATCGCGGCGCTAGTAGCATGCCCGGCTCCGGACGAAATGGTTGGCGACCACACCTAAATGTACACGCTGGGGTTTCTGACCGCCTGCGGTCACTTGACCGCACGTCGTTACCACCAGAGGGCCTCGCTCCTTCCAAACCGAGTCCGCAACTCGCCGGTGGGCGAATCGGCTCAACGGAAAAGGACGTTGGTGCGAGCCGTGCAATAGAGACTGACGCACGATGCGCGCCAGGCGGGCTCGTTAGAGCGAACTCAAAGGAGAAATGAAATGCTCGGCTTAGGATTGCTCGGAACTGTTATTGTGATTGTGTTGGTTGTGTGGCTCATTCGCAGAGTGTGAATGCCCGCTCGTTGGCTTATTTGGGCGCCAGGAGCCTCCTTATCAGTGCATCTCGATCAGGCTACGCCTGTTGAACTACCGGCCTCGGCCGCGCAAATGGTTGTTGTGGAACAACGCTGCCCGCGGGGTGCAAGTTCTGCGCTAATGTGCGGAGGTTGCGGCGCTTCCCTTTTGCGCAAGAGGTTAGCGACAGAACTAAACTTCGCCGCGAAGTACGTTGTCCTCCGGATCGAGGGGATACCCAGCGCTCACGCGAGACAAATGCGGCATCCGCCGCCCGCGGATCGAACTGCGGTACCGCCCGGGACGGTTTCTCAATCTCGACAACGCCAAGACTCTGGCTCTGCGTCGCAGGTCGCATGACGACATTGAATCGCAAACGGGAGATCGTGGATCGGCCCCATGATCGAAGCCAATGGCTCCGGCATGCTGTTGATAATGCGACTGGCGGCGGATTGTTGTATCAACCGCCGCCAGTCTTCCGATGTCTACCGGGCCGCCTGTACCGCCTGCATCGCCGCGATGCGCGCTTCCATCTGCCGCGTGAGGTGCGGCGTGATGCCGAGCATCCGCTCAACCACCATCAACTGCCCGCGGTGATGCATCTCGTGTTCCTTGGGCGCGACCAGCATTTCGAGCCGCGACTTCACCCGCGGCTGCATCCCTTCCGGGCTACTCGAGCTGCTCACCCAAAAAGGCCTCGGTGGCGCCTTCCAGGACCCTGGCGTACTTCTCGCCCTCGGCGCGCAACAGTTCCAGTATCTGCGCCTTTGTGCGCGGCGCCTTCACTTCCACTTGCAGCTTGCCCCTGACCCCGAAGAAATCGAAGCCAACCAGCGTGCTGAGGCGCTCGACCGCATGGATCTGCTCCGGCACGCGCGTCATTACGGCAATGTGCACCAGCGCCTCCGCCACCGAGCGGCATCCCTCCGCCGGAGAAACCGTACTTGTCTTCCGGGATATCCTCGCAATTTCGATCGTGTTATCGCGGACCGCGCGGAACGATCGCGCGAGCTCTTTTGCTCCGTAATAAGTCATGACGGAATTTTCTCTCCTGAGTGATTTTGAGACGGGCATGGCAGGAATCGGGGCCTACGACCGGCCGAAGTCGGTGAAGCCGCGCGCGGGTCGGTATTCAACAGCTTTACGCGGATCTGGTCGCCCACGTCCAACCCATGTTCGCCGCGCATCAGCCGTCCTTCTACGGGCGGCGACAAGGCTCGCACGAACGTGCCTTTCGGCGTAACCCCGGTGACCACCTCCGGAAAGACCTCGCCAATGCGGCTGTGCATGGCGACGGCCGCGATCCGCTTGTTCATAGCCCTCGCGACCTTGCGCTCGGCGTCCTCCCGCAACGTGCAATTGCGGGCCACGCCATCCAACTCGGCGTCCCCGGAGGGCGAAGGTTGCTTGGCGAGCACCGCTTTTTGCCAGGCGCTGCGACACCAGATCGGCGAAGCGCCGGTTGGGCGCCGTCGAGTGGGTGTAATCGTGAACGGCCAGGACGAAGTGCCCGACCGCGGCCTCCCCGGGGCGCTCCAGCACATACTCGCCCGGCCCCATCAGCTTCACCACCGCCAGCGACAGATCGGAGTAATGCACGGGTCTTCGGTCCGCCGCTTCATCAGATATATGTTGAGCGCGCCCGAATCCGGATCGCCGGGCAGGCTATCGCCCGTACGCGAGGCCAGTTCCACCACCACGGAAAGCCACGTCTGAGGTTTCCGAATGGCGTTTCACGTTTGGATTTGATAAGGTGCGTTTCATGCCTGGGATGGCGACGTGATCGCTCTCGCCCGAAACCAAAACTAGTCGAGCTGCTCAGTGGGGTGAATCGTCTGGGTTTCCACGGACAAGAACAAACAACGCCGCCCCAATTGGGCGACGTTGTTGTTGGCGGACCGTGGCTATTTAGGATGCGGAATGACCTATTCAATCTGGTAGGTGTCATCGATGATGGTAAAGTAAAAGCGCCAATCCTTGTTGACGCGGGCCTGCCAGAGATCTTGAGATTCGTCGTACTTCTTGGCCCGCAAGGAGCGGTGGTGAAGGTCATTGGCTAGAAAGGCGGCTCTGCTTGAAAAAGGCTTTCTTGACTGCCGGTGGAGCGTCGTCGATGGCCTCCAGTGCTTTCTTGCTGTAAGTGATCTTCATCGAGCGCGGACGGATTTAGTTTTCCTGGCAACAGCTCTCTTCTTGAGCTGGCCTTTCATGTGGCTGATCATCTCCGCGGCGGTGTCAAAGGGGCCGTAGTAGGGGCCTTTGCGGGCTTCTTTGAGGCGGGCATCATTGATCTTGCGCCGCTCGGGTGTGTAGTCGTCATCGGCGGTAGGGAAGGTGGAGCGGTCGATGACGATCTTCGGCGTGATAACGATCTTGCCGCGCTGGAAATCAAATTTCACCAAGTCGCCTTTGGACAGGCGGCCTGGCGAATGATGCCGGTGGGGATGGTCACCTGGCCCTTGTGCTGGATTTTGGCGGTTGTGTTCATAACGAACTGGTGTGGTTAATGGTCCGGAAGTCCGAATTCCAGACTTCTCTGCCTATCATAACAAGCGGGCTTGCCTTGTCAAGCCAGACCAGCGGCCACTCCCGCCTTTCATTTTCGAGACAGCAGCAGGCCAGTACGAAATGTAACTATGTCGATCGACCGTCTAGTTTCCAAGGATGACACCGCAGCAGGAACTATGGTTTCAACCACCAACCAGTACGATATAGATCGCGAACGCCGAATTCAGCACCGGTGTTCCAGGTGCAGGCTTCCGACATAACACGTCGTGGATCGCCCCCGTATCTGCTTGATTCGTTCAGCCGATCGTAGACTGTCTTCGTTATGTATCGTGTAAGTATCTCGAATTGGCGCTCAACTTCGCGGCAATATTCGGTGCTCTTCCCACCCAGACCAGATCATTATTGTTGCGGATGACGCTGCGAACGGCCATCGCTGAGCTCACATCGATGCCGACCGTTTGTTGCAGGACCAGGCCATCATCACACTGCTGCTTGTATACACTTTTAATCGGTGGAATCAAGACGTTCTTAAGAGAGTAGTCAATCTTCAGCGCGGCTTCGGCTGCATGGGTATTCTTTGTGTCGCCCAAAAAACTCTGACAGCAGGGTGTCAAGTGGATCCAGAGTCGTGGATCCGACGGCTGATGGGGGGATTGCAGGTCCAGGTCAGGCGGCTTGTTGAACTTGGAGGAAATCTACAGCTACAAATCGTCTACAGGCAGGTTTGGGGTAGAACCGGCGACCCGCTGCTTAGAAGGCAGTTGACCGAGCGTCGGCACGGCTCAGTTGCCCTCTTTATAACCTGCCAAAATCGATGAACCCGCGCGCCGGGTCTGTGTTCAACAGCTTCACTCTAATCTGGTCGCCCACGTCCAAGCCATGCTCGCCGCGCATCAGCCGTCCTTCCACCGGCGGCGACAAGGCCCGCACGAACGTGCCCTTCGGCGTAACTCCGGTGACCACTGCCGGGAAGATTTCGCCGATACGGCCGTGCATCGCGACCGCGGCGATGCGTTTATTCATGGCGCGTGCGACCTTGCGCTCGGCGTCTTCCCGCAGCGTGCAATTGCGGGCCACGCCATCCAACTCGGCGTCCCCGTAGGGCGAAGGTTGCTTGGCGAGCACCGCTTTTACCAGGCGCTGCGACACCAGATCGGCGAAGCGCCGGTTGGGCGCCGTCGAGTGGGTGTAATCGTGAACGGCCAGCGCGAAGTGCCCGACCGCGGCCTCACCGGGACGCTCCAGCACATACTCGCCCGGCCCCATCAGCTTCACCACCGCCAGTGACAGATCGGAGTAATGCACGGGGTCTTCGTTCCGCCGCTTTGTCAGGTATATGTTTAGCGCGCCCGAATCCGGATCGCCGGGCAGGATATCGCCCGTACGCGCCGCCAGTTCCACGATGCGGTCCCAGCGCTCGGGAATCTTCACCACGCGGCGGAGGGATGCGATGTGGTGGTCCCGCAGCATCCGCGCGATCACGCCGTTCGCCGCCACCATGAAATCCTCGATCAGCTCCGAAGCCCGATTGCGAAAGCGCGGTTTGATCCCGGTCACGCGGCCGTCGGAAAGGATCGGCTCCGTTTCGCTGCGGTCCAGGTCGAGCGCACCCAGGCGGTGGCGTTGCGCGCGCAGCTTCTGCGCGGCTTCGTCCTGCAAACGGAGCTGCGCCTGCAGATCCTCGGACGCCGCCAACTTGGCGGGGGGATCGGCCTTCCCTTCCAGCCACGGGCCGACGGAACTGTAGGCCAACTGCGCGGCGTTGCGCGCGATCGCGCGGTAGGCCGTGCCATCCTGCACGGAGCCGTCCGCCGCCACTGTCAGTTCCACCACCACGGACAGCCGGTCGGCATGTTCGTTCAGCGACGTGAGATCCGTGGACAGATCGTCCGGCAGCATGGGAAAGTTTTTCACGCCGGTGTATACGGTGGTGCAATTCGCGGCGGCATGCGCATCGATCGGCGATCCCTTGGGTACGTCGGTATCCACGTCCGCGATGCCGATGCGGATGCGAATGTTGCCGTTGGCCAGGCGCTCGGCGACTTCGATCTGATCCAGATCGCGCGACGTGTCGTTGTCGATCGACGACCAAAGCAGGCCGCGCAGATCGCGCATCGTGCCGCTCGAATCCGGCGGCGAGGCATGCGCGCGCAGGGCCGCCACCTGGCGCGCCACTTCCGGCGAAAAGTCGGGAGCGAAGCCGTGCTCGATCATCTCCTGGCGGGCCAGCGCCGGCAGGTCGTAACGGGTAACCGGTGGGTTGGGCATGAATAGGGATTAGACGCCGTGGCGGCGCGTGCGCGAGAGCAATTCCCGCGCGCGATCCAGGGCCTTCTGTTCGGCTTCCTCGCGCGTGGCGCCGGTGGTGCGCGCCAAAGCGGCGCCCGGGGAAACGTTGTCGGCCTTGCAGTGATAGACCTCGCCGAGCTTATACGAGGTCAGTCTGACGTGCCAGGGTTCCACATCCACTTGGCGCTCACAGTACTCTTCAGCCTTCATCACCCTCCATCTTACCTGTGATTTTGACCGAGATGCGACAAGATTCAGATGACGCCGGAGTGGCGCTTCAAAATCTGCTGCAAATTCTGCGAGAACGCCGACTTCGCCATCACCATGTCGCAACCCGCCTCCTGCGCGGCCTGCTTCAGATCTCCCTGCACGTGCGACAGATATCCGATCAGACTGATGCCCTTGAACTCCACGCTGCCCTTCAGCTTGGCGATTAATTCCAGCGGTTGGGCGTCCTCGAAATTCAGATCGAAGATGATCACGCTCGGTTTGGATTTCGCTTTGATCATGAGCTCGTGCGGGTCCTTGACCAGTTCCATCGCCATGCCGGCGCGTTTGGCGGCGTCGGTGATTTTGACCGAAAAGAAAAGATCGCTTACGACGGCAAGAACCTTCTTGTGTTGCTGCGGCATAAAAATGTACTAATGTTTGGTCTCGAAACTCGAACAGGGCGGGACACTCAATCGTACCTGCTTTAGGGGGCGCTTGCAACATGGTCCGCCGCGCTGCGTGCGTGTTCGGTGGTACGGTCTTCGAAACGGCAATTACAGGAGGTCGACTACCGGCGTTTCCTACATGATGTAAATCGCGCGTGCGGCGGCGCAGCAGGGCAATGCAGCGCGTCCGGAAACGCCCGGCACTAGACAGCCACCGGAGCCTCGGCGATCTGGCGCAACACGTAGGGCAGGATGCCGCCGTACCGGTAATATTCAACTTCCTGCGGCGTATCCACGCGCACCAGCACGTCGAAGGTCTTCTGGCCGCCGTCGTCGTCCACCGCGCGCACGCGGGCGCGGCGTTCCGTACCGCGCAACGCTTCCTGCACGCCTTCCACGCTGAACCGCTCACGGCCGGTCAGCTTCAGGCTGGCTGCATTCTCGGCATACATGAATTGCAGCGGCAGCACCCCCATGCCTACCAGATTCGTGCGATGGATGCGCTCGAAGCTCTCCGCGATTACAGCCTTCACGCCGAGCAACAGCACGCCTTTGGCCGCCCAATCGCGCGACGAACCGGAGCCGTACTCCTTGCCCGCTACGATCAGCAGCGGCACGCCTTCCCGCTGGTACTTGATGGACGCGTCGTAGATGAACATCTGCTCGCCATCCGGCAAATGCCGGGTCCAGCCGCCTTCGGTGCCCGGCGCGAGCTGGTTGCGCAACCGCACGTTGGCCAGCGTGCCGCGCACCATCACCTCGTGGTTACCGCGCCGCGCGCCGTAGGAGTTGAAATCATTCGGCTGCACGCCCTGCTCGATCAGATATCGGCCCGCCGGCGTATCCTTGCCGATGGAACCCGCAGGGGAAATGTGATCGGTCGTGATGGAATCGCCCAGCAGCGCCAGCGCGCGCATGGCGCGTAAATCCTGAACGGAGGTCTCGGGATCCGCCATATGGTCGAAATAAGGCGGACGTTTGATGTAGGTAGACTTGGGGTCCCATACATAGATGTCGCCGCTGGGCACCTTCATGGTCTTCCAGTTGGTATCGCCCTCGAAGGCCTTCTCGTATTCGTGTTGGAACATGTCCTGACGGATGGACGCGCGCACAGTGGTGCGGACCTCTTCGTCGGTGGGCCAGATGTCGCGCAAATATACCGGCGCGCCCGCGGAATCTTCGCCCAGCGGCTCAGTAGTCAGATCGATATCGATGCGTCCGGCCAGCGCATACGCCACCACCAGCGGCGGCGACGCCAGGTAATTCGCCTTCACCAGCGCATTGATGCGGCCCTCGAAATTGCGGTTGCCGCTGAGCACCGCAGCCACCGTCAGGTTCTCGCGCTGCACGGCTTCAGCCACCGGCTCGGGAAGGGGCCCGCTGTTGCCAATGCAGGTGGTGCAGCCGTAACCGACCAGGTGGAAGTTGAGCGCTTCGAGGTAAGGCGTCAAACCCGCCTCGCGGTAATAATCCGAAACTACTTTGGAGCCGGGCGCGAGGCTGGTCTTCACCCACGGCTTGGGCTTGAGCCCGCGCTCGACGGCTTTCTTGGCAAGCAGTCCGGCGGCGAGCATCACGGAAGGGTTCGAGGTGTTGGTGCAACTCGTGATCGCCGCAATCACCACCGAGCCGTTATCGATGGTCGACTTGCCGCCGCCTCCATTCATGGAGATAGTTACCGGCTTGTGTGCGCCGCCGAAGGCCGTCTCGAAATTTTTCTTCACGTCGGGCAGATCGACGCGATCCTGCGGACGCTTCGGACCGGCCATCGATGGCGTAACCGAGGCCAGGTCCAGATCCACTGTTTCGGCATACACCGGATCGGGCGTGCCGTCGGTGCGGAACAGGCCCTGCTCCTTGGTGTAGGCTTCCACAAGTTCGATGAGGCCGGCATCGCGATTGGTGAAGCGCAGGTATGCGAGCGTTTCCCCGTCGACCGGGAAGAAGCCGGCCGTCGCGCCGTATTCGGGCGCCATGTTGCCCACCGTGGCGCGGTCCGCCAGGCTCAGGGCGCTGAGGCCCTGGCCGTAGAACTCGACGATCTTGCCCACTACGCCTTTCTTGCGCAAGATTTGGGTGATGGTCAGGACCAGGTCGGTGGCGGTCGCGCCTTCGTGCATGCGGCCATGCAGCTTGAAGCCAACCACCGGCGGCAGGAGCATGGAGACCGGCTGGCCGAGCATGCAAGCCTCCGCCTCGATGCCGCCTACACCCCAACCGAGCACACCCAGGCCGTTCACCATGGTGGTGTGGGAATCCGTGCCGACCAGCGTATCGGGATACGCTTCCCAACCATGCACGGTGTGGAGGCGAAACACGACCGAGGCCAGGTATTCGAGATTGACCTGATGCACAATGCCCGTATCCGGCGGCACCACGCGGAAATTCTGAAAGGCGGTCTGGCCCCAGCGCAAGAGAATGTAGCGCTCGCGGTTGCGCTGGAATTCGAGCAGCGCGTTGATCCCGAATGAGTCCGCGCCGCCGTAGCTATCCACCTGGACGGAATGGTCGATCACCAGGTCGGCGGGCAGCAGCGGATTGGCGCGCTTGGGGTCCGCGCCCATGGCGGCCAGCGCGTCGCGCATAGCGGCGAGATCCACCACGCAGGGCACGCCCGTGAAATCCTGCAAAAGTACGCGCGCGGGCATGAAGCTGATTTCCTTGGCCGCCGCGGACGCACTCGCGCCGTGCGCGACATACTCGATATCGGCGGCAGTGACGCGGCGGCCATCCTCCTGGCGGAGCAGGTTCTCCAGCAGAATCTTGGTGGCGAACGGCAGGTGTCCGACATTGCCGACGCCTTGTTCTTCCAGGGTACGCAGGCGAAGGATGCGGTAATCGGCGTTGCCAGTGCGCAGGTTGGAAGCGGCTCCGAATGAATTGGTGGGCATGCTTAATTATACCGGGATCGCCTCGCGGACCCCGCGCGCGGCCAGCGGATTGGCTGCAGCGATCGGCTCGAAAACGCCCGGCAATTGGTACCATTGCAGGCGTTGGCATCACAATTGCTCTTTGTTTTTCGAGGTGCAAGACAATGCCGTTAGTCTACGTCGTCGTGGCGCTGATCGCTGTGGGAATCGTTGGATGGATCGTTAACCGTTACGTAACGGCTCCGAGGAATGCACGGATCATTCTGAATATCGTACTGGCGCTGGTCGTCGTGGGAATCGGTTTGTGGCTTATAAACACTTATGTCCCGATGGCGGGAAGCATCAAGGCGATCCTAAACATCGTGGTTGTAATCGCAACCTGCGTCGGAGTGCTGCAGGCAATCGGTGTGTGGGGCCAGGTAGTCAGACTATGGGGCGACCTCACACACCATCGACTCCAGCCGTGACGTTGCGGCTGACACGCCTGCCTCGGATTTCCATCTGGTGTTATCACTTGCACAGTCAAACTGAACTGATGCACCAGACGTTCCCTCATATTCAATGACGTGCGCCAGGGTCTGCGGATGCTGCGGAAAAGCTCCGGCTTGACGGCGGTGGCCGTCGTCGTCCTGGCGCTGGGCATCGGCGCGAATACGGCAATCTTCGGTAGTGGGCTAAATTCAAAGTAGCCAACTACCCAATCTTCAGCGTAGTGCGCGGGTTGTTGCTGCCGCCGTTGCCATTTGCGAATCCCGGCCGGTTGGTGCAGATTCAGCTTCGCGACCGCAAGACAGGCGAAGCCGCGAACTGGATAGCCTATCGCGATGTGGCCGACTGGCGCGCAGAACCGCGGCGAGCTATTGAATCCGACCGCCTCCGGCAAGCCGGATGCGCTTTACGGTGCGAGCGTTTCAGCAAATCTATTGCCGCTCCTGGGCGTGCCGCCGCTGTTAGGCCGCTACGTCCTCCCCGCAGATGATCAACCGGGCCACGACCAGGTAATCGTCCTGAACTACGATTTGTGGCAGCGCCATTTCGCCGGCGACCCGGCTATCGTGGGCCGCGCGATTCGCCTGACGGGGCAACATACGCAAGACTACGTAGTCGTCGGAGTGATGCCGCGCGGCTTCAGTTTCCCGCTTGGTATTCCCAGCGCCGTGAACCTGCCAACCCGCCAGATGGCCTACTGGATACGGTTTGGCATCGATCCGTTGCGCCAGAGCCGCGAAGGCATAGCGCCTGCTGGTCGATACATCCGAGAAGATACTTTGAAATCCGGAATTATGACCGACCCCCAAAAAGCGCTCGCCGCCCCGCTGGCGCCTTCCCGCTCCGGCGAACGCGCGACCTGTTGATCGTCGGCGAAGTGGCGGTTTCCGTGCAGCTGACCATCGGCGCGGGCCTGCTGGTGAAAAGCTTCACCGGCCTGCTCCGCGTGGACCCGGGATTCAGGCCCGATCGCCTCGTCCGCTGCGCGTGATGGCCGGGTTGGTACACTAGTATGATGGACATCGCCCAGAAACCAAAATGGAAAACCCGGCTCGTCAAGGGCGGGTTCCCCGGTCGTGAATTCGATGTCGAGTTCTGGCAGGCCCAGGGCGATGAAGCTATCTTCCGGGCAGCATGGGAAATGGTGGAGCTAGCGGAGCGCATCAAACATGACAGAGAGCCCACATTTCAAAGAACTGTTACAAGTCTTAGACGACTATCGGGTTGAGTATCTCATCGTGGGTGGTTACGCGGTGATGAAGTACACCGAGCCGCGCTATACGAAAGACCTGGATGTATGGGTTGATAGCTCACCGCCGAATGCGGCGAGATTATTTCGAGCGCTGGCGAAGTTCGGCGCGCCTTTGCAGGACGATGGAATCACAGCGGAGACCTTCACGCAAGAAGGCATCGTGTATCAGATGGGCGTGGCCCCTGTCCGAATAGACATTCTGACGCGAATCAGCGGAGTTCAATTTGCTTTGGCATGGCGAAGCAGGATCGCAAGCGCCATGTTCGGCGTTCCGGTGCACTTCATTTCGTTAGACGATCTTATCGCCAATAAACAGGCGGCCGCACGTAGCACCGACCTCGAAGATTTGAAGCGCATTCAGGAGCAAATGAAGGAAGACAAGTCCAAGCCTAAAACGTAAACCGCATCTGCAGCTCCAGCCGCCGGTTGTTAGCCGTTTCAGCGTATGCCCCGTACCCGCCGGCTACGGAATTCGCCTCGCCGAACAGCGGAGATGTGATCTGGCCGACGATGGGGCCTTCATTCACATGGTTCAACAGGTTGCGTGCGGAAATCGAGGCAGTCAGGTTATAGCGCCTGCCGGTCGAGACATCCGAGAAGATACTGTGAAATCCGGAATTATGGCCTGCCCCCAAAGCGCTCGCCGCTCCACCGGCGCCTTCCCGCTCAGGTCCGAAGCCCCAGGTCTTGCCCAGCCGCGCGTTCACCGAGATCAGGCCGGGTCCCCGTCCGTAGTTGCGCGGCAGAAGCTGTTCTCCGGGCGTGGGATTCGGATCGAGCCAGCCGTACACCGTGTCGATCAGGCCGGGCTTGTTCAGGTCCGTGGGAATGCCCGGGCGCGCGTTGAACAGAGTATCGCCATAGATGTCCTCACCGACGGTGATGTTATACGGCGCGCCGGATTGCACCACAATAAACGGACTCAGCCGCACGTTCCACTTGGTGTTCAACGAGCCGCCCACGAACAGGCGATTGCGAACGTCCGTGGCGGCAGGGCCGTACTCGCCCACCATGCTGTAAGGCTTCGCCGGGAAGGTGCCGAGCCCATCGGTGTTGCTCATGGCGTAATTCAACGTGTAATAGCCGAACAGCGAAAAGTTATTGTTCATCCGGGAGTTGACGTTGGTAATCAGTTGGTTCTGGTTATAGAGTCCGGAAGACTCCATTAGATAGACCGGCCCCGGCGCGTTGAATTCCTCGGAACGCAGCATGTGCAGTCCGTGTGAGTTCGTGTAAGTGACCGAGACTGTCGTATTGCTCACCACCTGGCGTTCCACGGTGATCGCCGACTGCATGATGTACGGCGCGCGCAATGTGGAGCTAAGCTCCTGAATAGTCTGCGTAGACTGAATCCCCGGCATGGCCAGCAGTTGCGCGATGGTCGGGATAGTGGGGAAGAAAGTCGGATTGTTGACGATGTATTCCTGCTGCACGATCCCGTTGTAGCGTTCGGCGGTTTCGATGTTGGAGATGTCGAAGCGCGAGTAGAACATGCCGAATCCGCCGCGAATGACGAACTTGGGATGCATGCCGATCTGCTTCGATCCGGGCGCCCAGGCGAAGCCCAACCGGGGCGCGAAATCCCGCGCGTCGCTAATGTTGGTTTGCATCTCGTAGCGCAGACCCAGGCTGAGCGTGACATTGGGGCGTACCCGCCAGTCGTCGCCCACGAAAGCCCCCACATCCGCCTGGTCGACGGCCAGAAAAGGAGTTCCGGCTGCTATGCTGAACTGCGTCGCGCCTCCGCCGGGCAGGCCCTGTAGCGCCCGTTGATACTGCTGAATCGACGTGATGGACGTCATCACGGGCTGGCCGGAGGCATCCAGCACTTCCTGATTTTGGGCGTCCAACTCGGGCGCCAGGCCGCCGGCGAAAGTGAACGTGCCGCCAAAGTTCACCGGCGACGTGTTATCCACTGTCTGGCCGCGCGCGCGGGCGCCGAACTTCCAGGTATGCGCGCCTTTGACGATGGTCGTAATGTTGGTCATCTCATAGTAATTCTCGTTGTCGATGCTGCGGCCCGTTTGGGCCCCGCCGGTATTGAAAGAATCAAGCACCAGAATGGCCGGCGCGGCGCTATTGGAAAGCTGCTCGTTCTCTTCGTGGAAGAACTGGAAGCGCGTCTCGTTCACCGTACTTGGCCCCAGCACCGCGGTGTCGGTGATCTGGACTGTGTGGTCCTGCTCCAGCGTGTAATATCCGCGCGTCGGCAGGTTGAAACCGCCGATGCCCTGGTCGTTGGCGTCGTTGCGCGTGAAGCCGTAACGGAATATCAAGGTATTGTTTTGGCCCAGTTGATAATCCACGCGCGGACTGACGCGCAGACGGTGTTGCGGAGCGATCAACACACCGGTGTACGGATTGATCGCGTAGGTCTGCGGATCGAGCGTCACCGCGTCGATGACGGAGCCATTGTCGATATCCCGCCGCTCGGCATCCAGGATGAAAGAGGCGTGCTTGCCCAGCGGCCCGCTGACCGTGCCGCCGAATTCCTCCACTTGGAACGGCGCCTTCTGTCCGGCGTAAGGATTTCGCGAATTGAAAGTGTCGTCGCCGAAGTTGAAGAAGGCTTGGCCGCGCAACTTATCCGTACCCGGCTTGGTGAGGATCTCGATGCGTCCGTATCCGAGTTTGGAGTACTCGGGCGAGAAGGGATTTTGGTTGATGCGCACTTCGCGGATGGAGTCCTTAGAGGGGAGTTGGCCGCCGCTGAACCCGTCAACGTAGATTTCGCCGCCATCGGGACCGGCGGAGGGGCCGGCCAGCGCCTGCAAGTCCGATTGCAAATCGTCGGGATCGTCGGAGAGCGCCTGCAAATCGTCGCCGCGCAGAACCGTGGCGGTGGAGTTGCTGGAAGGGTCGGTGGAGACGCTGGGGCCGCCACTCTCCTGTACCGTCACCTGCTGCGTCACCGAGGCTACTTTCATTTTCAGGTTTAGGGATTGCGCGCCGGACTGCAGCACGATCTTGACCGGCAGGGCCTGCGTAAGGTCAGGCGCGGAAACGCGAACCATGTAGCTGCCCGAAGGCAATCCGATGAACGAGTACGATCCGTCGTTGCCGGACGCGGCGGTCTTGGCCAAGCCGGACGGCCCGTTGAGCGTGACGGTTGCGCCAGGCACGACCGCGCCGGTTTCATCCATAACTTGGCCGCGCAACGCGGCAGTCTGCGCACAAAGGGGAAGAGATAGAACTATTAGGGCCAACGGGAAAAGGGAAGTTTTCATCTTGTATTCGGAACCGGCCGCAATCGGTGGCGCCGCAAGGGGCCGGATATCTGTGGATTCCATTAAAAGACGACACGCGTTGCGCCGAGGTTACGGCAACCGTTGTAGTTCGCCGCGCATGGGAGGATATTGGAAAGACAAATGATTCCTTTTATTCTGGTGCGTTGGCAAAGCGCGGTGGATTTCGTAGTATTGACGGCCGCGCTGTATATCCTGCTGCGGTGGGCGCAACAGGCGCGGGCCTTGCGGGTGGCCCTGGTGGTGCTCGGGCTGCACGCCGGAGCTTTGGTGTCGCGGCATTTCGACTTGGTCCTTACTAGCTGGGTGCTGGACGGCGCGGCCATCCTGGCGATCGTGGTGCTACTGCTGGTTTTCCAGGCCGAGTTGCGGCGCTTTTTCATGCGGCTCGACAGCCTGCTGAGCTGGCGGTCGCAAGCGGCGTCCAGGTTGAACGAGACCTACCAGTCGATCGCCCAGGCGGCCTTCCGTTTAGCCGGCGCGTCCGTGGGCGCGCTGATTGTGATTGTGCGCCGCAACGCCGTGACGGAATTGGTCGGCGGGGGCATCGTGCTGGAAGCCGGGGTTTCCCCCGAAATCCTGGAAGCGATTTTCCAGAAGACTTCGCCGGTCCACGACGGCGCGGTGATCGTTCGCGGCGACCGCATTGTGCGCGCGGCCGCCGTGCTGCCGCTGACCGAACGCGAGCGGGTGCCCAGCTACTACGGCACGCGGCATCGCGCGGGCATGGGGCTTTCCGAGCGCTGCGATGCGCTGGTGGTGGTGGTTTCCGAGGAACGCGGCGAGGTGAGCTTGATGGAGGCGGGCCGCATCGTCCGCTTAGACGACCAGCCCAAGCTGGCGCAGATGCTGGAGAAACTCTGCGCGCAGCCGGCGGACGGCCTGCGAAGCAGGATGCGGCAGTGGTTCTTATCGAACGTGGCGGTCAAACTTGCCGCGCTGGGTCTGGCGGCGGCGATTTGGAGCACATCGGTACTTTCAACCGGGACCACAGTGCGCACGGTTAGCGTACCGGTCCAGTTTGTCAGCGTGCCTGTGGGCATGGACATCTCGACGCCCACCGAGCGCCTGGATGTGCAAGTGCGCGGCAGCGCGTGGTTGATGGATTCAGTCGGCCTGACGCGGTTGGTGGCTAGTTTCAATCTTCGCGGCGCGAGCGCCGGGACGCTGAATCTGCCGGTCGATGCGGGGAACGTCAACCTGCCGCCGGGGATTGTGATGGAGCGCGTCTCGCCCGCCAAAGTTACGGTGCGGCTGGTACCGCACGCGCGGTAGCAGCCGGCGGGGCTGGATCGATATTCACTGCCTGCGTATATTGCCGGCTGATGTTACCGGCGCTATCGAGGACCCGTACGCCTAGGGTGTGCGCGCCGGCGCCGGTTACGTTGACGGTAGCGGTGGATGCCGCCACGCTGGTCGCCGCACCGCCATCCACCCAGTAGAAAATTTGGCTGACGCCGCTCCCAGAGTCGCTGGCGGTGATTTTGACCGACATGCCGTTCGCTGCTGGAGTCAGGCGGAAGATCGCCGTGGGAGGCGTCAGGTCCGCGGTAGCGGGCGCGGGCAGCAGCAGAACGCCGCTAATTGCGTTCAAGGTTAGACTCACATTGCCGCCGGAGACTGTGTAAGTGGCGCCGCCGATCGCATCTTGCAGCACGGTTCCGTCGGGATAATACGCGCCTACCGGAATTACCGGCGTATTCGCGCTGGAGCTATTGTTCAGCGCAACAACGGCTGTCTCGCCGCCCGGAATGGAGCGCGCATATGCGTAGGTATTCGACGCGGTCGAGGCCTGCTGCGTGTCGCCGGTAAGCAGCGTGACGAAAGCTCCGCTCACCAGCGACGCGTGTTGCTTGCGCAGGTGGCCCAGCGACGTATAGTAAGCGATCACGCTCTGGTCCGGCGGGCCGTAGACGCTGGGGCTGCCGGCCTGATCGGTCCACGGATAAGGAGCGCGGCAATAGGGATCGCCCTTCGGACCGTTCGGGCCATTGAACAGAGAGGGCGCATTGATGGCGGCCTCATCGCCATAATAAACAGTAGGCGCGCCGATGTAAGTGAACTGAAATAGCGCGGCCAGCATGAGCCGTTGTTTGGCCTGCACCAGCCCGTTGTCGCCCAACTCGGTCATCACGTACAACGCGCGATTGGTGTCGTGCGAATCGATCAGGTCGAGCATGGCCGCGGTTGCTTGCAGCGGATAGTCGTCGCGCACGGCCCGGTTCGCCGTGTCGAACTGGCTGGGCGTAAGGGGAACGATGGCCTGGCTGCCGTTGTCATTGTCGTCGACCCAGTTGTAAGGCCAGCGCACGAAACCGGTGACGTTACGGCGGAATCGGTAGTTCATCACCGAATCCATTTGATCGCCGGCCAGCCACTGGCTGGCATTGAACCAGATCTCGCCGATCAGCGGGCCGTTGGCGTTGTAGCTCTTCGCGGAGGCGCGTAATGCATGCCAGAAGGAATTTGGGAGGTTTGGCGCGCTGTCGAAGCGCCATCCGGCGGCGCCGGCGTTGTACCAATGCAACACCACGTTGTCGGGATTGCTGGGCGTTCCGCTGTAGAAGAATTGCTGGACGGCGGGTTGCGCGGGGTCCACCAGCGGCAGGCTGCTCAATCCGGCCCATCCGTTGTAGCCGGAGGTAGTGCATGGCACGGTGTTGTTCGTGAATTGGAACCATGGCCGGAACTGAGAGGTCAGGGACTGGCAGGCCCCAACTGTGGGGAACTTGCCATACAGATTGAAATAGGTGCTGTCGGAGGAGGCGTCCTCGAAGGTTCCGTCGAAGATTAGGCGCATGCCCCGCTGGTTCATGGCAGTTACCAGCGAGCTCAGCGCGGCGTTGCCGCCCAGCGCCGGATCGATGTTCAGAAAGTCGTCGGTATCGTAGCGGTGATTGGAGTTGGCGTAGAAGATGGGAGTCAGATACAAGGTATCGAAGCCCAGGCCCTGAATATAATCCAGCTCGTTTTGGATGCCGAGCAGGTCGCCGCCGTAGAAGGTGCTGCTGGCGTTCTGATAGCAAGGAAGGCCCGCCTGGTTCGGATCGCATAGCTGCGTGTTCCAGGTGGTGACCGCCAGGTTGCTGCCGGGGGCAGCGCCGTAAAGCGAGGGGCAGCCGGACGTGCTTCCCGGCACGCAGTAGTCGTTGGTGGGGTCGCCGTTGCGGAAGCGGTCCGGGAAGATCTGGTAGACATTGGCGTTGGCCATCCAGGCGGGGGTCTGGAACTTGGGGTCGTAAGCCGTAATCTGGAATGCATTCAAAGGCTCGGTGGCGGCGGCCGCGCCGGGGCCATCCTTATTCAGGTTGTCGTAGTCGTCGATGTAATCGTCGCTGTAGAATGCCGCGCCCGCGCCGTTGAAGATGGCGAATTTGTAGTAGACCACGGCGGGCGTCGCGGGGGTGGCGTAGTTGATGGTGTATTCGTCGTAGAGCGTCCCATTGACGGTTTTGGTTTCGAGGAAAGCCATTGGCGAATCGGCGGCTCCGGCGGTATTGCCCGAGGCGGTATCGAAGAGATAGACCCGCAGATTTGCGGCGGTCGCGCCCAGGTGCGCCGTGCGCAGCCGGAGCGTCACCGTGGCGCCCGCCGGGACCGCGCCTTCCTGGCTGCGATAGTAGGGATCGAACGTATTGTGGTACAGCGCTGAGAAATTCACCGCGTTGCTCGAGTTAGCTATGGAAAACGGCGGCGTGCCGGCGCCATTGGCGGTGCTGTTGACGGCGAAATATTGGCTGTAGGCCGCCAATGTGCCCAGCATGCCGCCGGCGTTGCCGTTTGGAGTCTGGCCGTAGACGTAGCCGGCGCTGGAGGTCAGCAGGCCGAGGAACAGGAACGCCGAGGGCATGCCGCCGCCTGTAATGGCCTGCCACGGGATGGCGAACTCGCGGGCGCTGCCGAAGGAGGCATACGTTCCGTAATTGGAAACCGGATTGGCCCAGTTGTCGGCGCCATCCGACTTGCGATATTCGTTGTAGCCGGTCTTGAAATACGTGACGAACTGCGCCCGGAAGGGTAGCGTGGCGATCGCCTCCTGGTCGTATTTGAAACCGGCGAGACTGCCATTGGCGTTCGTACCGCTATTGGGTGGATTCACCGGATTCGCATCGATATAGACGACGGCCGCTTCGCCCGGATTGGCGTTGGCGATGGCCACGTAGAGACGCGACGCGTCCCAGGTCATATACCAGATTTGGCCGGTGTTGGTTCCAACCTGGTTTGTGCCGTTCTGGGCGTTGCCATATTCGCCCGGTTGGATGACGCCATCGATTGCGGGTGTGTTGAATTGGGCATGCAGAGAAAAGCTGCATGCCGCCAGGGAAATCGCGGCAAGTGCAAAGCGCAACGCGCGGGGCATGGTGGTCACGGTGCCCTCCTGATCTCCAAAGTATACAGGAGATGCGCAATGCGTGCGTTCGATACTACGCCTCGGCGCGTGATTTGCGGATCAGATCGGACAGCGCTTCCGCCTCGACGGGCGGCGAGAAATAATACCCTTGACCGTAGTCGCAGTCGAGCGATTGCAGCTCCGTGAGCTGCTCCTTCCTCTCGATGCCTTCGGCGACGACTTCCATGCCCAAGTTCTCCGCCAGCAGCAGGATAGTGCGGATGGTTTCGCCCGTGCCCCCATTTCCGGACATGTTGACCACGAACGACCGGTCGATCTTCAGCACATCGAATGGCAGGCGGCTTAGGGACTTGAGCGAGGCGTACCCGGTTCCGAAGTCGTCGATCTTCAAACCCACGCCCAAGGTTTTCAGGCGGCCTAACAAGCCGGCCACGGCATCCAGATCGTCCATCAGGACGCTCTCGGTGATCTCGAGTTGCAGCGTCCGCGGATCCAATTGCGTCTCGGCCAGGATGGCGGCAACCTGGGCGTGCAGATCCGGCTCCCGGAACTGCCGGACGGACACGTTCACGCTGACTTCGAGAGGCGGAACGGTGGGAAACTCGGAATGCCAGCGCCGCATCGCGGTGCACGCCTCACGCAGCACCCAGAGGCCGATGGGCACAATCAGGCCGGTCTCTTCCGCCAGCGGAATGAACTCGTCCGGCGGAACGATGCCGCGCACCGGATGGCGCCAGCGGATGAGCGCTTCCGCGCCTACGATCTTGCCGGTCTTCAGGCTTACCTTAGGCTGATAGTAGAGCACGAACTCCCGATTATCGACCGCGCGCCGCAGACCGCTTTCGAGTTCCAGGCGGGCCACGGCCTGGGCCCGCATTCCCGCGTCAAAAATCTCGAAGCGGGATCTGCCCAGCGACTTGGCTTTGTACATGGCGATGTCCGCATCGCGCAGGATCTCGGTCGGCGTATGGTAATCCCGGTTGCCGGGAGCGATGCCGATACTCGCCGTGGTGAACACTTCTTTGCTCTCCAGTTGGAAGGCCCCGTGGATCGACTCGTGAATACGCTCGGCGATCCGGATAGCGCCGCCGGCATCCACGTTCTCCAGCAGGATGGCGAATTCGTCGCCACCCAACCGGGCGATCAGATCGTGCGCGGGTCCGCGGATCGCCGGAGAAGCCGGCGGTGCGTTGCGCACAGCCGTCCGCAGGCGCTGCGCCACATGGATCAACAGCTCGTCGCCGGCCATGTGGCCCAGGCTGTCGTTGATCACCTTGAACCGGTCAAGGTCCAGGAAGAGCACCGCGTACGGGTATCCGGGTTCCCGGGCCACGCGTTCCAAACAAGCCGCCAGCTTGTCGTGGAAGAGGGTCCGGTTGGGAAGCCCGGTCAGCGGATCGAACGCCTTGCTGCCAGTGATGTCGGTCTGCGATCCCGCCATGCGGATGGCCCTTCCCTGTGCGTCGCGCTCGGCCACTCCACGGCTCAACATCCACCGGTAGGAGCCGTCGCCATGCAGGACGCGATGCTCGATGGCGCATTCCTTGTGAGCGGTGGCCTCCCAGTGCGCGGCCAATTCGGCTTGCAGCGCGGCCCGGTCTTCCGGATGCACGCGGGACAGCCACTCCTCGGGACTGTCTCCGATTTCCGACTCTTCGTAGCCAAGCATGGATTTCCACCGCGTGGAGAAATATACGCGCTGGGCTTCGAGATCCCAGTCCCACAGGCCGTCGTTGGCTCCGCGCGCCGCCAGCGCGTATCGCTCCTCGCTCTGGCGCAGGGCTTCCTCGGCGCGCTTGCGTTCGAGCTGGGCTTTGATGCGGGCCAGCGCCACGGGAAAGTCCACAGGCTTGGATATGTAATCGTTGGCCCCCAGGCTCAATGCCTCGACCACCCGATCGCTCTCGCCTAAGGCCGTCACCATAATGATGGGCAGCCGCGTGGCCGAGAACCGCTGCCGGAGCTGGCGCAGCAGCTCGATGCCGCTTAGGCCGGGCATCATGCTGTCCAGCAGGACCAACTCCACTTCCCTTCGGGCCAGCACGTCCAGCGCTTCGTAACCGCTGCCCGCCACTTCTGTCGCATAGCCGGCCCTCTTCAAGCGGCGCGACAGCAGGTCCTGGTTGGTGGGGTCGTCGTCGACCAGCAACAGGGGTTTTGGGTTCGTCAGCATTGCGGATCCCTCGCCAGAGCTTCTGCGTTGCCGCCAAGGCCGGCCGGCAGGATATCAGGTGTTTGCGCGCGCCGGTGCCCGGTTTCCAGAAATGCCTCCAGGCTGCGCACCAGGTTCTCGAAATCCACGGGCTTGGTATGGTAGTCGTCACAACCGGCGTCCATGGCTTTCTTGCGGTCGCTGGCCATGGCGTGCGCGGTGAGGGCGATGATGGGGATAGCCTGGGTGGCCGGGTCGGCCTTCAGGCGGCGGGTAGCCTCCCATCCGTCGATCTCGGGCAGACTCATATCCATCACGATCAAATCGGGAGATTGGCCGTGCGCCATGCCAATCCCGCGTCTGCCATCGCCCGCCGAGATTACCTCGAATCCTCGCCGCGAAAGGCGCCGCGCGAGCATGTCGCGGCTCCATTCGTTGTCTTCGACGACTAGAATCTTAGGCATGCACGGGCTGCCTCTCCGCGATCCCGCCGCCGCTGGCCGCCAGCACAGCCGGCACAGCAGGATCGCCGGGCAGCCGGACGGTAAACACGGACCCGCGTCCCAATTCGCTCTCGGCGGTGACTGAACCTCCCATCATCTGGCAGAACTCGCGGCTGATCGCCAATCCCAAGCCCGTACCGCCGTACTTCCGCGTGGTGGATGCGTCGGCCTGCATGAATGGGCGGTACAGCCGGTCCAACTGCTCCGCGCTCATGCCGATGCCCGTGTCCGTTACCCGGAACTCCACCCAATCGGAGCCTTTGCGCCGGATCCGCCGGGCCTCGAGCCGGATCAGGCCCTTTTCGGTGAACTTGCAGGCGTTGCTCAGAAGGTTGAAGAGTACTTGCCGCACCCGGGTCTGGTCGGCCAGCATGCCGCCCAGAGGCTGGGCGCAAACCACTTCCAGCCGGTTGCCATTCCTCTCCACTTGCGGGCGGATGGCGCTGACCGCGTCGTCGATCAACGGCAATACGTCCAGGCTTTCGATCGACAGCTCCACCTTTCCCGCTTCGATTTTCGAAAGATCAAGCACGTCGTTGATCAAGCCCAGCAAATGCTTCCCGGCCCAACGGATCTTGCCCAGATCGGGCAGCAGGTCCTGCTGGCCCCGATCCTCCGCCACTTCCTGCAGCATCTCGCTATAACCGATGACCGCGTTCAGCGGCGTGCGCAACTCGTGGCTCATGTTTGCCAGGAAGGCGCTCTTGGCGCGATTGGCCTCTTCGGCGGCGTCTTTGGCGCGCACCAGTTCGCCTTGTACACGCTTCAACTCGGCCATATCCTGGGCCAGCCAGACATAGCCTTCCAGCGCGCCCGCGCCGTTACGCATTTCGGCGGACGAGAACAGCACGGGAATCGGCCGTCCGGTTTTGGTGCGATAAGTGCGCTCGACGGCGCTGCGCCGCGCCGGCGCTTCACGCTCCAGAATGACTTGGCCGGCTGGCCGGCCGATCAGCTCTTCCTCGCTGTACCCGAGCAAGCGCAGCGTGGTGGGGTTGACGCGGCGGATCTGCAGATCCGCATCCGTGACCAGCAAGGACTCCTCCATGGAACGCAGAATATTGTCCACGTATTCCTGGGCCCGCTGGCGGGTCATCGAGGCGCCTAACATGCGCGCGGCCGACCGGAAGCCATCGCGCTCGGCGTCGCTCCAGGCGCGGCCGCGCCAATGGTCCTCAAAACCGAGGAAGCCGAACCATGTTCCCGCCACTTCGATGGGCACTAGAATTGCGGATTTCGGGAATCCGTCGCGACCACCGCTCTCTGCCGCCGGCGGCCCGGCAACGGCCGCGTCGATTTCGCCCGGACCGATCGACACCACCTCTCCGCGGCGCAGACTGGCGGCGCGCGCGTTCCACTCCGGTCCGGCCCATGCCAAGCGCGTCTGGCGGAATCCGGCGGTGCGGCGCTCAAGTGAAGACTCGGTCCATTCGTGCAGGATGGTGCTTACCAATCCCGGCTCGGCGGGATGCACCTGCGCAACATACGCACGGGTCACGCGCGCGGCCGCGCCAATCTTGGACAGCGTCTCGGGGATAACCGTCTCCCAGCCCGCCGTGCCTAGAATCCGCCGCGCGGTAAAGCTTACCGAGGCCATCAGGATACCTTTGGCTTCATTGGCGGCTTGCGCCGTCTCCTCCGCACGCTTCCGCACCGCGATTTCGACCTGCAGGATTTCGGTCTGGTTCTCGAACAACGTCATGATCATGCCGAAGGCCACGAAATATTTAGGCAGATCCCAAACCACGTGATCGCCGGGAATATTGACGTGCAGCGCTCCGCAAATTTCAGCCACCGGGAAGACCAGACCCCAAGCCAGAAATGAGAGCGACGTGAGCAGGACGCCCGGAGTCCAGCGGCGGAAGTATCTCCAATAGCGCCAGCCGGTAATGGCAAAGCCTTCGAAAAGCAGGAAATCGATGCCGGTCTCCACGTTGGCGGAGGCTCGCCAGGCGGCCCACAGGCCGGGCGCGACGGCTACCGCAAACCAGGCTGCCATACTGCGCGCGGACTGTTTGGCCTGGCGCATCGCCAGCCACACGCCCGCTCCGAGCGCAACAGCCAGCAGGGCGCGGTACACCTCCGGGTTTTGAACTTCGAAGACCATGCAAGTCCAGTAAGCCACCGTCGGCCCTACGATACCCATCCAAAACAGGATGCGCCCCAGAGATGTGCTGGGCGTCTCGCAAACCGAAAGAAAGAAAGCGGAAGCCGCGGCGACCAGCGTGGAGTAGGCCGACCAATCCGCCAGCCGCGATGGGATCAGGCCGAAGCTGACCAGCAGCATGCCGGCGAAATGGCAAACGATGCAGGCCCAGCCGATCATCCACAGGCGGGCCCGCGGCTGCCGGTCGCGCAAGTAGATCCAGGCGAACAGGCCCACCAGTATGCTCATCACCGAGAGAGTGACCACGCGTTGAAATTGCGGAAACATCCAGCTTTCTCTTCCCTAACTCGCTAATGCATCCAGAAGTACCGGGGCTTCGCCACCTTGCTGGGACCCATCAATTGCGGCCAGATCTCCGGGCAGCCGGACCGTGAACGCGGATCCCTGGCCCAGTTGGCTCTCTACGCTCAACGAACCGCCCATCATTTCGCAGAGGCGGCGGCTGATGGCCAGTCCCAATCCCGTTCCGCCGTATTTCTTGGTGGTCGACGCATCGGCCTGCATGAATGGCCGGTAAAGCCGCTCGATCTGTTCCCGGCTCATGCCGATGCCGGTATCCACCACCCGAAATTGCACCCAATTCACGCCTTCGCCGCGGATCTGCCTGGCCTCCAGACGGATGATTCCGCGCTCGGTAAACTTGCAGGCATTGCTCAGCAGATTGAAAAGCACCTGGCGCGTGCGGGTCTGGTCGGCCACCATGTAACCCAAGCCGTCCGCGCACGACACATCGAGGCGGTTGGCGTTCTTCTCCACCAGCGGTTGCAGAGTACCGGCTACGTCGTGGATCACGTGGGCGGCAGCGAATCTCTCGGTAGACAGTTGCACCTTTCCCGCTTCGATCTTCGACAGATCCAGGACGTCGTTGATCAAGCCGAGCAGATGTTTGCCCGCGTTTTGGATCCGGCGCAAGTCCAGCAGCATGTCCTGCTGGCCGCGTTCCTCGGCGATCTCCTGCAGCATCTCGCTGTAGCCGATCACCGCATTGAGGGGAGTGCGCAACTCATGGCTCATGTTGGCCACGAACTCGCTCTTGGCGCGGTTGGCGGCTTCCGCGGCTTCCTTGGCATGCAGCATCTCGTCCTGGGCGCGCTTGCGCTCCGAGATGTCCCGCGCAATGCCCAGCAAGCCGACGGGCCGCCCTCTTTGGCGGATGACCTGCAAGCTGACCTCCACGGGCGTGCGCCAGCCGTTCTTGGCCGCCAGTTCCCATTCCCGATTGGGGTACGTTTCCCCAATGGAGACGCGGTAGGCAGCCTCGCCGATCTTCTCCTGCCACACGGCGGGGAGCAGACGGGCCAACGGCAGGCCGCCGGCCTCCTTGCGCGTATAGCCCAGAATGCGTTCCCCGGCCCGGTTCAGCGAGGTGAGGGATTGTTTCAGATCCAGCGTGAAAATAATGTCGTTCGCATGCTCCACCAGATCCTGGTAACGCTGCTCCAACATGGCCTGGCGTTGCAGGACGACGACCCAGGCAAGCCCGCCCAAAATCAAAAGCGCCAGCACGCCCAGGGCACCCAAAGCTTTGGGGGCATTCCACCAGGGCGGCTGGCGCACGACTACGACGTCATTGGCGGACTGGAGCAGTACGCGGAAGGCTTGATCGCGTTCATTTTCGTCCTTATCGGCCACACAGATTCCGGACACGCGCAAGACGCTGCCGGTAGGCGCCGCGGTCAGCCCGTTTGCGCCGGGCGGCTGGCGGATAAAGGCGCTAAATACCGCGCGTCCCTTTTTCAGCACCAACGTCCGATTGTCGGCAAGCACCGATTTTCCAAGCAGGCGGCCCTCAATCGAGACAGGCAGCGAATCGTAATCGCCGCTCAGAATCTCTTCGACGGTGACCGGAACCGGAGTTAAAGGCGCTTCGCTCCCGATGCGCCGGCAGACGGCGTCCTCCACAGCAAAAGTGTAATCGGACACGCGCGGGAAACCGGCCACATCCAGGCGGTCTCCAGGCTTGAATACAGCCGTCTCTGCGGATTCGATGCGAAGTCCGGTTCTGCCGTCGGACAGGTAGATGGTCTTGCCATCCTGCAGAGTGACGACGCCCTGCACCCGGATGCGGTGTCCCAGGGACCGCTGCGGAGCAAAGCGCGCCACCGTCTCGATGGGCTGAACCTCCGCGGCAAAGGTATCCCCGCCCGGCTTCAAGATTTCGACTTGCTTCAACCCAGGTACGTAAAGCAGGATTCCCACCTGTTGGAGTCTATTGTTGAAGATCGCGCCGCAGGCCCCGCGAATGCGCACGTCCGCGTCCACGAATTGGCCGGGGACGGGACTATTCACGCCAGCGTGGACGCCCGGCACCACCGCTCTCAATCGGCCGCCGGCGACGGCTACATCCAGTATGAGCAGGCCTTCGAGGAGCCCGACCTGCCGCACGATGCCTTGCGTCTCCACCCATTGGCTATCCTCGGCGCTCGAAAGCATACGTTCCAGGGAAGGATGCTGGGGTTGCGGGAGGGGGGCTTGGCCGATCACGCGATATCTAGGTCTGCCGATTTGGGGCGCGAAGTCCGGAATTTCCGTGACGCCTTCCATCTCGACAAGCTGGCCCGCCTGGAGCGGTGGCGCATTCTTCGGGACGTTCACCCAAATTCCGGCAGTTGCGTCCTGCACGAACAGGTCGGGGGTTTGGGCGCTCATATACGTATCCCGCCCCAGGAAATTGGGTCCGCTGGGGCTGTAGTACGTCACCACCGCTCGAATCCGCACGGGGTAGCCGCGCGCCGCCAGATCGGGTGTGAGTTGGCGGATCTGGGAAACCTTCGTCAGCACCGGCAGGGTTGCTGGGGCATTAGCAGGCTGGCCATTGGCGGCCGGGGCGGAGAGTGCGGAGAGCAGCAGCGCCGCAATACGAGCTGGCGCGCTGCTATACTCCCGACATCCCGGCAATGGTGCAGTAACCCTCATTTACATGCCGCTATGCGGTGCTTATCGGCCTAATCCCGGTCGAGCGTTAGTATGCCCGCATCCGCCTTAGGACCATTCTGGGCTGGTACTGGGAGTTGGTACAATACTATCGGAGGTTTAGATTAAGTACTATACGCTCTAGTAGTATAGTACCCCAGGGTCACCCCCGCACGGCCCAGCGCACCAGTTCGGCAAATTTCGCGGTCTTGCCCTGCATCAGGATGGCGACCCGGAAGATGCGAGCTGCCGCCACAACCATAATCGCCGTAAAGGCCAGTACCCCCGCCAGCCCCACCCAGGGCTGCCAAACCGGCACGCCGCCGCCCGGCATAGCCTGCCGCAGCAGCATCAGCATCGGGGTGAAGGGCGGGAACAAAGACATAGCGGTGGAGATGGCGCCATTCGGCTGCTGCATTACGAAAGTGATCAGGAAATACGGAATCATGACCGGGGCGAGCAGCAGGATGGCCAGTTGCTGGGCGTCCTGCGGGCTGCCGCAGCCGGCTCCCAACGCGGCGGCCCAGGAGCACAGGAACGTCACATCGGCGATAAGGTAGATGTAAAACCATGGAAACACGGCGAACGGCACGATACCCGACAGGCCCATGCCCGAAAGCGCCAGCGTACCGCCGACGATGTAGAACGCGGAACTGGTAAGCGACGTCCCTAGCGCGCCCAGGACCTTGCCTGCCATCAGTTCGAAGGGCGTCGCCAGCCCCAGCAGCATTTCTACCAGGCGCTGGGCTTTATCCTCGGTCACCGCCGAAAGCATGGGGCTGGACCCGATCATGACGATCATGCCCAACAGCAGCATAATGCCGAACGGTACGGCGAACTCGGCGACTTCGTTTTTCTTGCCTGCCTCGTGAATTTCGCCGGTTTTAGGGTCGCGCGAAACCAGGCCGAATCTGTCCACTTTCACCTCCGAGAAAACGCCGGAGAGGCGGCTCTGGTCCACGCCGAGCCTTGCCAGGCGCACGCGCCGGACACCTTCGTTGACCGACTCGGACAGCCAGCGGCTGGCCTCGTCGAAGCCGCCGGCGTTGCTGTAGGTCGAGACCGGGCCGGCGCGCAGGACGGCGGGACTGATTTCGATGAACGCGAAGAGTTGTTCGCGGCGCACGCGTTCCGACAATGCCAGGCGCTGCGACATGGGATCGGCGGCGGGCTGCAAGGTCTCGAACACATAGCGGGGCTGCATCTGGCGGTGGGTGGTCTTGTCGAGAAGGTCCTCGGCGTTCTTCTCCTGAGCGGCCTGAATGACGGCGGCGGCGACGACGCCTGTGCCATCGATAATGGCGATGCGCCGCTCCTTGATATCGGGCTTGCTCACCATCAGCGCTACGCCCAGAAAGCCGCCGCCAAACAGAAGCGGCGCAACCACCAGTCCGATAATGAACGCCTTGGTGCGAATGGTGGCCAGATAGTCGCGCTTGGCGATCAGCAGAATCCTGTGCGCCGTTCTATACATTCTGCGCCTCTCCGGCTTCCGGGCCGGCAATGCGCACGAAGATGTCGTGCAGGGAGGGTTTCATGATGGAGAAGCTGTTCACCCGGGTGCGCGCCATCAGGGTGCGCAAGACCTGTTGCGCATCGCAGCCACGCGCCATGCGCAGCTCCTGGACCTGCCCGAGATCGCGAACCCTTTCCACATCCGGCAGCCCTTCCAGAAACTGCATGCCGCCTTCCGCCGCCACCCGGAACGTATCGTCTCCATAGCGGTCCTGGATGGATGTGAGCGTGCCGTCCAGGACTTTCTTTCCACGGAAGATCATGCAGATGTAGTCGCACATGTTTTCGGCAACCTGCATGTCGTGCGTACTGAGGATTACGGTGACGCCGCCGCGGCGCAGTTCGAGGATCGCGGATTGGATGGTATCGGCGCTCACCGGATCTAGCCCGCTGAAGGGTTCATCCAGGATCAGCAGCTTGGGCGCCGGAACCACGGCGGCGATGAACTGCACCTTCTGGCTCATGCCTTTGCTCAGCGCCTGCACTTTCCGCGAAGCCCATTTCGATAGATCCAGCTTCTTGAGCCAGATCTGCACTTCGGCGGTGACTTTGCGGCCGCTGCGCAACTCTCCGTAGAACTCCAGCATCGGCTGAACCGCCATCTTGCGGTACAGCCCGCGTTCTTCGGGCAGGTAGCCGATCAGCTCGGAACGCGCGCCCAGCATCTGCTTGCCGAAGACCCGCACATCGCCGCGGTCGGGATAGAAGATGCTCGAGATCATGCGCATGGTGGTGGTTTTGCCGGAGCCGTTCGGCCCGATAAAGCCGTACACGGCGCCTTCGGGAACGGCAAGCGACAGATCGTCGACGGCTGTTACGGCGCCGAACGCTTTTGTAACATTCGAGATTTGGACGGCGTCCATCGACCCGCAATCGTAGCAGGTTGCGTAGGCGTTCCAGCCGGAACGGCAGGCGTACCGATACAAAAAGATCCGTAACGGTCTATGATGTACCAGGGAGCCGCTGGGTAACCATGATCACCAGACGCGCGCTGGCCAGGCTGTTGGGGTGGGCGCTGCTGCCGCCGGCCGTGCGGCGCGGCAGCGCGGGTGCAGGCGATTTCAATGCCGATTTCAGCAGGGAACGGCGGTATCGCGCGGACGCCCAGATTCTGGTGTTGTCGCTGCCCATTCTTCGCCGCTCCGGCGTGGGAGGCGGCAGCGTGGTGTGGCGCGAATGGCGGGAGCCCGCCGGATTGAACCGGATGCTGGAATTCAACGGATACTCCAACCCGGATCGGGCCGCCGGATTGAACCGGCTGGGATTGATCCGGGAGGCGTCCCGCGGAGAGCAGGCCGCAACCCGCGAGTCGAGCTATTTCGGCGTGATGACGGCTTCGCCCGAGGAGAGCGCCGAAGAGGCGCATAAGGCGCTGCACTCGGCCGCCACGGAAGCCACCTACTCCGCCATCCGCGGGCGGATCGCAGGCGGACAAGTGGAAACCGCGACCGCGCTTTTCAGGGGACCGGCGCGGCTCTCACCGGAGCGCCGCATCGAATTGTATGCGCGCGCCGAGCAGGCCCTTTCCACGGCGCCCAATAAGGCGCCCGAATTTCGCGCAAACGGCGTTATTCCGCCCCTTTTTCTGCACGCGCTGGCCGACGCCTTATGCCATCCCGCTCGGGGCCAGACGCAATACGTGTACAACGGACGCTTATACCGGTTGTGGGTGCGGCAGACGGCCGATCCGCACGTGGCAGCCTCTTTCCGGGAGCGCGGACTGATCCGCGCAGGCGCGGGAGTGGTCCGGGTGGCCGGCAAAGTGAGGCGCGAAGCAGGCGGGAAGGAAACCGAATTCAGGCTGTGGGTCGAAGAGGGCGCCGCGCAACCACTGCCGCTGCGAATCGACTTCCAGCCGAAGGCGTATTTGCGGCTGGTATTTGAGGCGGAAGGGTAGCGGGTCCGGAGACCCGCTGCAGGCCTGGACGCCCGCCCCAGACTACGCCCTAATGCGCCGCGAGCATGGGCCGGATCGCCACAGCTACCACCACCATGATCGCCGAAGCCGACGGAATTAACAGCAACGCCTTCTTCAGGCGCCTGGGATCTCCGCCTCCGATCGCGCCGATGATCCGCGAACTGACGGCCAAGCCGCACCAGCCCAGGGTGATGACCACGCCCATGGCGGTACCGGTCATGCGCGGGAATGCGTCGCCGACCATGGCCAGCGTAGTGGGGAATACGGGCGCCATCGAAACACCCGCCAGAAACACCAGTATCCCGGCCACGCCGGGGCTGCTGGTCTTAAGCATGAGAAATGTCGTGATGGTCATCAGAATGGCTGCCGCCAGTGTGACCAGCGGCGCGGGCACGCTGATCAGGATGGGCGAAACCGCCACACGGCCGATCAGCAGACCGAGCGCGAAGCCCAGCGATAGGATGTTCAGCGCGCGCGACTCGGGGATGCCTTGCGCGATCAGGTGTTGCGCCAGCCAATTCCATACACCCACTTCGCAGGCGACGTATAAGAACAAGAAGAGCGCCAGCAGGAAAAGCAGTGGCTTGCCCAAAACGGGTCCGACATCGGCAAAGACGAAGCTGCGCGCGCCGTTGGGCGGCGGCATGGGCGTGAGGATGTGGACCACCAGCGTAATAGCTGTAAGTACCGCGACCGTGTAGCATAGGCGGACGGAGTTACGGCGCAGCAGATTCGCGGACAGGAATGGAGTGGCCAAGCCTCCGAGGCCGAAAAACAGATTCAGCAGATTGAGCGTGGTGGCGCGGCGGTCCTGACTAATGTCGCTGACCAAGGCGTTGGCGGCGGTGACGATGATGCCGCCTCCCAAGCCCAGCAAGAACAGGTAGACGCTAATGCTGCCGAAGCCCTTGGATTGTGGCAGGGCGAAGAGCGCCAGGGTGATCAGGGCCAACCCCAGCACCAAGCCGGCCTTTTTGCCCTCGTTATCGATCAGGGGGCCGACGCCAATGGACGCGATGATCAGGCCCAGCGCCTGCGTGAATGCGATTTGGCCAAGCTGGCTGGGGGTCAAGTGAAAGCGCGCGGAGAGATCGGGCAGGATGGTGCCCAGCATGGCGGCAATCATGCCGTAGACGAAGATGGCCAGGATGGCGGCGAGGATCAACATGGACCGGATGGTATCAGAATTCCGATCGCATGGGTTGCGGGGAGCCCTCAACGGCGGGCATGCAAAACAAAGGCCGATTCACAATCGGCCTGCAGGTTGAAAACCTGCCCCACAAAGGCGTTAGCGGTGCGCGGTGGAGAATGCGGCTTCCGCGGTTACCGCAGCGGCGACGGGATCGCCGATGCGCATTTCAGTCCAATTGTAACCAAATTCCTTGCCGCAATCTAAGCAAACGACATAGGTACAGTGGCGTTGGCCGGGAGCCGGTAAGAAGCCGGCTCTCCGCGAAGGCGTGATGGGGAACGTCGTCCTGCGGTGAGAACATCCCAGAAAGATATTTAGTAAATTGTTGAACATAGCCGCGAACCCCTTCATTTGTTTAGATACGAAAACATAGCTATTGGTTTCAAATGCACAGTGAGATGAAAATCGGATGTGCGACCGGGCCGCAAAGCAGCCTACATAGAATAGTGAGAATTGCCGCGAAAATGTTTCAAGTGAAAAGTTTGGCGGCGACCGCGTCCGCGATCTGCTTGCCGTGGAAGCGACCGTTCTCGATGAAGATCTCGTTCGTATGCATGCCGGCCACGATGACGCCTGCCAGGTAAACTCCGGGCCGCTCGCTCTCCAATGTTTGCGGATCGCTGCGCGGCTTCTGCGTTTCGGGATCGAGCGAGATGCCTATGGAATTCAAGAAGTTGAGATCGGGGCTGTAGCCCGTCAATGCAAACAGGAAATCGTTTTTCAACACGGCTTCGCCCTCCGGGGTCGCCAAAACGATGGAGTCGGGCCGGATTTCCACAACCTGTGAATTGAAGTACGCCTGGATCTCTCCGCATTTGATACGGTTTTCTATATTTGGTTTGATCCAGTACTTTACTTTTTCGGAGATAGCGGGGCCACGATGGATCAGTGTAACTCGGGCGCCGGTCCAAAACAGTTCTAATGCAGTGATTGCAGCCGAGTTCTTGGCGCCAATCACGGCCACATCGTGGTTATAGTACGGGTGCGGTTCCTTATAATAGTGAAGAACCTTACCGAGTTCTTCGCCGGGAACACCCAATAAGTTTGGTACGTCGTAGTACCCGGTAGCCAGGACGACTTTGCGCGCCGTGTAGGTATGATGGCAACCCAGCCGGTCGGTGGTAAACACCTGAAAGGCGCCATCCTGTCCGGCAATGTTCGTAACTCGTTCGTAATCGTGAATATCCAGCTTGAAGTGGTCCGCCACGCGGCGGTAGTATTTCAACGCCTCATGCCGGTTGGGCTTCTCGTTGAGGCTGGTCATGGGGATGTTGCCGATTTCGAGCAGTTCCGGCGTGGTGAAGAAGACCATGTTGGTCGGGTAGTTGTAGAGAGAATTCACCACGCAACCTTTTTCGATCAACACGGTGCGGATGCCGCGCCGCTGCAGTTCGATACCGCAAGCCAGACCGGTAGGACCCGCGCCGACTACGAGGACGTCGAACCGGCTCACAGCTTGCTCTCGACTTCAGCGTAGACGCGCTCGAGCGCGGCGGGCAGAGCCGCGGGATCCTTACCGCCGCCTTCCGCCATGTCGGGACGCCCGCCGCCTTTGCCGCCAACGGCTTGCGCCAGCGCCGCGGCGAGTTTGCCGGCATGCACCTTGGATGTGAGATCTTTGGTCACGGCGGAAACGATGGACACGGTGGAATCTTCGAGGGACGCCAACACCACCACGGCGCTCTTCCACTTGTTGCGCAAGGCATCCACCAACTCACGCATCTGTTGGCGATCCAGGCCGTCCGCCTGGGCAGCGAGCACATGCGAGCCATTCACGGTATGCGCCTGGCTTTCCAGGGCCCCCGCCGCGGACTGCGCCAGCTTGCTCAGGAGATCGCGCTTTTCGTGCTCCAGGGCTTTCTCGCGGGCCAGCATCTTTTCCACATGCTCAACCAGATCGGGCTCGGAGGCGCGCAGCAATTCTGAAAGCCGGTGCAGCGTTCCCGTAAGGTCCTGATACTGGCGAACCGCGCCCTCGCCCGTTATGGCTTCGATGCGGCGCACTCCTGCCGAGATGCTGCCTTCGTAGACGATTTTGAAGACGCCGATATCGCCGGTGCGCCGCACGTGCGTGCCGCCACACAGCTCCTTGCTGAAATCGGGTACGGAAACTACGCGCACTTGGTCGCCATATTTTTCGCCGAACAAAGCCATTGCCCCGGTGGCCACGGCCTGTTCGAGCGGGAGCACCTTGGTTTCGACACCGCTGTTGCGCAGGATCTGCTCGTTCACCAGGCGTTCGACCTCTTCGATTTCGGCCCTGTCCATGGCGGCATAATGCGTGAAATCGAAACGCAGGCGCGGCGGCTCGACTACGCTGCCAGCCTGCTTGACGTGCGTGCCTAAAACCCGGCGCAACGCGGCGTGCAGCAAATGCGTGGCGGTATGGTTGCGCATGGTGGAGAGGCGCTGCGGCTCGGCGACCTCCGTGCGCAACTCGTCGCCCACGCGGATAGGCGCCGTGGTGAAAATGCGATGCACGGTCAGGCCGGGCACTGCCGGATAAGCCGTCAGCACATCGCCGACTTTATCGCCGTTCAGGGCGAACAGACTGCCGCGGTCGCCCACCTGGCCGCCGGTTTCGG
This sequence comes from Bryobacteraceae bacterium, assembly GCA_035602155.1. Taxonomy (GTDB): domain Bacteria; phylum Acidobacteriota; class Terriglobia; order Bryobacterales; family Bryobacteraceae; genus Bog-159. The sequence continues at coordinate 28,578 of DATNMW010000096.1, read as the reverse complement.
CGTAGAAGGGCGTACGGTCGAGCACGAGTTCCGCTTCCACGCCGGGGCCGATTTCGTCGCGCAGCTCGCGCTCGACGAGCAATCCCAGCACGTGCGAAGTGGCGGTCAGTTCGTCGTAGCCCAGGAACTTGGTGCGGCCCTGCGCGACCAGCTCGTGATAGGCGGGCGCGACGAAAGCCTTGGCGCCTTTTTCCGCGCCTTTCCAACTTGCGCGGGCGCGCTCGCGCTGCTGCTCCATTTCGCGGTCGAAGCCTTCGCGGTCGATGGCCAGACCTTGGTCGCGCGCCATGTCTTCCTGCTCATCGAGCGCCAGGCCGAAAGTGTCGTACAGCTTGAAGGACAGCGCGCCGGGAATCACATTTCCGGCCAGCGATTTCACTTCGTCGTTGAACATGCGCTCGGCCACCAGGAAGGTGGTCGCGTAGCGGTGCTCTTCATCCTTCACGATGCGGGCGATGCGCTGCACGCTCTCCATCAGCTCGGGATAGGCGGGCCGCATCAACTCGGCCACTTCGCCGGTCAGCTTGTAGAGGAACGGCTCTTCGACGCCGATCATGCGGACATGCCGCATGGCGCGGCGCATGATCTTGCGCAACACATAGCCGCGGCCGTCGTTGGCGGGCAGGACGCCATCGTGAATCAGGAAAGTAGTGGCGCGGCTGTGGTCGGCGGCGATGCGCAGGGCCGTATCGACGCGCGCATCCGCGCCGTAGGACACGCCGAACATGTCGGCGGCGCGCGCGATGATGGGATGGATCAGGTCCGTATCGTAATTCGACAGCTTGCCTTGCAGTACGGCCGCCACGCGCTCCAGGCCCATGCCGGTATCGATGGAAGGGCGCGGCAAGGGCGTCAGCACGCCATTGGAATCGCGGTCGAACTGCATGAAGACCAAATTCCAGATTTCAACGAAACGGCCGCCGGCGTCGCTGGGAAAAGCTTCGTGCTCGTGGCCCGGCTCGGCGGCTTCGATCCCCAGGTCGTAATGGATTTCCGAACACGGACCGCACGGTCCGGTCTCGCCCATCTGCCAGAAATTGTCCTTCTCATCGAGGCGGAAGATGCGTTCCTTGGGCACGCCCGCTACTTTCTGCCAAAGCTGCTCGGCGTCGTCATCTTCGCGGAAGACGGTGACGTACAGGCGATCCTTGGGCAAGCCGTAGTCCTTGGTGACAAGGTCCCAGGCGAACTGGATGGCATCGGCCTTGAAGTAATCGCCGAACGAAAAATTGCCCAGCATTTCGAAGAAAGTGTGGTGGCGGCGGGTGTAGCCCACATTTTCCAGGTCGTTATGTTTGCCGCCCGCGCGCACGCATTTCTGTGACGTAGTGGCGCGGGGGTAGTCGCGCTTTTCGAGGCCCAGGAAGACGTCCTTGAATTGGTTCATGCCGGCGTTGGCGAACAGCAGCGTGGGATCGTTCGCGGGGACGAGCGAGGAGCTGCGCACGATGCGGTGGCCGCGCGCGGCGAAGAAGTCGAGGAAGCGCTGTCGGATGTCGTGACCTGTCACTTTTTCATTGTAGCGGTGACGCGCGCGGCGTTGGACGGCTGGTACGGCGGCGCGACGTTCTATAATCGGATTTGCCAAGGGCTCATGTACCGGATGCGCCTCTTGCGTTCATCAAGGAGTGCATTCTTGGGAAGGCGCGTCCCCTGGACCTATCACGTGACAATGCTCCTTCAACAACGCGAGGTCCACGCCACCACAACCTGGAGCGGGTCCTCGATGAGTACATCGGAGCGGCCGGCATCGCCGGAGATCCCTTTGCTCCGGACGGCAGCCGGCAAGACCGGCGCGCTAACCGGCAATGCCATGTGGCAGCAGGACGCCTACCGGATGATTCAGCGTTGCGCGGACGCTTCCGGCATCGAGACTAGGATCGGAAACCACACGTTCCGCGCTCCCGGCATCACCGCGTACCTGAAGAATAGCGGCAAGCTCGAAGTCGCGCACCACGTCGCCAACCACGAGTCACCGCGGACGACGCAGGTCTTGCGACCGAAGAAGTGACGAGATCTCGCTCTTCGAGGTGGAGCGCATCCAGATCTGATCGAGTTTCAGAATGGTCATCGGGACTGGCCCAACGCCTGGTTCCGAAGCTGCCCCTCTGCCGAAAGTTGAGCAATGCGCTCCTGAATCAGCTTGGCCTGATCCAGCGCCTCGGCACCGAAGTTCTCGCCGGAAATGATTTTCCGCGCGGCTGCGAGGAGCTTCGACTCCAGCCGTCGTTGAAGCCAGGTTATTTTGGCAAAGTCAGCGTTGTCGAACTCTTCCATCTCCGCCCGCGCGAGGACTGCTGCGATTACCTGCCGAGTGCCGGCGTCTTTATACCATTCGATTTTCTCAGCATCAGTCCGTCCTAGCTGCAACAGCACCAATATACGGATCAGGATCGTTTGGTAGCAATAGAAGACTGCCCACATGTATTCCCCAACAAAGGGCCGCACCTCTTCGATGGACTTCGGAGCAAGCGTTGCGATTTTTTCCGGCGACACATCGCCGGCCAGTGCCCTGAATTGAGGGTGATCCTTGGCTCCCTTATACTCATCGACGGTCATAACATCCATGACCATGAGGACCGGCGGCAAGCTCGCGCGAAACTGCGGGACGCAGTTCCAGAGCTTATCGACCGCGCTCAATTTTCGTTCCATCGATGCCTTCTGCCCTTCAGCAAAGGAAGCGTGGGCAGCCGCATGGAACGCCGCTTCACGTGCGAGCGCCGTTTTGATGTCTAGGACTGCCAGATCCTGTTCCGTCTTCAGTTGTGCCTTGTACGTTTCGAGCTTTCGGTCGTATTCATGTTGAATGCTGGCCTTCAGGCGGGTACTCAGCCATTCCTTGAAAAGCCACATCAGCAACCCGGATGCGGCGGCCCCCGACGCAGCCGAAACGATAATGCCCACGATGCTGTCGAAGGTCACGGATGCCTGCCGCCGTCAGCCTGGGCCAGCGTCTCGAAGATCTGCAAAATTTCCGCCGGCCCGGTCGAGTTGTTGAACGTAGCTAACGCCGCTCCCTGGTTTCCACCGCGTTTTAAGACGATGCCCGCAGCTTCGTGGTCATAAGAAAACGCATATCGCGATCCGCCGATGTAGACCCAAAGGGCATTCTTCAGATCGCCGTGCCGCGCGAGGACCTCGATGTGCGTCCCCGGTTGCTTGAAAAGAACGATGGCTCTTGCCAGCGTCAACACGACAAGTCGGACGTTGGTCGCGTGGTGATCCGCACGGCGGAGCACACCTTCGAGATGCCGTTGTAGAGTCTCAACGTCGTCAACTGCGACTGGCATACGCCTCCTCTTCCGGATCTTCCTATCGCAACTTAACGCCGGTGATCATCTCCATATCGCGCTCCGCCTGCTGGCGCCCGCTTCTCAGCTCGCGCAGATAGGCGGCCTGGGCCTCCATGTTCCGCGAGGGCACATGGAGCCGTTCCACGACTCCCGGAAAATAGCCGCTGGTCTGGCCGTAGAAGAATTCGAATAGATCGGCTATCGTGATGCCGTCTGTCGACGACCCGCGGCGAATTGGGATCTGCCCTTTGCGGATCTTGCCGAGATCCACGCGAATGATGTGCGGCCGTCGGCGCGTCGGTTTCACCTGAAGTACGCCGACGACTTTCGGTCCCGTGGATACTTCGTAATAAAGAAACTCCGGAAGAGGCTCGATTTTGCCGTTGGCGAGCTGCTGCAGCTTCGCGTCGTCATACGTCTGCGTGGTGCCCACGATGGGATCGGGACTTCCCGGCGAGACCCCGTACAGGATATAGCCATACGACGACGCGCAGGCGTTGGCGACCGCCGCGAGGTCTTTGATCAACTCACCCTTCTTTTCGTCGTCGACTGGCACGACAAAATCCCTTTTCCAGTCGAACAGGGCCTGCTCCGGCGTTTTGGCCACCAGTTCGATAACTCCGTCGATTGTAAGAGTATTCATCATCTCTTGAAATCTTCTCATCCGCGAGCGTCTACGAACGCCCTGTGGTCGCCAGTACCTTCTGCCAGAGCTGCTCGGCGGCGGCGTCCTCGTGGAACGGTGACGTAGAGGCGATCGGCGGCCATGCCGTAGTCCCTGGTGACCCAGGCGAACTCGATGGCTTCGGCCTTGAAGTAATAGCCGAACAAGAAATTGCCCAGCATTTCGAAGAAAGTGAGGTGGCGGCGGGTGTAGCCGACGTTTTCCAGGTGGTTGTGCTTGCCGCCCGCGCGCACGCATTTCTGAGCAGTGGTGGCGCGCGAGTAGTCGCGCTTTTCGAGGCCCAGGAAGACATCCTTGAACTGGTTCATGCCGGCGTTGGCGAACAGGAGCGTCGGATCGTTCGCGGGGACCAGCGAGGAACTGCGCACCACGTGGTGGCCGCGGGTGGCGAAGAAGTCGAGGAAACGCTGTCGGATGTCGTGACCTGTCACTTTCTTATTGTAGCGGTGGTGTGCGCAAGGTTGCGAGGCTGTGGCCGCGCGCACGATGGCCGTTAACGACGCTACCCGGAGGACATCACGGCATCCAACTGTTGCCGTGGGTCCCAGTGCTCTGGTTTTGGATCGACGGTGCTCCACCACTGCGCCCCGTCCCGAAGCCATTTGGCTCTCAGGTCGGCGTGGCTAGCGAGGGCATCGTCGTATCCGAACTCAGTCCCACACGATGGGCAGATGATGAAGTTCTCGGGCGGGTCTTCCAGCCGATCATACCCACAGACTGGGCAGAGATGCATGTGTTCAGGCCCTCACTTACAATTAGACTGAAAATACTCCAAAGGCGTTTGCCGGCCGGCCGGCAACTTTCTTATGACCATAAAGGTCGCGATTCGGCCGTCCCTCGTCAGCACGCCGAATTCATACGTTCTTGGGTCAAAGCGTACCAGATCTCCGTCCCGAGTGCATTCCAGGGCTCCCTCTCGCAACGGCCCCATCATAAAAGCGTCGGCCAACCGTTCATACTCATCGGCCGTCGTGGCTCCAAACTCGCTCCCGTGCCTCACGAAATGCCTTTGAAGATCATAGCGGTGTTTAAACGGCACGGCGCTGGCTACTTCCTAAATTGTACATCGGCCGGCGATGGCTTGCAGGGCGGCCCGGCGAGTGGCACCTTGTGAAGGCGCTATGAACGGCGGAGATGTTTTATAATTGAGTTTGCCGAGGGCTCATGTACCGGATGCGCCCCTTGCCTTCATCAAGGAGTGCATATTTAGCGGACGCGTCCGCTGGACATATCACGTGGCGATGCGGCTTGAGCAACGCACCTTAACGGCCGGGATCCTTCGCGGGGCGCTTGCAACACTGGAGATCATCGAAACGTACCTGGATAAGTACTTGCCGAGTTTTCTGGTAAGGGGCGAGTCTGAGGGAATTGTCTTCCATGCGCAGATTGCAACTGATGTAGAAGGCGACAATGTCCGGGTCGTTACGATGTACGTTCCACGCCCTAGCAAGTGGGATAATGGATTACGCGTCAGGAGGACAACATGAGATGCCGAGTTTGCGGGGGACTACTGGAATCGCGAGTCACGGATCTGCCTTTCAAGATCGGCGATTCCGCGATCGTAATCTTCAAGTCGCTTCCCGTGCTTCAGTGCGACCAGTGCGGCGAAGCGGAACTGGAGCAGGCAATCATGTCGCGCGTCGATCAACTGCTGGCCGGCGTGGACGGGTCAGCGGAACTCGAGGTCATCCGATTTGCGGCCTAGCCAGGCATCTCAGCGCGTCTGCCCGATCCATAACACGAGAGCCTGAAGGTCATGCGCCCAGAAGAGCGTGAGGCCGCGCTGCAAGGCATCAGAGAGATGCCGCAGCTTGTATACCCCGCCGATCACCGCGGCGGGCACGATGTTGCGTGTGCCGAAATCCTTGGTCCAGGTTTCGGCTTTCACGGCGGCATCGTTGTTGAGGCGCTTGATCGAGTTCAGGGCGGAATTCGAAACCTTGCACTCGATCGGCATGATACGGTGGTCCCAGAGGCGTACCACGATATCCGCCTTGCGCGTGCCCAACATGCTTTCCATGCAGAACTCGCCCGCGTTGGGGGCGAGGTTCAGCGTAGGAATCGGCCTGGTGCCGACTCTGTCCATACCCGCGCCGCCGAGAGCATTGGCGACCATAAATTCCTGCTCTTCCTTGTCTTCATTACGCCGGGCAGTTCCCACGCTTCGGGCCGCCATCAGCGCTGCGGACGCCAGCACAGCCGCCGCGCGTTCCTCGGCAGTGGGTTCGCGGTTTTCAGGGATCCAAGGGAAACGGCGGCGGTCCAGCCCCATGCGCACGATTTCAACAATCCGACGCACCATGTCAGGATCTTTGCGCAGGCGGGCCGGGCTTAAGACGCCTTCGCTCAAAGTCTTGAGGTCGTCGGCTGACAAGGGCGGGCCGGCGAAATACCGGAATGCTTCCAAAAGGTCCGGATTGGTCAAAACGTCAGTTGCGCGTCGATCGATCTCCTTCAAATCGGCGCTGACGGCGAGGAGATCGCCGACGAAGCCCTCGTAAAGCGCGAAAGCCTGAAGATAAGATTCCAGCGGCTCGCGCATGCGTTCACGGCGGAAGATGCCGGTCGCAACTTGTATGCCGGCTTCAAGTTGGTCGTCGGTCCATTTAGGCGGCGCGATCATCCTTCAGCCTGCAAGAGCAGTTCGGGTCCCGGAACCAAAAGGCGCTCCATCTCGCGCGGTTCGAACTTCGTCAATCCGCCAGCGTAGGTCCGCCCTTGGCGCACATCGGTGGCCTGCCCGAGATATGCCGCCAGCCTGTCCAGGACCTCCGGCGGCAGCGGGTCGCGGGGATAAAGTCCATGGGCGATGTTGATATGCCGCACCTCGATCGGGTTGCGGACGAACGCGGGCGGCCGGCGCGCCATATAGGTAGCCAGGATCGGCGCCGGAGCTTTCAGGCCGACCGACCACCAAGCCTTCCGATTCACGGCCACGTATCCTTCGGATGCGCCGGCTGCCTTGGCGAGTCTTAGGAAGCGGTCGATGGCCTTGCGCTCTTCGCGATCGAACGCCGAGAGATCCACAGGGAGGTCGATAACGTCCCTAAGGCTGGATTTGTCGGACAGAGCGCGGCCTGCCTGGAACAGTTCGCGCGCCTTCGTCACGCTGCGAAAAAGGACTCGCTCCGGCAAACCCAAGCTATGCTTCCCTGCGATCCACACGCGGTTCGCTCCGGTTACCTGACCACGATGGACCCGGCACAGCTCGCCGAGTTCCACGAAGCCGGTCGGAACCGCTTTAGTTCGCTGCGTCAGGTGCGACCAGCGAGCCTCCCTTTCCAGCCGGCCGCGACGCACCACCAAGCCGCCCTGGAAGGGTTCGATTTGGCCGGCATTATCGACCCGCCGGATCTGAATGCTTTTCGCCTTCGATCCGATTTGAAAGGTGCTGATCACCGCCGTCGCGGCGGCATCGGCAAACGGCCGGGCCGTGGGTTCGACGACGGTAAGGCTTTGGCCACCCAGTCCGTTGAGGAACATCGCGCGCATGAGGCGCCCGTAGTTGACGTCCAGCCATTCGGCTGCGGTGATGAAGGAGCCGAAATCGCCCACCTTGGCTTGCAACACGGTGGCTAGAAAGAAATGCACATGCAGCCCCGCAAGTTGGCTTGCCTCGTACCCGAGGCCGCGCGCTTCCGTGGTCAGCCACCGCTTCCATTTGGCCGGGAGCAGGTGATGCCGTACGTATGGCGGGTTCCCCACGTAAAGAGTCCGGCCCTTCGTGAGGGGCAGCTTCACCGTACGGTAGTCGGCAAGCAGAATCCGCGATCGGCTCTCAAATCCGGCCGCCGCCAGATTGCCACGGGCGATTAAGGTGGCCACGGGGTCAATGTCGATGCCAATCAACTCGGCTTTGGGAAACTTGCGGCCGGCGGCGAGGAGAAATCGTCCGGAACCTACGCCGGGGTCGACTACGCGTTCCCGCTCGGGAGCTGCGGCAGCCTGAAACGCCGCCGCCCAATTCACCATAGCTTCAACAATTGCGAAAGGAGTATATGTGGCGCCCCGTTCGCGGCGTTCCGCGGGCGTTCGCAGAACGGCGAACGCGTCGCCGAGCGGATCGCGCTTCCGCTGGATTTCGCGCTTCAAGTACTCTGCCGTGCAGGCCGGAGGGGCATCGACGCGGCGGATCAGCGCCATCTCCTCGGATGACACATCGGGTAGCCGGAGAGCGCCGAGCGCGACCGCAGCCGCAACTACCTCGCTTTCGGTTTCCAGGCGGGGCCGCGTTTTTGACGGGCTTCGTCATAGCATCCTCGAATGAGAAGTCCATCTGTTGGGAGTACGTATCCACATATTGCTTATCGGCGGTGGACTAAATGTGATTATAAGCCTTACTTTTCGGAACCGGCCGCGGCTTCGAACGTATTACTGTCAGGATCTCCATGTGGAATGACATTCGCTACGCTTTCCGAACCCTGTTGCGCGAGCGGGGCTTCGCATCCATGGCCGTGCTGAGCCTGGCGGTGGGAATCGGCGCCAATACCGCCATCTTTTCCGTAGTGAACGGTGTGCTGCTGCGCCCCCTGCCCTACCGCGATCCGGAACGGCTGTTCATCATCCGCGAAGTGGTGCCCAAGCTGGCGCACCTATATCCGAGCCTGCCGGTCAACTTCAGCCATTATTACGAATGGCGCCAGCGCTCGACGGCCTTGGAATCGATCGCCATTATGGAAACGTCCGCGCCTACTCTCACGGGCGCGGGCGAGCCTGAACTACTGAATGGCGCGCTGGTCTCCGCGAGCGTCTTCCGGGTTCTGCGCATCAACCCGCAATTGGGACGCGGCTTCCTGGACGAGGAAGATCCCGAGGGGCACGATCAAGTGGCGGTCATTTCCGACTCGCTGTGGAAGCGGCGGTTCGGCGCCAACCCCGCAATCGTCGGCCGGAAGATCACGCTGAACGGACTGCCGCACGTAGTGGTCGGGGTACTGCCGCCCGGATTCCAGTTCCCCGATCGCGAGAGTTGGGGCGCCAAAACGGACGTGTTCCAGCCGTTGGGCTACTCAAAAGACGATTTCGAAGAAATTACCGGCGATTACAATTGGGCGGCCATCGCGCGCTTGCGGCCGGGGGTGAGTCCGCAGAAGGCCCTCGCCGAACTGAACGTGATCCAGGCTGAGATCTCCAAACGGATCCCCGAGAAAATGGACCTGCACGCCGAGATGTCGTCGCTGCAGGAGAATATCGTGGGGCAATCGCGCCGCGGATTGCTGGTGGTGCTGGCCGCCGTGGGCGCGGTGCTGCTGATCCTGTGCGTGAATTTGGCGAATCTTTCGCTGGCGCGCGCCGCCGGCCGCGCGCGCGAATCGGCCATTCGCACGGCTCTGGGAGCGGGCCGCGCGCAGCTCGTGCGTCAAGCGTTGACGGAAAGCCTGGTGCTGGCGCTGGCGGGCGGCGCACTGGGCATCGCTCTGGCGGCTTGGGGCGTAAAGCTTCTGGTGGGCGCGGCGCCGCTGGATCTGCCGCGCTTGAACGAGGTGGGGCTGGACGGGCGCGTGTTAGGTTTCGCCCTGCTGGTCTCGATCGTCACAGGCTTGGTGTTCGGCATCCTGCCCGCGTTGCGCGGCGCCGCGGCGGATCCACAGGAAGCGCTGAGGTCGGGCAACTATACGAATACCGAGGGCCGGCGCGGAGTGCGGCTGCGCAGCGTGCTGGTGGGAGTGGAGGCGGCACTCAGCGCGGTGCTGCTGATTACCGCCGGCCTGCTGATGGCCAGCTTCCTACGGCTGATGCACGTGGACAAAGGCTTCGATATCGAGCGCGTACTGGCCGTGCGCATAAAGGCGCCGCCTGCCAAGTACGCTGAGGAAGCGCAGCAGGCCGCGTTTTTCGATCGCCTGCTGGAGAAGACGCGGCCGCTGCCTGGAGTGCTCTCTGCCAGCCTGGTCTCCGCGCTTCCCCTGCAAGGGGAAACCTGGCTCGACCTGGCCGCCGCCGAAGGCGACCCGCGCCCGATGTTCGAGCGGCCCATGGTCAACGTGCGATTTGTGAGTCCGGACTATTTCAGAACGCTGCGCATCCCGTTCCGCGAGGGGCGCCCGTTCGACGATAGCCAGCGCAATCGCAGAGTAGCGATCGTTTCGCAGGGGACCGCGCGGCGGTTGTGGCCCGGCCGGAGCGCGATGGGACGCCGCATGCAACACAACAACAAGCTGGAGGAAGTGGTCGGGGTGACGGCGGACATTCGCAGCACCAGCCTGGATAAAGACCCGGCGTTGATCGTTTACGTTCCCTACTGGCAGCGCCCGCGGCTGTCGGCCTCGCTGCTGGTGCGCACTGCGATGGACCCGCGCGGCATAGCGGCGGGTATACGCGAAGCGATTCACCAAGTGGACCCGGATGTACCGGTTCCGGAGATGCGGACGCTGCGGGAAGTGATGTCGGAATCGGTGGCGCAGCGCCGCTTCCAGATGATGCTGGTGATGCTGTTCGCCGCCGCCGCGCTGGCTTTGGCCGGCTTCGGTATTTACGGCGTGGTGTCGTATTCGGTGGCGCGCCGCCGCACGGAGATGGGCATCCGTATGGCCTTGGGCGCGGGCACGGCCGGCCTGCAGCGGATGGTGCTGTGGCAAGGGATTCGTCCGGTGGCGGCGGGGCTTGCGGTGGGCATTCTAGGCGCGTTGGCGGCCGGCAGAATTTTGAGCGGCATGCTGTTCCAGGTGAGCGCGCGGGATCCGCTGACCATCGGCGGCGTGTCGCTGGCGCTGTTGGCGGTGTCGCTGGTGGCGGCGTTAGTGCCGGCGCGCCGCGCGACGCGCGTGGATCCGATGAAGGCGCTACGGTTTGAGTGAGAAAGGCAGAAGAAAGAAGTCAGGAGTCGGAAGACAGAATGGCAACCGGCGCCGTGCAGCGATGCATGCGACTTCTGTCTCCTGTCTCCTGTTTTCTGTCTCCTGTCTTCTGCTTTTACGCCCGCCCAGTTCCCCGCGCGTACTGGATGGACAGCCAGTGATACAAAGGCCGCGGAAACGCGCGCATCAGGAAAACCAGCAGGCGATACCGCCAGCCTGGGATCACGAACAACCGGTCGCGCTCCAGGGCGCGTAGCGAGGCGTCCACAACCTCGTCCGCGGACATCCACATCCAGGCGGGAATCGCCTTGCGGTCGAAATGCATGACGTCGTGGAACCCGGAGAGCGTGAAGCCGGGGCACAACGCCTGTACCCGCACCGGCGAGCCGATGCTCTTCAGCTCCATGTAGATGCCTTCGGTGAAACTGGTCATCCATGTTTTCGTCGCGGAATAGCCGATACTGCCGGGATTTTGTCCGAAGCCCGAAACCGACGACACATTGACGATGTTGCCGCGTTTTCTGGCGACCATGCCTTGCAGTGCGGCGTGCATCAGCCGCAGGGGGGCCAGAACGTGGAGCCGGTGCATCCGATCCTGGCCGTCCAAGGGAACCGAAATGAAGCGCCCGACGATACCGAATCCGGCGTTATTGACCAGGAACTCAAGATTCGGTGCGGCGGCGATGCGGTCCTCGACGGCCTTCAAATCCGCGTCGCGCGTCAGATCCGCCGTCAGGATCTCTGCCTGCGCGGAATAGGCGTCCCGGATGGCGCGGGCCTGCTGCTCCAGCAGGTCCCTGCGCCGGGCAACCAGCACCAAATCGTACCCGCGCGCGGCCAGTTGACGGGCGAAAGTAGCGCCAATACCACTCGAAGCGCCGGTAATCAGGGCCAACGGACGCGCTGGCTGCATGGCGGTCACCGGCCATCATAACATTTGCGGGCTGCCTAGCCGGCTTGTGTTTGCCTCGCGCCAAGGTAGACTTGATATATGGCTCAGAGCGCTGCAATCGCCTGGACGGAACATGCCGCCGAACGCACGGCGTCCGTCCCCTGGTACATCTCGACCTGCGTAATCGCGATCACCTCCGCCTCGATCGGCGGTATTTGGGATATCTCCTGGCACAAAAGCATCGGCCGCGATACCTTCTGGACCGCCCCGCACATGCTGATTTATCTGTGCGGCATCCTGGCCGGCATTTCCTGCGGGTACTTAATCCTGGCGAATTCGTTCGGGCACTCGGCGACCGCCCAGTGGGGATCGGTTCGCATGTGGGGCTTCCGCGGACCGCTCGGGGCATTCGTCTGCGCTTGGGGCGGCGTAGCCATGATCACATCGGCGCCGTTCGACAACTGGTGGCACGACGCTTACGGCCTGGACGTGAAGGTCCTCAGCCCGCCGCACGTGCTGCTGATTTTCGGCATGCTGGTCATCCGCATCGGAACGCTGCTGCTGATCATGGGTCATCTGAGCCAGGCGGAGGGCGCGCTGCGCAGCAAGCTGCAGGCGCTCATGCTGTATACTTACACCTTCCTGCTGGTCACGTCGTTCGGCATCTTTCAGGAATTCCTGACGCGCAATTACATGCACAGCGCGCTGTTCTACATGCTGATGACGCTGGGAGCGTGCTTCTTTCTGTCCGGGCTGTACCGCATGACGGATTACCGTTGGGCGGGGACCGTGGTCACAGGCATTTACACAACGCTGAACCTGCTTTATGTTTGGATTCTGCCGCTGTTCCCGGCGGAGCCCAAGCTGGGCCCCGTCTACCAACACGTGACCCATTTCGTGCCGCCGGATTTTCCGATTTTGGTCATCGTTCCCGCATTCGTCCTGGATCTGACGCGCCCCTACTGGCAACGCTGGAGCTATTGGGCGCGCGCCGCGGCCATGGCCCCCATCTTCGTGATCGCGTTGGCAGCGGCGCAGTGGCCGTTCGCCGATTTTCTGATGACGCCGGCGGCGCGCAACTGGGTCTTCGGTTCGAGCTACTTCCCGTTCTTCGTTCCCAACGACATCGACTGGGTGCGCAACGTCTTCACGCAAGTAGAGCCGGACGCCCTCCATTTCTGGGCTCGGATGGCGATGGCAGTCGTATTAGGCGTTTTGACGGCGCGGGCGGGCCTTTCGTGGGGCGGCTGGATGCGCAAAGTACGGCGGTAGCGGCACGCGTGTTCCTTTTCAAGCGCTACTGGACTACCTGGAGGGGGACAAACCCTGAGCGAGTTCATCGACGACTTTCCCACCGTCACCAGTGAAGCCGCGATTGCCGCGTTGGAACTTGCCAAGTCCGTACTTGTTGGCCAGCTTGGATGAAAGTCCTCCTCGACGAATGCGTCCCACGGAAGCTCAAATACAGCCTGCCCGATCACGAGTGCCACACCGTACCCGAAGCAGGTTTGGCCGGCAAGAAATACGGCTACCTGCTCGACCTCGCGGAGAAAGCCGGCTTCGAAATCTTCGTGACCATGGATAGGGGTCTGGAGTACCAGCAGAACCTTGCAGGCAGGAGCGTCGCGATTCTGGGACGTGATTGTGCCGCCCAGCCTAGTCGACGGAGACGCTTTGGTGGTCGCCACGGTCGGCGGAGTCCAGAGCCAAGGAGACGCGTTCATCCCGGTACAGCCCTGAGCGCTGCTGGCTGTACCTCACAATTCCTTGGGCGCTCCGCGACTAATCGTTTGTGAAGCACGCCGTGGAAGCTTGCGGCCGCCCCTTCGCACGTACTTTTCCATGTCCTTCACTTTGTCGCTACGAACCCAGTGTCTGCCACAGTGCGGACAGTCGTAGATCGAATTGCCCTCCGAATCTCGCTCAATTTGCGTCCCGGAGCCATGGACGGGATTGCCGGCCGCATCATACAGATAGTTCCCCATTCGTTGCCGTTTTGGCGTGCCAAACGCGGCATGCCGGTTGGTGTCTTGATTGTGTGTTGCACTGTTGTCCTCTTTTCTTCTCTTCGCGATCATAGCTTGGTGGTCTTCGAAAAATGCGGCCACTACAATGGTCTTCGACGATTTCGGCGGCAATGGTGTGCTTGATCAGGATTCTCGGGCGCAACCTACTGAATTGATAGGGCGAAAATATTCCGGCACTAAGTATTGTTTAGCCGGAGCGGGACACCAGGCCGCGCCGATTTATAATAGAGTGTTGAAAATCACCATCCTCGCAGCCGCATGCGTCGCCATGCGTCTGTTTGCCGGAAGCAGCCTGGTCGACGACGGTTACAACCACTTCTACAACCTGGAATTCGACCAAGCGCTGGCCGATTTCGATCGGGCCATCGCGCAGGACCCCAATAACCCGGACCTGCACAACCACGCGGCCGAAACGGTCCTGTTCAGCGAGATGTATCGCGATGGCGCGCTCGAAAGCGAACTGGTCACCGGCAACAATTCCTTGCTGCGCCGGGCCAAGCTGAATCCATCGCCCGCGACCAAGAAACAATTTCTGGGCGAAATCCAAAAGGCTTTGGACCTGGAGCAGGCGCGCCTCCGCCGGAATCCCAACGATGCGGGCGCGCTCTATGCCATGGGCATCACCTACGGCCTGCGGGCCAACTATTTTTTCCTGGTCCAGAAGGACTGGGTGGGCGCGCTGCACGACTCCACTACCGCGCGCAAACTGCATAACCGGGTGAGCGAATTGGATCCGTCCAACGCGGATGCGCGGCTGGTGCAGGGCCTGCACGACTACGTGATCGGGAGCCTGCCGGCCTACTATAAGATGGTCGGTTTTCTGATCGGCTTCCACGGCGACAAGGAGCGCGGCATCCATACCGTGGAGCAGGTGGCGGCGCACGGCTCGCTGAATCGCGTCGATGCGGAGGTCTTCCTGGCCGCGATCTACCGCCGTGAGCGCCAGACGGCCAAAGCGCTGCCGTTGGTGGAGAGTCTGATCGCCCGCTTTCCGCGCAACTACCTGCTGCGTTTTGAACAGGCTGGAATGTATGCGGCGTTGGGCGATGGCAAGAAAGCCGTTGCCTGCGTCCAACAAGTGGCGCAGTTGAAAACGCAAGGAGCGCCCGGTTATGCGCGCGTGCCGTGGGAGTCGGTTTATTACCAGTTGGGGACCATCCAGTTCTGGTACAACGACCTGGATGCCGCGCTGGCCAATATGCAGAAGGTGACCGCGCATGCCGAGGACGTGGATCTGAACACGGGCGTGTTGGCCTGGATGCGGGTCGGGCAAATCTACGATCTCAGGCAGCGGCATGGCTTGGCCGTCGAGGCATACAAGAGAGCTATGGCGTATGCGCCGGAGGCCGAGGCGGCCCGCGAATCGCGCCGCTACATCTCCTCCCCGTACCGCCGGGAGAAGAGCTAGCCGCTACTGCTCGACGGTCAGCTTGACGGGCTGCTCGATCAGCTTCGGCTCTTTGCCCGTGGTCAGCAGCATCAGGGCAAAGCGCCCGGCAGCGGCCTTGGTGGGGATCTTGAACTTGATGCTGGTGGGGGTTTGCTCCGTCAAGTCCAGCACGGTGTCGTTCTTCCCATCCGTCAAATACACCTTGGCCACCTGCGCCCTTTCCAGATTCTCCCCAGCTACGGTGATCTCATCCCCGGCCTTCCCCGTGCCCGGATCGACGGTAGTCATCCGCGGCATGGTCTGTTGCGCGAACGCCACCGCACTGGCCGCCAGGAAAAGTGGCACTGCAAAAGACAGTTTCATCTGAAACCTCCGCTTTCCAGTCTCAATGTATGTCCATTCCACGCCGAATTCAAGGGGTGGCGCGATATCCGCCGAAAGCGCGCTCGGCCGATCCCTGGCCTTCCAGCCAATGAATCCCATGGTGCGGGCCGAGGGATGGCGGCATACCGAGGAGCGGCACTTCCACAGAGAGGTCGAACATGGTAGCTTTCTCCTCATGGACCATAGCACAGTTTTAGTGTTGGCAGATCCTACGGATCCTCTCCTGGCCATGCTGGAGGCCCTGCCGGATGGAGTCCGCATCGCAGCCGGGAACCGGATGGAGGCGTTCACGGATGCCGCGCCTGAAGCCGACGTAATTCTGAATTGGACGGGCAGCCGGGAATTATTGCGGCAGGCGTGGCGCTTGGCGCCGCGGGTGCGCTGGATCCATTCGCGCTCGGCGGGTCTCGATGAGCTGCTGTTTCCGGAACTAGCCGAAAGCGGGGTGCCTCTGACCAATGCGCGCGGGGTCTTCAGCGAGATTCTAGGGGAATTCGCGATTGCCGCGGTGCTGTTCTTCGCCAAAGGATTGCGCCGCATGGTGCGCAGCCAGGAAGCGGGCGTCTGGGACCAGTTCGATACAGTCGAGGTGGCGGGCCAGACCATGGGCGTGATCGGGATGGGCGATATCGGGAAGGCCGTGGCGCGGCGTGCGGAGGCGATGGGGATACGGGTCGTCGGCATAGGGCGGGCGGACGGACCGGACCGCAAGCGCGACCTGATGGCGCATTCGGATTACATAGTGCTCAGCGCGCCGCTGACGCCGGAGACGCGCGGGATCGTCGGTGAGGCCGAACTGCGCGCCATGAAGCCGGAAGCCGTGCTGATCAACGTGGGCAGAGGACCGTTGGTGGATGAGACCGCTTTGATCGCGGCGTTGCGCGAGAAGCGCATCGGCGGCGCGGCGCTGGATGTCTTCAACCAGGAGCCGCTGCCGGCGGGCCATCCATTCTTTGCGCTCGACAATTTGTTGCTATCCGCGCATTCGGCCGATCACACTCCCGACTGGCAGCAGCGCGCCATGCAGTTGTTTCTGGATAATTTCGAGCGGTACCGGAAGGGCGAGCCGCTGCACAATATTGTGGATAAGCGGCGCGGGTATTAAGGCAGCCCGCCTTAGCACTGGCGGCGCCCGGGCCAATTCTTTTCGGCGGCAATGCTCGATCTATGCGGATTTCCAATCCAGCATAGCCTCAGGGCCGACCAGGTCGCCGGTACCCGTCCAAAACTAAACGCGCGCGCTACTTGAGCGCGGCCTGGACCCGGCTGTGTTTGCGGCCATAGGAGAAGTACACGACCAGCCCAATCACCAGCCATACGATCAGGCGGGCCCAATTGATCCAGCCGAGCTTGTACATCATATATCCGTTGAACATGACGCCCAGGATCGGAACAAGAGGGATCCAGGGAGTACGGAAAGGCCGCGGCTGGTCGGGATCGGTGTGCCGGAGAACAAGCACGGCGATACACACGATGACGAAGGCTAACAGCGTGCCGATATTGACCATTTTGCCGATATCGTCGATGGGTGTCAGGCTGCCGACGACGGCGGCCAACGTCCCCACAAGAATCGTGTTCTTCCAGGGGGTCCGGAACCTGGGGTGGATATCCGCGAAGAAACGTTTGGGCAGCAATCCATCGTTGGCCATGGAGTAGAGCACGCGGGTTTGGCCCAGAAGCATCACCAGCATTACGCTGGTCAGACCGGCCAGAGCGCCCAGCGTAATCACGTGCGATGCGCCCGTCAACCCGCGGTCGAGAAAGGCGCGCGCGATGGGCGCTTCGATATTCACTTCGCGCCATGGCACCATGCCGGTGAGCACCGCGGCGACCGCGATATACAAGACGGTGCAGATCAGCAGGGACGCAATAATCCCGATGGGCAGATCCCGCTGCGGGTTCTTGGCCTCCTGCGCGGTGGTCGAGACGGCGTCGAATCCGATGTAGGCGAAGAATATATAAGCGGCCCCCGCGCCGATTCCCGAGACACCGAACGGCGCAAAGGTGTGCCAGTCGGAGCCCCAGTTGCTCTTGCCGATGTAGGTGGCGCCGAGGCCGATGACGAACAGCACAACGGACACCTTGATCGTAACGATGACAGCGTTGAATTGCGCACTCTCTTTGATGCCGATGGTCAGGATTGCCGTGATTGCCAAGGCGATCAGGAAGGCCGGCAGGTTAAAACCGACTTCCGCGCCAAACAGATGCGGCGCGTTCAGCAGATCGTGCGCCCGTTGCATCAGTTCGGGAGAGTGGGCGGCGGTGATGGCCGAGACCTTCTCCAGGAAAGCCTGGGTCCCTGGCACGAGGGACGCATCGGAAGCCTGAGCCATCTGGCGGGCAATGGTGGATTGCGCGGTGCGCAGGGCCGTCCAGTGGTCATACGCCAGCCAGAGCGGCATTTTTATATGGAGGGTATTGAGAAGTTCAATAAAATGGTTCGACCAGCCGGAAGAGACGGTGCTCGCTCCCATGGCATATTCGAGGGTTAGATCCCAACCGATGATCCAGGCGAAGATCTCGCCCAGCGTGGCATACGCGTAGGTGTAGGCGCTGCCCGCCAACGGGATCATGGCCGCAAATTCCGCGTAGCAGAGTCCCGCGAAGGCGCATCCCAGACCGGACAGGACAAAGGACAACATCAGCGCCGGTCCGGCATAGTGCGCGCCAAGTCCCGCCATCACGAAGATACCGGCGCCGATGACCGCGCCCACCCCCAAGGCGGTCAACTGGAAGACTCCCAGCGTCCGCTTCAGGCTGTGCTCGCCCGTTTGGCGGGCTTCTTCCACGAGAAGTGTCAGCGGCTTTCGCGCCAGCAAATTAGGCATGTGTACTGTAGACTCCCAGTTATCTTGAGATTTCAGCATTCTAGCGCAAGATTGTCCCGCATGGGGCAAACCCAGCCAGTTGATCGCAACCGCTGCCTTCATCGTGCACCGCTATAACCGGTTGCCTACAGGCCGGAATTGTGCAAGATTGGTTCCATTGGAGCGCGACCGTCATCGCCGCCTTGAAGGCCCATCAACAGGACATCCGCACGGCTGGCGTCGAGGGCGTATCGCTGTTCGGCTCGGTTGCACGCGCGGAGGATTCCGCGAAGGACGTCGACTTAGCGGTGCGCCTGGGCGAGAATTTCTCCGCGCCAGGACTCAATTATTTCAGCTGCCTGAGCCAACTCGAAGGACGGCTATCCAGCATTCCGGGCTGCAAGGTCGATGTGATCGAGGAACCGGTGCGCAAGAAACGTTTCCAAATGGAGATCGACTGGGACGCACCATTGCAATCTGACAATCCCCCCGCCGCCTGGCAGACATCGTCGAGAATGCGCAAGCGATTCAACGTTACATCGGCGGTATGGACCTGGCCATGTTCGAAGAGGACCAGAAACCTATTAAAGCCTATCCTCGTCGATGTCGGCGCCCGTACCAGCGACATGGAACCGACGCTCACGGGTGACCCGGCCCAGCCGTCGCCTTTGGTTTGTTGTACGGATACTTCACGCCGTCGGTATTGACGCCGAAATATCCGTGGACATATATCTGCCCCCCCAACCTTTTCGGCATTCATTCCGATCCTCGCTCGCTCCGGCTCGAAAGAGAGGCTCCAGTTATTGTCCTCGGGCCCCGGTGTGTCGCTCTGCTCGACTCCCAAGCCTAGCCTGGCGCCGGTCTCGTCCGACATCCACAGGAGAGGCTTCGCGAATATGCTTAGATCCATGCGCAACAGTTGTCTCCCATTCGGTCCCCTGAAGGACAGAAAAGGGCTTTCGTCAGTTACCCCGATCACGGCACGTTGGTTTTCGGGATCGTCAAGCGCGACGGGGTGACGGGCAGGATGGGCGGGTTGTCCAGGCAGCGACGCGGGCCAGTGACTTCCGAAGGCCAGGACCAGATTTTGACCCTTATCCACGCCCCAATACGAGATCGCATGGCCCGCCTCGTCGACCAGTTCGAAACGGCGGGCGCGAAGAACCACTTCCGGCTGGGCCTGCTCGCGGATGCGCGCAACTTGCGTGCCAAGGAAGCCCCAAAGAACCCGGCCACCAGGGCCGCCGCGAAGGTAACGACCTGTTTCATGATTGTCTCCTTTTTCACCATGTTGCCGTATTCGCTTGGCGACACAGGCTGAAGCCTGGGTTACCAGGACGTTTGCGCGGTAGGAGTGGTGGTATCCTCCTGATCGTCGTCGTCGGGCGGCGGCTCGGTCAGGTGATAGTAATACGTCACCGCGCCGCAGGCCAGCCCCAACGCGAGAATGATCGAGATCCAGCGCAGCGTGCGGGCGTTCCATGCGCGCTCGGCTTTTACGGAAGCGGCCGTGGCTTTCACCGCCGCAAACGCGATGCCCGCGCCCAGGCACAGCTTCCAATACCACGCCATCAGATCGAGATGATACTGGCCGCCGACCTGACTCCAGACGGTGTACGTGGCTATCAGTGCGATCAGGAACTCGATCGCATAGAAGAGGCGGAGCACCTTACTAGGGTATCCTGAAACAGATGCCCGCGCCGCTACTCTCCGTGATGGGCGCCGGCAAGTCGTTCGGCGCAGCGCCGCTGTTCTCGAATATATCCATCCATATTTCAGAAGGCGAACGGCTGGGTCTGATTGGCCCGAATGGCTCGGGCAAATCCACGCTGCTGAAGATCATGGCCGGTTTGCTCGAGCCGGACACCGGTACGCGCACGGTGCGCAAGCTGACGCGCATCGCCTACGTGCCGCAGGAGCCGGAGTTCGCGGCCGGCACGACCGCCGGCCAAGTGCTGGAGGAGGCGCTTCCGGCAGGCGGCATGGACGACGCGGAGCGCTCCGCGGCGGTGAGCGTCACGTTGGGGAAGGCGGGCTTCGCGGATGGGAACGGCGCGGTGGAGTCGCTTTCGGGAGGATGGAAGCGCCGGCTTTCGATTGCGCGCGAGTTGATTCGGAATCCCGATGTACTATTGCTCGACGAGCCCACCAACCATCTGGACCTGGAAGGGATACTTTGGCTGGAGAAGTTGCTGCAGGGCGCGCCATTCGCCGCCGTGGTGGTGAGCCACGACCGCTATTTCCTGGAAAATGCCGCGACGGAAGTGGCGGAGATCAATCGCGCGTATCCGGACGGCATGTTTCGCGCGGAGGGCGCTTATGCGGATTTTCTGGAGAAACGCGAGGCCTTTCTGGAGGCCCAATCGGAGCACCAGGCCGCGCTGGCCAACCGCGTGCGGCGCGAGGTGGAGTGGCTGCGCCGCGGCCCGAAGGCGCGCACGGGAAAATCGAAGGCGCGCATCGACGCGGCGCATGCGCTGATGGGAGAGTTGGCGGACGTTTCGGCGCGCAACGCGAAGGGCACAACGCGTATCGACTTCACGGCTTCCGGGCGCCAGACCAAGAGACTGATCCAAGCCGAGGCAATTGCGAAGCAGTTGGGCGGCCGGCAGTTATTTCGCGATTTGAGCTTCTCTCTTTCGCCGGGGATGCGGCTGGGCCTCGCGGGGCCGAACGGCAGCGGCAAGACCACGCTGTTGCGCGTGCTGAAAGGCGAGATCGACGCCGATGCGGGCGCCATCGAGCGCGCCGACGAGTTGCGCGTCGTGTATTTCGACCAGGGCCGCGAACAGCTCAATCCCATGGCGCCGCTGCGCGAGGGTCTAGGGGCGCACGGCGACAGCGTGATCTATCGCGACCGTACGATGCACATCGCGGGTTGGGCGAAGCGCTTTCTGTTCGGTCCTGAGCAACTGGACACACCGGTGGGCCGGTTCTCCGGCGGGGAGCGGGCGCGCATCGTCATCGCGCGGCTGATGCTGCAGCCCGCGGACGTGCTGCTGCTGGACGAGCCGACCAACGACCTGGATATTCCGACGCTGGAAGTGCTGGAGGAGAGCTTGACGGATTTTCCCGGCGCGCTGGTGTTGGTGACGCACGACCGGTACATGCTGGATCGCGTGTCGACGGTAGTGCTGGGCCTGAATGGCGAGGGTGGCGCGGAGGTTTTCGCGGACTACTCGCAATGGGAGCGCGCGCGCGCGCTGAAGCCGGCGCGGATACAGGACGACAGGCCCGAGGCCGCTCGGGAGGACCGGCCGGAGGCCCCTCCCGCACGGAAGAAGCTGGCGTATCTGGAAGCCCGCGAATGGAAACAGATGGAGGAAAGGATTTTGCAGGCCGAGCAATCCCTGGAGGCGGCGCGCGCGGCGTTGCAGGCTCCCGAAGTGGTTTCCGATCCGGTGGCGTTGCAGCGTCGATATGCGGAGATGCAAGCGGCGGAGGCCGAGGTGGAGAAATTGTATGCGCGGTGGGCGGAGCTGGAATTGAGAGGACAGCCGGCCGAAGACCGGAACCAGGAGGCAAAAGCCGGAGGGCGGAAGTAACATCGTGGTGAGGTAACCTAACACCATCCCCGGAAACCTAAGCGCCGGACGCCGCGTCTTCTCTGCTATAGTTTAGCTGGGGAATTGGTATGTCTATGAAAACCTGGAACAGAATTCCAGCTCTGCCGGTTGCCTTGGCAGGGCTGTTCGCCCTGGCCGCCGTGTCCCTCGCCCAGGACCAGGCCGGCCCTACCAAGGACGTGGACCAAACCGTGGCGAAGCCGCGAAAGTCCACGGACGATGCCGAAGAGGTTCCCATTCCGTCGAAGCTCAGCAAGAAGGCCCAGCCGGATATCCCGGAGAACCTGCCCAGTTTCAAGAGCGACGTGAACGTGGTGAGCGTGGACGTGGCCGTCCTGGATAACAAGGGCCACTTCATTCCCAATATTCCACGCGCCAGCTTCCGCGTCCTGGAAGACAACGTCCCGCAACAGATTAAGTCCTTCGGCAAGAGCACCGCGCCGATGACGGTCTGTCTGCTGGTTGAGTTCAGCGCCAAATTCCAATGGTACGGGTCGCAGACGTGGTATCAGACCCTGTCCGCCGCGTATGGTTTTGTACAGACGTTGAAGCCGGACGACTACGTGGCCTTGATCGCGTACGACTTCAAAGAGGAAATCCTTTCGGACTTTACCACCGACAAGCGTAAGACGTACGAAGCCATGCAGCGCCTGCGCATCCCCGGTTTTTCGGAAGCTAACCTGTTCGACGCGTTGGCCGATACCGAAGACCGCATGTCGAAAATCGAGGGGCGCAAGGCCATCGTGCTGCTTTCATCGGGTATCGATACGTTCAGCAAACTGACCTACGACAAGGCCCGCAAGATTATTCAGGATAGCGGCGTTCCGGTCTACGCCATCGGGTTGATGCAGGCCTTGCGCATCATGAGCCCCAGGGGGGACAGCATCGGGTTCCTGCAGGCCGACAACCAGATGAACACCTTTGCCAAAGAAACGGGCGGCCAGGCGTTTTTCCCGCGTTTTTATGGCGAGTTTCCATCGATCTTCGGCAGCATCCAGGACTCCCTTCGCAATCAGTACTCCATCGGCTATGAGCCGGCCAACAAGGCGCGGGACGGCAAATTCCGCAAAATCAAAGTGGAGTTGGTGAACCCGGCAACCAATGAACCGTTGCGCGTTGTGGATGAGAAGGGCAAGCCCATCAAATATCAGATCGTGGCCAAGAACGGCTACACCGCGCCGCGCGAAGTGGAATAACACGGCAGTTTGTCAAGCACTCCATCTCGCCTCTTTACAACCTGATGCAAAAGTGTTGACAGTTGAGTTACCGGTCTGTTAACCTCGCCTGCGTTAGTATGAGACAAGCTCCCGCCCCACCGCCTGCGAAGACTCCCGAAATCCTGCTGGTAGACGACAACCGCCAGGGTTTGATCGCGCGCAAGTCGCTGCTCCAGGAACTCGGCTACAACATCTCCACGGCCACCAGCGGAGACGAGGCTCTGGAACTTTTCTTGAAGCAGAACTTCGACGTGGTTGTGACGGATTTCAAAATGCCGCGGATGGACGGCGTGGAGTTGATCAAGCGGATCCGCGGCGCGCACACCGGCGTGCGCATCATTCTACTCTCGGGATTTGTGGAGCCGCTGGGTTTGACGGAACAGTCCACTGGCGCGGATGTGGTGATCGTCAAGAGCGCCGGCGAAGTCGGGCAATTGACGCGGTCGGTGAAGAGGCTGCTGAGCCAGCCGCCGGCCCGCAAGCCGGCGGGCTCGGCGAAGGGCGACATAGCGACACAGCGACGCGGCGATGCGGCGACACGGTGACGCGGCGATTGGCGGCTGCGAAGACTCTCGCATTTTTTTGTCTCTTCATCGCCCCCGGCGCGGCCCAGCCGCCCGCGCCCATCTATTACACCGTCCGCATCCCCGCTCCGCAAACACATTATGTGGAAGTGGAGGCGCGCGTCCCCACTGCCAGGCAGCCGACCATCGAGCTGATGATGGCTGTCTGGACGCCGTACGTCATCCGCGAGTACGCCAAGAACCTGGAAAGCGTGGCGGCGCGTACTGACGGCGGACACCCGTTGGCCATCGAGAAGTCGCGCAAGAACCGCTGGCGCATCGAAACCGGCGGCGCCGATCCGGTCATCGTGTCCTACAAGGTCTACTGCCACGCGATGGGTGTGCAGGATAACTGGGTGGACGGCGAATTCGCGCTGCTCAACGCCGCACCCACGTTCTTGACGCTCGCGGAGCATAGCGCGCGCCCGCATGACGTCCAACTTATGCTGCCGGCCGCCTGGAAGACCACCGCGACCGGCATGCCTCCGGTCTCCGGCGGTCCGCACCACTACCGCGCGCCCGATTACGAAACGTTGGTGGATTCGCCCATCGTGGCAGGCAATCCCGAGGTGCACGAATTCGATGTGGAAGGGAAGCCGCACTATCTGGTGGATGTGGGCGAGGATGGCGTTTTCGATGGCGCCCGGGCGGCGCAGGATCTGGCGCGCATCGTGCGCGAAGACGCGCGCATGTGGGGCGGCCTGCCTTATGACAGATATTTTTTCCTCAACATGCTGACCGGTGGAGGCGGGGGCATGGAGCACAGCAATTCCACCGCGCTGATGTCCGACCGTTGGAATACCCGCACGCACCGGACTTACCTGCGCTGGCTGAACCTGGCCAGCCACGAGTTCTTCCACGCCTGGAATGTGAAGCGCCTGCGTCCCGCGGAGTTGACGCCGGGCGAATACGAGACCGAGCCTTACACCGCCAGCCTGGGCATCGCGGAAGGCTTCACCAGTTACTACGCGGCGCTGATGCTGCGCCGCGCCGGTCTCTCGACCGAAGAGGAGTTGCTCGCGAGCCTCTCGCGCACCATCCGCGAATTGCAAACAACTCCCGGCCGGCTGGTGCAATCCCTCTCGCAATCGTCATTCGATACCTGGATCAAGTTCTACCGCCCGGATGAAAACTCGGATAATACGGCCATCAGCTATTACACCAAGGGCGAGGTGGCCGGCTTTCTTCTGGATGCGCGGCTGCGCACGGCCACGCAGGGGGGCAGATCGCTCGACGATGCGATGCGCCTGGCGCTGGCGCGCAATCCGGCCGGCGGCGGATACACACCCGCGGCCTTTCGCGCGGCGGCGTCGGAAGTAGCCGGAACGGACTTGAACGGGTGGTTCGCGCAGGTCTTCGACTCGACCGCGGAACTGGACTACCAGGAAGCGCTGGACTGGTTCGGGCTGCGCTTCGCCGGCGAAACGTCCGAATCGTCGAACCGGAAGGCGTGGTTGGGCGCGGACACCAAAGTCGAGGACGGCCGCCTCATCGTCGAGCGCATCCCGCGCGGCACACCGGCGTACGAAGCCGGCCTGGATGCCGGCGACGAGATCGTGGGCTTCGCCGATTTCCGCGTACGCGCAACCGATTGGGACCGGCAGCTTGCCAACTATCGCGCAGGAGACACTCTGCCACTGTTGCTGGCACGGCGCGGCCAGCTGGTGCGGGTAACTGTGAAGCTGGGGGTCGAGCCAGCCGGCGCGTGGGCGCTGGAAACGACGGCGACGGCGTTGGAGCATCGGGCTAAGTGGTGAGAAGAAGTCAGGAGGCAGGAGTCAGAAGTCAGAATAGCAGCCCGCGCAGTGGGGGTTATTCCGACTCCTGTCTTCTGACTTCTTTCTTCTTATTCCCAACGCCTTCCGCGCCATTGTGCTGAGAGGCAATGCGGGCAGATCCGCGATGGGAATCCAGCTTAGCGGTGGTGCCGCGCGCGACTGCGGCGGAAGGCTGCCGGCGCTCACCGTCACTCGATAGTTATGATGCGTAATCGTGTGGCGAAAGGCGCCAATCTCCCGCAGCGCGGTTAGTTCCGGCAATTGCTCGGGCGAAGGCAACTCCCAAAAGCCGGCCAGCCGCCGCGAATCCGCGGCCCGCTGCCATAGCAGCAAGCGTCCACGGCGTTCGACGACGGCCACCGCCATGTCCACCTTCACCGGCTGGGTCTTCCGCAGCTTCACCGGCAACTGCTGCTGGCGCCCCTCGCGGCGGGCGGCGCACACCGCCGCCAACGGGCAGATCTCACAGCGCGGAGCGCGCGGCAGACACACCGTGGCGCCCAGTTCCATCAACGCCTGATTGAACTCGCCCGCGTGCCGGCAGTCTAGCCACTGCTGGGCCAACTGGCGGAACCGCGCCTGCGTGGGGCCGGCGCCGATATCGGACGGATCGCCGGTCAGCCGCGCGATCACGCGCATGACGTTTCCATCCAGCACGGCGTAGGGCAGCCCAAAGGCGATGCTTGCGATCGCGGCGGCGGTATAATCGCCGATGCCAGGCAACTGCCGGAGGGCCTGGTAGCCGCTTGGGAAAACGCCGTCCATCAACACCGCGGCTCTATGCAGATTGCGTGCGCGCGAATAATAGCCCAACCCGCTCCAAGCTGTCAGCACCTCTTCCAAGGAAGCGGCTGCCAGGGCCGGCAGATTGGGAAAGCGCTCCAGGAAACTTTGGTAATAAGGGACAACGGCCTCCGTGCGGGTCTGCTGCAGCATGATCTCGGAAACCCAGACCCGGTAAGGGTCGCGCGTGCGCCTCCAGGGGAGATCGCGGTGTTGCGCGCCGTACCAGCGCAGGAGTTTGGCGGCCAGCGAAGCCTGGGTCAGGCGAGCGTTTGAATCCACTCGGCGATCACCTTGAGCTCGTCCGGCGCCAGGTCGAGGGGCTCGAAGTCGGCATTGAGCGGTTCGAGGCGGATCCATTCGTGCCGCCATTGCTCTTCTTTGGATTTCTTGCTGGTGTACCGTTTGACGGTGAACCTCTCATGCACGCCAAACAGTTGGACCAGTACGATCTTGCCCCCGCGCGAACCCACCACCGGTCCGCGAAAGATATTCAGGCTTCCGTCCTGGATGCGCGGCTCCATGGAGCGCCCCTCCACGTGCGCCACAAACATTCCTTCGGTCAGGTGCAAGCCCTCCGGCGCGCGCACCCAATCTTCCGGTTCCTCGGTTTCAACATGTTCGTCGGCGCCGAATTTGCCCGCCGCCGCGCGCAAGGTGTACAGCGGCAGGTGCGTGCGAAATTTCGCGACCGGGATCTTCTCGACGTGGCGCTCGAAAATCCGGTCCGCGACCCGCGAAAACGAATCCACCGCGACGGCCTCCCGTTCGGAGGCGCGCAAGACGTGCGAAAGGGAATCCTCCCACGACTCCAGCAATCGGCGCGCCCCCGACTCCGCGATCTTGTCTTGAAAATCGCGCTCCAGGGCTGTCAGATATTGCGCGTCTTCCGGGCCGGCCAAATCCTCCCAGTGGGCGCGCAGCCGCAAAGCATGCCTTGCGGAATCCGGGTTGGCATCCAGCAGCAGCACGCCCACATCGTGCACCGGCTGCCCCGGCAGCGCAAGCTGCAACAGGACATATTCGCCCCGGCGTGACGATATCCGCGCGCTAATCGGAATGACCGGGGCCATACAATACCTTATCGTCCAAACCTACGAGAACTCTCAAAAAAAACAGAACCGTTCGTCAGGGCGCAAAGGGATAATATCCTGTCCGGAACCGCACCTTGGCGGTCGGCAATTCCGGTACTTCAATCCTGATCTTGCGGAACTGCCTGGCATCCGCGGTTCCAGTATCCGGCACGTAGCGCAGAATGTATTGCGTGGTCACTTCGCCGATGATGGCCGCGATGGCCCGGAAAATTCCGGTGGACACCTCCGACGCATACCCTCCCGAACCCACCGTGAGGGCATAATTGCCATCGTCGGAAGGATGGGAAAGGTAGCCATCCACGTCGGAATACAAATTGTTCAGCGGGTATTCCACGCGGCCGCCGGTCTCGCTGGTCAGACGCTGCAGGTCTTCGTCGCCTTCGTTGGTGAACCCGAACGATACCGTGCTCATCGCGTATATGGTCACCAAGCTGCGCTGGGCGATCTCGATCACTTCGTCCAGGCTCTTCTTGCTCGCATTATCGTGCCCGTCGCCGATCACGATGATCACCCGCCGCGGATCGTAAGGTTCGCCCTCCACTACCTGCCGGTGCATGCAGGCCATGTAAATCGCGTCGTACAGGGACGAGCCGCCGCCCGGCTTCATCTTGCGCAGCTTCTCGACCATTTTGTCCGCCTCGCTGGTGGTGTTGACCTGCAACTCCGGCTCGTTGGCGAACGAAATCAGAAAACCGCTGAACTTCTTATCTCCCGGCAGCACGTGCAGCACCAGATCGATGGCCGCGTCCTGATAGTTCTTCCAGTGCACCCGGCTGTCGTTGCTCAGATCGATCAGGAACCCCACCACTAGCGGCTGATTGCGGTCGTGGCTGAAGAACTCGATGCGCTGCTCCTTGTCTTGATCGTAGATCTTGAAGTCCTTGGCCTCCAGGTTCGAGACGAAGCGTCCCTTATAGTCGGTGACCGTTACCGGCACGATCACCTCGTTCACCTGGACCTTGATAGGTTTCGCAGGCTGCTTATTATCGGACGGTTGCTTATCGTCGGCCAGAACCAGGGCCAGCGAGAAAAGCGCCAACGCCAAAGGAATGCGTGCCACCATAGAGATTACCGTTGCATTCCATTCTAGCAGGGTGAGGAAGGAGCCAGGAGGAGACAGAAGCCGGAAGACGGCATTCTACCGTTGCACCCGGCCGGACCCGCCGCCGGCGAGCAACTGTTGAACCTCCTGCACGCTGAAGCGGTTGAAATCGCCGGGAATGGAGTGCTTCAAGCAACTCGCAGCCACCGCGAACTCAAGCGCCTCCAGCGGACCGTCGAGCGCCTGCAATCCGTAAATCA
>DATNMW010000095.1:0-12128 GCA_035602155.1 Bryobacteraceae bacterium | reverse complement strand
TGATACTGATTTTTCTGGGGAGTGTGCGGGCCACGTCGGCTGTGCTGCTCTCGATTCCGCTCTCCGCGGTAGCCGCTTTCGTGGTGCTGGCGATGATGGGCAGCACCGTCAATACCATGATCCTGGGCGGGATGGCGCTGGCTTTCTCGCGGGTTATCGATAACTCCGTGATCTCGCTGGAGAACATCTACCGGCACCTGGAAATGGGCGCTTTGCCGATGATCGCGGCGGAGGTGGGTGGCTCCGAAGTGAGCCTGGCCGTACTGGCGGCGACGCTGGTGGATGTGGTGGATTTCTTCCCCGTAGTGTTCCTTTACGGCGTGAGCAAGTTCCTCTTCTCCGCTCTGGCGCTGGCGTTTTCGCTGTCGCTGCTGGCATCTTTCGTAGTAGCCATGACTGTGATTCCGCTGTTCTGCTCGCGCTTTCTGAAACAGCATGCGCCGGCCGAGAATCTCATTGCCGCAGAGACGGCAGGCGAAGTAGCCCACCCCGCGGGTAAGTCGTTATGGGACAGGTTCAACGCCTCGTTCAACCGTGGATTCGGAAAGGTGCTGGATTTCTACGAGCGCTGGGTACGCCGCGCCGTGGTGCGGCCCGGCTGGACCGTGCTTGCGCTGGCGGGCGTCTTTCTCCTCAGTCTGGCGATCTTTCCATTCCTGGACGTCGCATTCTTTCCCCGCACCGACGCCGGCCAGTTCACCATCAACATGAAGGTCCCCACCGGCACGCGAATCGAAGTAACCGAACAGTATGTCAAGAAGGTGGAAGACTTGATTCGACGGATCGTGAGTCCGCACGATTTCAAAATGGTGGTATCCAATATCGGCGTAGTGGACGATTTCACGGCCCTCTATACCGACAAC
The DNA here is from genome assembly GCA_035602155.1 of Bryobacteraceae bacterium. Classification (GTDB taxonomy): domain Bacteria; phylum Acidobacteriota; class Terriglobia; order Bryobacterales; family Bryobacteraceae; genus Bog-159. The sequence goes on along the minus strand of DATNMW010000095.1, from coordinate 11,265 downwards.
GCCGGCGAGTATACCAGCACGGTTCAAGTAGCGTTGAACGACGATCACGCGGTGAGTAGCTTCGACTACATCGCGCGCGTGAGAAAGGCCATCGCCGCCCAGTTCCCGGACGTGCGCACCTTCTTCCATAGCGGCTCGATGGTGGACGCGATCGTCAATTCGGGCATGCCCGCACCCATCGACGTGCAGGTCAGCAGCTCGAACTTACAGGTGAACTTCGCTTTGGCGCAAGACCTGGCCACCCGTATCCGGACCCTTCACAACGTAGGCGAAGTGTATATCCCCCAGGACATGAATTATCCCGGCATCCGGCTGGATGTGGACCGGGTCCATGCCGGCGAACTGGGCCTGACGCAAAAGGACGTGGTGGATAATGTGATCACCGCGCTCAACTCCAATTACATGATCGCACCCAATTACTGGGTCGACGAGAAGAGCGGGAACGATTACTATTTGACTGTTCAGTATTACGAACATGGGACGCCCGCCATACACAATATGCTGGACCTGCGCAACATCCCCCTGCGCGGGCCCAACGCGGCTGTTCCGACCACCTTGGACTCCGTTGTCAAGCTGACGCGCATCCAAACGCCCACGGAGATCGATCACCACCAGATCCAGCGCGTGGCGGACGTCTATGTCACGCCCGCCGGAGAGGATCTGGGGCACGTCGCGCACAGTATTCAGGATATCCTGACACAGACTAAGATTCCCGAAAACGTCCGCGTGGACCTGCACGGGATGGTGGAGGGGATGCAGGCCTCCTTCAAGAGCTTCGGCTTCGGCTTTACGCTGTCCTTCCTGCTCCTATATCTCATTCTCGTGGCCCAGTTCAAGTCTTTCCTGGACCCGCTGCTGATCATGCTGGCGATCCCGATGGGGTTTGTGGGCGTACTGGTGATTTTGCCTTTGACGCATACCTCGCTCAACGTCATGTCGCTGATGGGTGTGCTGATGCTGGTGGGAATTGCGGACTCTAACAGCATCCTGATTGTGGATTTCGCGCACAGTCTGGAACAGCAGGGATTGTCCGTGACGGACGCCGTCATTACGGCGTGCCGTGTGCGGTTGCGGCCGATTCTAATGACATCGCTCGCCACCATCATTGGGATGATACCCATGGCTTTGAAGTTAGGGGAGGGGGCCGAGCAATACACTCCCATGGCGCGCGCCATAATCGGGGGGTTAACTTCGTCCGTACTCTTGACTGTGTTCGTTGTTCCTGCCGCGTACGTGCTTGTATACCGGAATAAACGGCGCGGCCCGGAGGTACAAAAGGCATCATGAACAGACTAGTCCACGCATTGGGCACATTGGTTCTGGCGGCACCGTGTTTCGGGCAAACCCCGGCCACTCCGTTGTCGTTGACCCTGCAGGATGCCGAGGCGCTGGCCATCAAGAATCATCCGCAGGTGCAGGCCGCGCAACTGAACTACCAGGCGTCCCAACAGGCAGTGACGGAAGCGCGCGCAGCATATTATCCAACGCTGGAGGGCGATGTCACCGGCTCACAGGCCAACCCGCAAGCCCGTATCGGGGCCGGGTATCTTGCCATGTCGCGCTTATGGGACCGCCTTGGCGGGGGCGTTACGCTCAGCCAGCTCGTCACGGATTCGGGGCGTACACGCAACCTGGTGGCCAGCTCCCGGCTGCAGGCGCAGGCCAGTTCCCAGACATATCAGGCCACTCGCTTCGACGTGCTGTTGCGCGTGAATCAGGCATATTTCCAAGCGCTGCAGGCGCAGGCGGTGGTGAAGGTGGCAAATGAGACCGTGGCTGCGCGCCAGCTCCTGGTGGACCAGGTGACCTCGCTGGCGCAGAACAAGCTGCGGTCGCAAGTGGATGTAGCCTTCGCTTCGGTCGATCTGGCACAGGCGAAGCTCATGCTGATTCGCGCGCAGGACGGCGTCCAGCAGGCGTTTGCGGATTTGACGCGGGCTCTGGGCCTCGACCGGCAACAGATGTACAAGCTTAACGAGGAACCCCTGCCGCCCAGTCCGCCCGCGGATTCCGTCGATATGGTGACGCAAGCGTTTAAGCAGCGGCCGGAACTGGCGGGTTTACGGCTGGAGAGAGAATCGGCTTACCGGTTCGAGCGCGCCGAGCGCGACCTGTCGCTTCCCACAGTGAGTCTGATCGGCGTGGGCGGATTCATTCCGTACATCCACCAATTGAACACAGTACCTACCCCCGCCGAGTATGAAAGCGCGGCGGTGAACGTGGAGATCCCCATATTCAACGGCGGCTTGTATACTGCACGCCGGGAGGCCGCGCGGCTGAAGGCGCAGGCCGCGGACCAGAGGGTGCGGGACCTGGAAGAGAGCGTCGCGCGCGACGTGCGCGTGGCGTGGAGCGATTCACTCACGGCGTACCATCAACTGGATGTGACCGCGGAGTTGCTGCGGGAAGCCACTATGGCGCTGGACCTGGCGCAAGGACGCTATAACCTGGGATTGAGTACGATCGTAGAGCTCACACAGGCGCAGTTGAACCTGACGCAGGCGGAAGTGGAGAATCTCGGGGCGAAGTACGATTACCAGAAATCGTATGCAGTGTTGCAGTATGCTACCGGGATGCTGCGCTAGCCAGGACAGGCCTCCGGGCCTGTACGTGCCTCGGTAATAGCGCCTTAGTCAGTGCGCCTCGACGTACCACGGCACGTTGATCACCAGGATCCGTCCATTCCCCTTGAAATACAGCATCGATTTCAACGCGGTCCCGCGTTGGTTGTGCAGCATGTGGTAATACCAGCGCCGCTCCACGATCTCCGGAATGATCACCGCGATTTGGCGATCGGGATTCTTCTGCGCAAGCTGCAAAACGTAATCCACGATCGGCGTGATCACGAATCGGTAGGGGGATGGTAGGATCACCAGCTTGGGCGCCGCCATGCCAAGCTGCTGCACGGGCCGCTCCACGAAGGCGCACCATTCGTTCTGCAGATAGATGGTGCGCTCGCCTGAATCGATGTGCAGCACAGTCACGTCGGGCGAGACAGTCAATGCGAAGGTCAGCGCCTGCTTCGCGATCTTGCTCCAACGATCCAGCGGCACCACCACCAACGGCGGCTTAAAGCTATGCAATTCAAGTGGAGACTGGCTCAGAACCGACATGCCCACCGCATGATACTGGCGGCGGACGGCGATCATCACGGCCAACAAGCCGGGAACTAATAGCAGCGTGATCCAGGCGCCCTGCATGAACTTAGCCACCAACACTACCACCACTGTTATCGCCGTTGCCGTGGCGCCCAACGCATTCACCAGCATGCTATGACGCGCGCCCGGTCCGCCGATTCGCCTCCAGTGAAAGACCATGCCTGTCTGCGAGAGGGTGAAGGCCAGAAATGCGCCCACCGCGAACAGCGGAATCAGGCGGTCCGTCACGCCGCCGAACACGATCAACAGCACGGCCGCGAGCACTGCCAGCACATACAGGCCTTGGGAGTATACCAGCCGACGCCCGCGCATGCCGAACGACCGCGGCAGAAATCCATCGTGCGCGATGATCTTGCACAACCGCGGGAAATCCGCGAACGCGGTGTTTGCGGACAACGCCAGCACCAGCAGGATGGAGCCTACGGTCGCGTAGTAGAAGAGTCCCTTGCCAGTCACCGCCGCCACTAACATGGAAAGCACGCTTTGATATCCAGGCGCGCCGGGATCCGTAGCGGCGATTCCGTAAGCTTGCACCAGATAGGCGATGCCCGCCAGCATCAGGATGAGCAATCCGATGATTACCGCCAGCGTGCGGCGCGCATTCTCGGCGGTCGGCTCGCGGAACGCCTTCACTCCGTTGCTGACCGCCTCCACGCCGGTCATGGCGGTGCAACCGCTGGCGAACGCCTTGAGCAGCAGCCAGACACTCACGGCCGCCATGGCTCGGGGAGCGGGCGGCAGCCTTACCACGGGAACCGGATGGCCACCGCTCGCCACTGTCTTGGCCAACCCAATGGCGATCGCAATCAACAAAGTTCCGACAAACAAGTAAGTCGGAACTAAGAACACTACGCCCGTTTCGCGCACGCCCCGTAAGTTGATCACTGTAACCACGGCGAGAATCGCCAGGCACAGCATCAGCGTGTGCGGCTCCAAGCTAGGCACGGCCGATACCAGCGCACCCACGCCCGCCGAGATGCCCACCGCCACCACCAGTATGTAGTCGATCATCAACGCCGCCGCGGCCAACAGACCGGGAAATACGCCCAAGTTGTGGCGCGCCACCGTATACGAACCGCCGCCGCCAGGATAAGCTTCGATGGTCTGCCGGTACGAAAAGAAGACGATAGTCAGCAGAACGATAATGCTGATGCTGATCGGCAGGATGTAGGACAGCCCGGCCGCGCCGAGAGGGATCAGCAGCGTGAGCGCCGCTTCGGGTCCGTACGCCGCGGAGCTGAGGGCATCCAGGCCGAAGATGGGAATGCCCGCCATCGGGCCGATGCGTTCCGCTCTTTCGTCGGAAGTAGGCAGTGGGGATCCGAACAGGAAATCGAGAATCGCCATGTGACTCGGACTATCTTACCTCCACAATGCTGTTCACTTTGGTGGGGTAGACCATCGCCTTTCGTGGTCTGCCTCCTTCACCGCGCGCTGGCAGACGACATAAAACGATCGTCTGCCCCACCTAATGGTTCAGCGCGTCCAGCCGCGCCCGCAAAGCCTGCATCTCTTCGTTTCCCAGCTTCTCCGCGCACCCGGCGACCACCCGCCTGCCCCGCTCCGCCAGCATCCGGCGGTAATCCGGATCCGGCGTAGTCGCAGCGATATCCCCCAGCGCGCGTAGCAGCCGCAAGCTCACCGCCACATCCGATTTCGAATACAGCCGGATTTGCTCGAAAGCCGCCTCCAGCAGCCGGTCGAAGCCGATCCATGGAATGAACACCCGCGCCGTACCTGGTGGATCGTAGAGCACGGCATCCGGCGGCTCGTGCGCGGCGAACCGGATCGTGATCGCGCTCAACTGATCCACGCAGTTGATCGCCGTGCTGGGGTCGTTCACCGCCGGCGAAATGGCTTTCAGCGCGATATCCACGATCTGCAAAACGCCGAACTCGACATCCTGCTGCAAGGTGCGTGTAGGACCAAAATCGAATGCGCCGCGCAACTCCGCCAGCCCTTCGGGCGTGAGCCTGCCGTCCTTGGAGACCGCCAACAGCGGCACGCCCGCCGGCACGAAGTGGCCTACGCGCCGCAGCACGTTGATCTTCACGCGGTAGGTCTTGGCTAATTCCACCAGGCGCTTGCGGTCGACGAAACGGATGTAGCCGGAAACACTGTTGACAATAGTAGCTTCCCAGTTGGAACCGGCGGCCGCCTCGCCCAGCCGTTCAGGCCGGTGCGGCCACGGCATCGTCTCGTCGATCATGGCGATGGTGTCCGCGGCGATTCTATCGACGATATGGTTGACGCTGATCGCACGCGAGATGTGGTGAATGAAAAACAATAGCCATCCCACGCAGGCTACCGCCAGCAGCATCGCAACCATCACCGTGAAGACCGGCGCGAACGGGTGCGGCAGCGAGCGCGCCGCCGGAAGCGCAGCTATGCAATAAAGAAATGTGCCCAGGAAAATGCCCAGGGTCCATTGGGTCACGCGGTCCTGCACGAAGCTGACGATGATCCGCGGCGAGAACTGCATGGAGGCCAGCGTCAAGGTCATCAGCATGATGGCGAATACGATCGACACCACCGTCATAATGGAGCCGGCAATGCCTCCCAGGATAATTTGCGCCACCTGCGGGTCGGCGTGCGAGGGGAACAGCGCGCCGGGCGTCCAACCGCCCAGGGCCGGAAAGGATTCTTCAAATTCCGAGAGCAGCGCGCCCGCACAACCCAGCGCCAGTGCGATCGACAGCGGGCGCACCAGGAATCCGCCACGCAGGTTGTACATGGCCCGGCGGAACAGCAATGGTAGGCGTCTCGGCAAGCTCATGGCCAATGACTCGTGGCGCGAGCTATGCGAATTTATACTCGCCCGGTACCGGCAGCGGCGGCACATCCAGCTTAATGTCGTAGTCGAATGCCTTTGGCTGCAAGTCCAGAGGAGAAGCCATCATTTCGTCCCAAGTAATCTCCTGCCCCGAGTAAGCCGATTCGCGCGCCATGATACAAGTCATAGTGCTCTCCGCAACCGCCATGCCGTCGTTAATGTAAGGACCCTGTCCGCGGATGCTCTTCACCAAGGCAATGTGCTCCTGCACGTAGGGGTCTTCGCCACCCGTCGAGCCCATATCCTTGCAGTTCGTGCGGCCGCGCGTGCCGACGATCAGTTCTGAAACGTTTGTGTAAGTGGGCTTCCGGAACTGCCGGCAGTGACTCGACATGTGTACGCCGTTCGCATAGGTGAAGTCGGCGTCGATATGGTCGTAGATGTTGCCGTAAAGCTCCGTGCGGGGCCGCCACGCCGCGCCGCCCGACGCGAATACCTTCACCGGGTGCGCGCCCATGAACCAGTTGATCGCATCGATATTGTGCAGATGCTGTTCCACGATCTGGTCGCCGCAGAGCCACACGAACGAATACCAGGCGCGATGCTGGAACACCATGTCGGACCACTTCGGGTCGCGCTCCTTTTGCTGGATCACGGGCGTGCCCACCCAATACCCGTAAGCCGACACGATGTCGCCGATGGCGCCATCGCGCACCTTATTGCGGGTCTCCACATAACCGTCCTGGTGGCGGCGCTGCGCGCCCGACATCACCGTTAGCTTCAACTCTTCGGCCTTCCTGGACGCCGCCATCACCTTGCGCACACCCACGGGATCGGTGCCGAACGGCTTCTCCGCGAAGATATGCTTCTTCGCCTCCACCGCGGCCACGAAGTGCTCCGGCCGGTAGCCTGGAGGCGTAGCCAGCAGCACCACGTCGATGTCCGATGCCAGCACCTTCTTGTAAGCGTCGAAGCCGATAAAATGATGGTCGGGATCGACTCTCACCTTATCGGCCACACCCGTGTATTTTGAGTCGCGGATTTCGCCCAACGACTTCTCCAGGTGGTCCTCGAAGATGTCGCCCATGGCCACCAACTCTACGTTTTCATTGCCATGCAGGAATTGCTGGGCCGCCTCGGTGCCGCGGCCGCCGCAGCCGATCAGCCCGGCCTTCAGCTTCTCATTCCCCGCGCCGCGCACTGACTCGGGCCGGATAATCGTAAACGCCGCGGTGGCCACGCCCGCCGCCGTGGATTTCGCCAGAAACGACCTTCTCGAAATCTCGCCAGAACCGTTCTCCATTCCATTCACCTCCAGTGGGCTTTCAGGTGCGATTGTATCGTATTACGCTAAGGACATGGCCCACATGCCAGCGCTTCGCCCGGCCGTCGCTGCTCTGATCCCGCTTCTGTTTCCGATAGTGGCGCTAGCCCAGGACTGCCGATTCACGCTGGCCGACCAGTCGAACTATGCCGCCAACATGGGGTTTTACATGGACCTCGAGAACAGTCCAACCGGATCGTCCACCTTTTGCCAATTGCCGGGCTTGGTCGTGGCCGTGGGAGTCGCCGACGGCGCACAGTGGCAGTTCATCGTCGCTAATCCCGCCTGGGTGCTGAATCACCAGTACACCGCCCAAGCCGTGATTACGCCGGCGTACTTCGAACTGTACCTGGACGGGCAACTCCTGGGTCATGCTGCCAGCGGATTCGCGGGACTGCCGTACCAGGACCTGCTGGCGAATTCGGTGCCTTCCTGGGCGGCGGGCGCGGGCAATTATCTGGCCGCGCAAGGCTCTCTGACGGCATCGTCTACCAGCGGGGCCGCGGTTTCGGAGACCTTCCCGGCCGACACGCGGCCGATACCACTGATGCTGCTCGCGCCGGGAGCCCTTTCCGAGAGCGTGCCGTTCCAATATGCAACCGGCGACTCATTGACCATCACCGCCGTATTCAGCCTGACCGCAATATCGGCAAGTCCTCAAACTTACGCGCCATATGTGGATACCTACGGCCAAAGTATTTACTCGAGCTTCACCGGGAAAATTCAGACGGATGCCGATCTGCAGGCAGCCCTGGCCGAAGAGCAGACGGCGCTGGCCGGCTGGGGCGTGCCCAGTGGCTACGACGCGTGGGGCGGCGCGCTGAACGCGGGCTGGCAGGATGCGGCGACGGGTTTCTTCCATGTAGTCCAACACAACAGCGTGTGGTGGCTGATCTCGCCAGCCGGCAATCCATGTTTCTACATTGGTCTGGACACCGGCCCGCTCACTACCGGGAATAATACTCCCACCACCGGGCGCGAATGGGAATTCGCCGCGCTGCCTCCCCAAACTGCGCCGGATAACGCCGCGTGGAGTTCCGGCGACTGGGGCAACACCGGGTTCGCCAGCGTCTCCTTCGATACCTGGAACATGATCCGCAAATACGGCAGCGATACATGGCAGGCCACCGCCACGAACCTGACCGTCCAGCGCATGCAGGCGTGGGGATTTTCGGGCTTCGGTAAATGGGCCAGCACCACCGGCAACCTGCCGATCCTGCCGGTGCTGGAGCCCTACAACGTTCCCATCCTGGTGCTGCACGCCGACGTCTTCGATCCCAGCGTGCAGGCGCTATTCCAGGCTTCCTTGCAACAGCAGATCGGCGCCGGCGTAAACGCTTCGCAGATCCTGGGCTGGTCGTTTGGCAACGAATACGACGAGATTATTACGCCGGCTGAAGTCGCCAGCGTCCTTGCCATGGGCGCCACGGTGCCTGCGAAACAGGCGCTGGTGAACGATGCACTCAGCGCCATCTACGGCAATGACGTCGCCGCCATGGCCGCGGCGTGGGGCGTGACGGCCTCGAGCGTCGCCGATCTGTACAACGCGTCGCCCACACCCCCGGCTGCGGATATCGAAACGCTGCGGGAGTATTACGCCGATAAATATTACGCGTTCATCTATCAAACGATCAAGACCATCGACCCGAATCACCTGTTCTTCGGCTTCTGGATCGTCCCAAACTGGTGGGTGAATGCGACCGACTGGCAACTCCAGGCCGCGCATGTGGATGTGATCGGCTACGACCGTTACTCGCCAGTATTCGAAGACAGCCTGTTGCAGAGTCTGGCGCAGTCCACCGGCAAGCCGATTTTTCTGGGCGAATACTCATTCCCGCCGACTTACAGTCTGTTGCGCGGCTACGAGGCTTACCCCTCGGTGAGCGCCACCGACGATGCCGATGCCGGCGCGCAGTATCAGACCAACCTCCAAGCGGCTGCCCGCAATCCCTGGTGCGTCGGCGTTGCCTGGTTTGAATATCGCGATGAGCCGGTCTCGGGCCGCGGCTTCCTGGGTGAGACGGACCTGGACTTGGTCGAGGGCGAGGACTACGCTTTCGGCATGGTGGATGTCGCCGACCGCCCCAAGTACGATCTGGTAAACCTGGTGCGCACCACCAACCTGGCCATGGGGCAGCGCCGCCTGGCATTCGCGCCGCCCAGCTTGAACACCGGTGGCACGGTCGACAACGCCAGCTTCGCCGCCCATACGCCCGTGGCGCCGGGGAGTTTGGTATCGATCTTCGGGACGGGCCTCTCGGACGCGAATCAATCGGCGCCGGGTGTACCTCTACCCATCGCGCTCGGCACCACGGCGCTCACGCTGGGCGGCGTGCCCATGCCGCTCATACACGCATTGCCGCTCCAGGTGGATGCGCAGGTGCCCTGGGAACTGGCGGGTCAAATTCAGGCACAACTCGCCATTGTCACCGACGACCTGAGCGGCAACACCGTCAGCGTGCCGCTCGCGCAGTTCTCGCCCGGTGTTTATACGGCAAATGGCAGCGGCTCCGGTCAAGGCGCGATTCTCATCAACGGCACTACTGCGCTGGCCGCCCCGAGCCAACCAGCCAAGCGGGGCGTGGATTACATCAATATCTTCGCCACGGGGCTCGGCCCGGTCACGAACCAGCCCGCCACCGGAGCGCCCGCGCCGGCCAGCCCTCTGGCGGAGACCACCCAAACCGTGACCGTCGCCATCGGTGGCGTAGCGGCGACGGTTTCGTTTGCCGGGCTCGCGCCGGGGTGGGTGGGTCTGTATCAGGTGAACGCGCAAGTGCCGGCGAATGCGCCCACAGGCGGCGCGGTTCCGGTAGCGCTCAGCGTAGGCGGCGCGGCCGCGAATCAAGTGACCATGGCGGTTCAGTAAAGATGGCGGCGCGCACCTTGCTCGCGGCCATGATTTTGCCCCTCGCGGCGCTGGCCGCCGACTGCCGGTTCACGCTGGCGGACCAATCCAACTGGGCGGCCAGGACGGGGTTCTACATGGGCCTGGAGAACACCTCCAGCGGGTCGGCCAGGTATTGCAAATTGAAGACCATGATCGTCACGGTGGGAGTGGCGAACGGCTCCAAGTGGCGCTTCATCATAGCCAGGCCCAAGTGGAAACTGGATCGCGACTACACAGCTAAGGCGGTAATCGCGCCCGCACACTTCGAACTTTACCTGGACGGGCGGCGGCTCGGTCGCATCGCCAGCCGATTCGCAGGTCTGCCGGAGCGGCAACTACTAGCGGACTCCGTGCCGTCCTGGGCCTCGGGGGCCCGCAATTATCTGCTTACGCAAAGCTCCCTCGAAGCGGCGTCCAGCGATGGGGCCGCCGTTACAGAGACGTTCCCGACGGCCGCGCGGCCAGTGCCCTTGATGCTGTTGGCGCCGGCATCCATTTCCCGGAGCGCGCTGTTCCGATATGCAGCCGGCGCAGCATTGACCGTCAGCGCGGTATTCCGCATCACCGCCGCATCCGCGGATCCCATGAGCTATGCGCCCTATGTGGATACCTACGGCCAAAGTATCCATGCGAGCTTCCCTGGGAAGATCCGGACGGACTCCGACTTGCGATCCGCCGCCGCCGAAGAGCAGACAAAACTTGCCGGCTGGGGAGCGCCCACGGGCTACGACGCTTGGGGCGGCGTCCTGAACGCGGCTTGGCGGGATGCGGCGACGGGCTTCTTCCATGTGGTGCGGCACGACGGCGTGTGGTGGCTGATCTCGCCGGCAGGCAATCCGTGTTTCTACATTGGCCTGGACACTGGGCCGCTGACCACCGGCAACAACACTCCCACCGCCGGACGCGAGTGGGAGTTCGCCGCGCTGCCTCCGCGGACTGCGCCGTACAACTCGGCTTGGAGCTCCGGGGACTGGGGAAATGCCGGGATCGCCAGCTTCTCCTTCGACACCTGGAACATGATCCGCAAGTATGGCGGCGAGGCGTGGCGGACCACCGCTACGAACCTCACCGTGCAGCGCGTGAAAACCTGGGGATTCTCGGGCTTCGGCAAATGGGCGGG
>DATNMW010000094.1:0-11741 GCA_035602155.1 Bryobacteraceae bacterium | reverse complement strand
GCTCGAAAGCGCCGTGGGCTGGAGCGGCGGGGGCAATTGACTGAAGCCGTTAATCTCCGAGATAGTTGGAAAGAAGACGCTGTCGCCCAGCAGTGCCCGTCCGGTGCCTGCCGGCCCCAGCATGGCGCGCTCGATCAGGCGCTCCTCCAGGTTGATCGTGTCATAGTAGATGCCGGCGCCGCCGCGGATCACAGTCTTGTTGTCGTTGCCCACGGTCCAGGCAAAACCCAGCATCGGGCTGAAATTGTGCGGCGTGTGCAACTCGTTTCCCAGATTGCTCTGCCCGTAGATAGGCGCCAGGTACTCGGGCTTGGTCAGATCGTAGTTGAGCGCGTTGCTTTCATAGGTCCAGGCCAGCCCATAATTCAGGACGAACTTCGGCTTCACGCGCCAGGCATCCTGCCAGTAGAAATGGAACGTATTGTCGTGGTCGGCGTTACTCTTGTTGTAGAGGGGCGGCTGGTTGATATCGCCGACGCCCATCTCGAATCCGGCCACCGGAAGCTGCAGGATGTCGGCGAGGGTGTTAAACGAGGACGGAATCGAGATTTGAAATGGCGCCGGCACCTGGGAATTGAAATACTGCACAATTTCGGGCGAGAACAGCTCGGCCGCCGCTGGAGCCGCATAAGCGTAAGTCCCGGTGCCTTGCTGATATTCCCAATAGGCGCCGAACTTCATGGAGTGGGTGCCTTTCGTCTTGCTGATGTTGTCCTGGAAGATGTTCCGCCGCAAGACGCGGGTTTGCGGCGCATTGGTGGCATTACCAATGGTGAAGTTGGATACGCCGTAGATGCTGAGGTTTGGCCCGCCTAACCCCAGGCAAGGCGCCGGACATTGGGCCGCCGTGGGTGGGTTGTTGGCGTTCGACCAGTAGGTGTACGAGTAGCGGAATTCGTTGGCTGTGTTGGGGGTCAGCGCACTGGTAAGCGAAAAGACGCCGGAATCGGCCCAATTCTTGTTGACGTCCCAATCCGACGGCAGGTCGCCGCCACCGGACGGCGCATAGCCATTGTTGCCGTCGTGGGAATAGCGCAGAGAGGCGGTGTGCTTGGGGCTGATGATCCAGTCCAGCCGCTCGTCGATTTCATTTTCGTGGAAGGGACTGGCGGCATACGACGCGAACGGCTGAAAGATCGGATCGCTCGGGAACTCGCTATAGACTCCCACCTGGTTGGTGTGCTCCAGGGAGGAGAAGAAAAACAGCTTATCCTTCTTGATCGGTCCGCCGACGTGGAAGCCCGACTGGCGCCGCGCAAAAAAGGGACTGGCAGGCTCGTTGGGATCGCGCTGCAAATACGGATAGGCCGAGAAGTCGTGGTCCCGGTCGAAGAAGAAAACTTCGCCATGAAAATCGTTGGTGCCGCCGCGCGTGACGATATTGACGGCGCCCCCCGCTCCGATCGCATTGGAAAGGTCCAGGTTGGTCGAGGACAATTGAAATTCCTGCACCACTTCCTGCGAGAAGTTCTGCTGGGTGCCGCCGGTCACCGAGTCGGCGATGGTAGCCCCATCCACGGTGATGCGGATCGATCCGTTGCCGGAATCGGCACCCAGGATATTCACGTCGAACAGCCTGTTGTATTGGCCCACGCTGTTGGCCGAGACGGTAACGCCCGGCTCCAGCATGGCCAGATTCAGGAAGCTGCGTCCGTTGAGCGGCAGGTTCTCGATCTCCTGGCGGGTGATCACGCCCCCGATGGTGTGACTGTCGTAGTCGATCTGCGCGGCTTCGCCTTGGACGCTGACCACTTCAGTGGCCGCGCCCACCTGCATTGCCAATTCGATTGTGGTGGTCTGGCCCACCTGCACCGTGGCGTTGTCGACCAGTGTCCGGAATCCCGACGCGGCGGCCCTCACGGCGTAGTCTCCCGGAAGCAAGGGCGAGACCCGGAACGACCCGTCGGCGGCCGTTACCACCTGGCGTTCCCGTCCCGTATCCTTGTTTGTGACCGTCACGGTAACCCCTTGCATCACGCCGCCGGTTTGATCGTGTACGGCGCCGGCTAAGGATCCTATGGGCACCTGTGCCCAGCCGGGGATGGCTCCCCATGCTGCTATGCACAATAACGACGCACTGAGTCGCACTCGATTGAACATGTCTCCCCTCCAAAACATGGTGCGCCGTGAAAGACGCACGTCGCGTTAGATTAAACATGCTTGCGGCCCGTTGTCAAGGGGGGGTGCCTTCAGGAGTGAGAACACCCGATTGTCCGTCTGTTTTGCCCAAGCACACGCCATGCCGTTTACAGGCGCGAAGGCGGCAGGGGCGAGAGCGCGATGCCACTTGGTTTTCCCACCGATTTTGCCGGCGCTTTGCCGAAATGGCCATCTATTGTGGCTATAATGAATTCCATGGACGTTAGTATCGCGGATGCCAGGAATCGCCTGACTCAGCTTGTACGCGCGGTTGAAGAAGGCGAATCCATAGTCATCACGCGCAATGGCAAGCCCGTCGCGCAGCTTGCTCCGCCGCCGCCCAAGCGGCGTAAGGTGCGCTTCGGAAGTATGCGGGGCCGCATTCGGCTCCTGCCTGGATGGGACGATCCGGTGGATCTCGATCGCTTCCTCGAGGGCGAAATCTGAACGGCTACCTGCTGGACACCAACGTCGTTCTGCTGGCCCTGGAGGCGCCAGAACGGTTGACGCGCGCCGGCCGCGCGGCCATCAAGTCCGGGCCGAACGTGCTCAGTGCGATCTCGTATTGGGAGGTGATCCTCAAGACTGCCCAGGGTAAACTCGATGTGGGCAACCCGCGCGCCTGGTGGGAGATCGCGCTCGGCGATTTTGCCGCGACCGCGATGCCCTTGCGGCCAGCCCACATTTCCGAGATCCACGGATTACCGCCCATCCATCGCGATCCTTTCGACCGGGCGCTGATCGCGCAGGCCACCGCGGAGGATCTCGTCCTGGTAACTATGGATGACAAGATCGCGCTTTACGCGTCGAAGCGCTTGCGGATACTCCGGTGACTGCCATCCGCGCCAAAGCTTATAATCGGTGTGAGGGCCACGTCCGCCTGATTTCATGCAGCGCCTGCTGGAAGCGGTTGAATTTCGCAATCCATCCCGCGCGCGCGAAGATATTGCGCGCCTGGGCGGCGGCATTCCCGAGCGCATCAGGGCGCGGATTCAGTCGCTGCTGGCGGCGGTGCCGGACCCCGACGAGGCGCTGCACTTCCTGGAGCGGATGCGCCAGGATCGCCCCGCCGCGTTCAACCGCATCACCAGTTCCACAGCCGCGTTGCGTTGCCTGATCACCACATTCTCATACAGCCGATTCCTTTCCGAGGCCGTGCTGCAGCATCCGGAGTGGCTGCTGCAAGCGGCCGATACGAGCGATCTGCACCGCATGCTGTCGGCCGAAGAATTCGCGGAGCGCTTGCTGCAGTTCCGTGCCGCCGAAGGACCCGATCGGGCTGCGCCGGTGGTCTTGGCGCGCTTCCGGCGGCGGCAATCGCTGCGCATCCTGCTGCGCGACGTGCTGGAACTGGCCGCGTTGGCGGACATCACCGGCGAGCTATCCAATCTGGCCGACGCGATCCTGGACTTCGCCTATCGCCAGATTCGCGCGCAACTGACGGCGCGGCATGGCGAGCCGTCGTTCGAGGGGCCGGACGGACAGCGGCGCGAATGTGGATTTGCGGTGATCGCGCTGGGCAAGCTGGGCGGCCAGGAGCTGAACTACAGTTCGGACGTCGACTTAATGTTCGTGTATTCGGGCAATGGCGAAACCGCCGGACCCGAAGTCGTCACCAACAAGGAATTCTTCAAGAAGATAGCCAATCAATACACCGAGCTGCTTTCAACTTACACCGCGGATGGCTCGTGCTACCGGGTGGATCTGCGTTTACGGCCCGATGGCCGCTTGGGGGAAGTCTGTATTTCGCTGGACGGCGCCAAACGTTACTACCAGGAGCGCGCGCGCGACTGGGAAAAGCAGATGCTGATCAAGGCGCGCGTATGCGCCGGCGACTTGTCCCTGGGCCGCGAGCTATTGGAATTCGTGGAGCCGCTGATCTATTCGACGACGCTGGATTTCCGGGCCGTAGAAGCGGTTTCCGAAGCTCGCGAGCGAATCAGCGAGAAGCTGGCCGCCAAACGCGCGCACGGCGGGTTGGATATCAAACTCACGCCGGGCGGTATCCGCGACATCGAATTCCTGGTGCAGTGCCTGCAACGGCTGCACGGCGGCCGCGAGCTTTGGGTGCGGCATGGCGGCACGCTGTTCGCGCTTTCCCGCGTACACGATAAGAACCTGCTCTCGGCCGGCGAGTACGCGCGGCTGGCTTCCGCCTACGCGTTCTTGCGCCACATCGAGCACCGGCTGCAGTTCTATGACGACCGGCAGACCCACACCCTCCCCACGCATCCGGAGGAGATGGAGGTGCTGGCGCGCAAGATGCCCGTCGAATCCGGCGAACCCCTGACCGCGGAATCGCTCAAAGTGGTGCTGGAGGGGCACTTGGGCAATGTACGGGAGATGTACGCGCGCGTGATCCAGGCGCGCAAGCCGATGTACTACACGCTCGCGGATGGCGACGCGGACGATCGCTGGCAGCCGCTGGATTTGGACCCGCCTGGATCGGCGCCGAGCAATCTCACGCGATTGCTGGACGAGCGCGCGCCGCGTCTGGCCGCCGTATTGGCGCGCGCGAAACTAAATCGCGGCCGGGAACGTTTCGAATTGTTTCTGGAGAAAGTGTTGGCCGGATCCGAAAGCTTCGCCGGCATGCATGCGGACTTAGATGCGAATTCCGCGTTGGTGGAGCGCGCGGTCGGAATCTTCGAACACAGCCCCTATTTCGGCGACCAGCTTCTGCGGCATCCCGAGTTGCTGGCCGAGCTGGATACAGCCGCCGCGGCGCCTGAAGAAGGCACTCAGGCAATAGAGGACAGCGCATCGTTGCGGGCATATTTCCGCCGCCGGATGTTTCGCATCCAGAGCGATAGCCTGCTGGGTCCGGCGCCCATCTTCGAAACTCTGGAGCGCACTTCGGATCTGGCCGACACGGCCATCGCGGCGGCGTACGGAATCGCGTTGCAGGAAGCCCCGCAACCTGCGAATCCGGATTATCGTCCGGCGCTCCAGATGATGGTAGTCTCGTTGGGGCGGCTGGGAATGCGGGAATTCGACCTGGCTTCGGACGCCGATTTGATCTTCGTCATCCCGGACGAAGACGCATCGGAGCAGGTATTCTGGACCGCCGTGGCTGAGCGCATGATCAACACGATCGGCGCCTACACCGGCGATGGCGTGATGTTCACGGTGGATACGCGCCTGCGGCCCAACGGGCGGGAGGGCGCTCTGGTGCAGCCGGAAGGAACCTATCGCGAATATTTCGCGAAGCACGCGGAGGCCTGGGAGGGAATCGCGTACATGAAGTCGCGCGCGGTGGCCGGGAACCTGGAGCGCGCCACGGAATTCCTGCACAAATTGCAGGAGGTGGATTGGCGGCACTACGGGCAGAGCGGCCGGTCGCGCAGGGAACTGGCGCAAATGCGCGCGCGCCTGGAGAAGGAGCAAGGCGCCCGCAATCCGCTGAAGGCGGCCGTGGGCGGCTTCTACGATATCGACTTCGCATTGATGTATTTGCGGCTGCGCGGGGCTGGTATCTTTTATAAAGTGCTGAATACTCCGGCGCGCATCGACGTGGTCGAGCAGATGGGTCATCTGGAACGCGAGGACGCGGACTTTCTGCGCGACGCCGCGGTGTTCTACCGCGCCATCGATCACGGGCTGCGCGTTTCGAGCGGTTATGCGGGAGGGCACCTGCCCACTTCGCCTTCGCAGTCCGAAACGCTGGCGGAACTGGTGCGCCGCTGGACTCCGGAGGAGTTGCACGATCAGCGGTTGGATTTGAAGCTGGGCGAGATCCGGCAGAAGACGCGGGAGTTTTTCAACCGCGTCTTCCGGGTTTGATGGCCCGGCCAGCGCCCCAGCCAGGCATGCGTCGAGACGAATCTCGACGCGGCACGCAGGAGTACGCGCGCCTCGTACTCCGTCTAATTGCCTCGCCCGCCATCGTCGCGCTAGTGATCGGATTCTATTTCCGGGTGGTCTCGGTCAACAACACCACCGTGGCCTTGACGCTGTTGCTCGTCATCTTCGGGATTTCGGCTGTCTGGGGACTGCTGGAAGCGACAATCGCTTCATTCGCGGCCGTGCTCGGATTCAATTATTACTTCCTACCACCGGTCGGATCGTTCGTGGTGCAAGACCCGCAGAATTGGGTGGCGCTGATCGCATTCCTGGTCACTTCGGTGATGGCGAACCAACTCTCGGCGCGGGCCAAGCGACGCACGAAGGAGGCGGTAGAGCGCCGCCGCGAAGTGGAAGGCCTCTATGCGCTAAGCCAGAGCCTGCTGCTGAGCGGCAGCGCGCGCACCGCCAGCCAGGATCTGGTCAGCCGGGTGGTGCGCATCCTGGGCGTGACCACGGCCGCGTTCTACACCAGGTTGACGCACGAGACGTTCCGCTGGGGGCCGGACGACCCTTTGATTTCGGACGAGCAACTGCAACCGGATCGCGACGAACCTCTCATCGATCCCGGCCGGGGCGTGGCCATCGTACCCGTGCGCCTGGGCGGGCAGGCGCTGGGCAACCTCGGGCTGACCGGACCTTTACCCTCGGACGAAGTGCTGAATGCGGTCGCTTATCTGGTCGCCATCGGGATCGAGCGGGCGCGGACGCTTGAAGAAGCCAGCCGCACGGAAGCCGCGCGGCAGAGCGAGGTGCTCAAATCCGCTCTACTGGATGCGCTCGCGCACGATTTCAAAACGCCCCTCACCTCGATTAAGGCCGCTGTCACGAGCCTGTTGGGCCAACCCCGCCCGGATGCAGACCGCGAGTTGATGACGATCATCAACGAGGAGGCCGACCGGCTAAACCGGCTGGTGGCCGAAGTGTTGGAAATGGTGCGCATCGAAGCGGGCAAGCTGCATCTTGAAAAGCGCCCGCAGGATGTGAGCGAGGTCATCGGGTCAACACTCTTGGATCTCAAACCCTTACTGCATGACCGGCCCGTGGAGGTCCGGCTGCAGGACGCTTTGCCAGCGGCGGATGCCGATTTCGATTTCGTGCAGCAGGTTTTGAGGCAACTGCTGGACAATGCGGTGAAGTACTCGCCGCCCGGATCGCCCCTGACAATTTCGGCGCGGTCGGGCGAAGGCCGCATCGTAGTCAGCGTGGCCGACCGCGGCAGCGGCATCGACGAGCAGGAGCAGATGCGTATCTTCGACAAATTCTTCCGCTCCCGCGAGCATCGCTTCCGCGTGCCGGGCAGCGGCATGGGCCTGGCCATCGCCAAAGGCATCGTGGAAGCCCACGGCGGCAAGATCTGGGTGACCAGCGAACCCGGGCAAGGCTCCGTATTCAGTTTTGCGCTGCCAGTGTACCGTGGTGAAATGGTGTCGTGAGCGCTGGAAGAATTCTGGTTGTGGACGACGACCCGCAGATCCGCCGGGTGATGCGGGCCACGCTGGTTGGGCATAAATACGAAGTGCTCGAAGCCCGCAACGGCGAAGATGCCTTGACCCGGATCTCCGCCGAGATCCCGGACCTGGTGCTGCTGGATATGAACATGCCCGGCATAGGCGGCCTGGAAACGTGCCAGCACCTGCGCTCGGGATCGGACGTGCCAATCATCATTCTTTCCGTACGGAACAGCGAGAAGGATAAGGTGGCGGCGCTGGATGCGGGCGCCGACGATTACATTACCAAACCATTTGGCATGGAGGAACTGCTGGCGCGCATCCGGGCAGCCCTGCGGCGGGCGCCCACATCCCCCGAAAACGGTCCGCATTCGGTATCCACGGCTGACCTGCAGATCGATTTCGATACGCGGCGCATCCACGTGAAGGGGAAAGAGACGCGTCTCACGCCGAAGGAGTTCGACCTGCTGCGCTATCTCGTCTCACAAGCCGGCAAGCCGGTTCCGCACCGCGAGTTGCTGCAAGCCGTTTGGGGCCCGGACTATGGCGATGAGCCGGAGTATCTGCGGGTGTTTATCAATCAGTTGCGCAAGAAAATCGAGCCGAACCCGGCCAAGCCGAAGTACATCCTGACGGAGCCATGGGTTGGGTATCGCTTCGCGGCGACGTAAGACAGGTTTCCGAGAGGCCGATTAACAATCGGCCTGCAGGTTGGCAACCGTTGGCAACCTGCCCCACGAGCTAGAACTTAACCATAAGGTCTATGTCGAGAAGCCACTCTCTCTTCCGCAGATCCGGGGACCAGAGACCGCCCTGTGTGGCGCAACCCGCGGCGGTCACCGACGGGCTGCCGTTCATGCAGGCGTATTCGGTCGGATAGCCGTTATTGGTGCCCGGAAACAGCCCCCCCGATGCCGGCGGCGTTATCCCACCCGAGCCGGACCAATAAGGCACGTTCGCATGCCGGAAATCGCCCTCGAAACGGAACGTGAGCCACTGCCTGGGCATGTAATCGAAGGTGCCCGAAACGTCCCAGGCCTTGAACTGGTCGCCGGGGTTCTCCGTAAAGTACGGTGAATTGATCGCCGCCGAAGCGGCCGTCTCCCCGTTGATGGGCGGCAGCAGCACCAGGTAGCGCCCCGGATTGTTGATCACGCCGCCGCCGAGCGAGAACCCAAACAGGTCTTTGTCGAACCACCAGCGGTTATAGACCATGATGCCGACGAAGCTCTGCTTGGGACCGCCCGCGGTATCGCCATGGCAGCTCACGCCCCCGCCGAATTCACAGCCCAAGTCGCCGGTGAGGGAAAAAGCCATCTTGTCGAGCGTCTTCGCCGGTTTGTCGTAGTATTTGACCTCGATACTGTTGTCGGTGTGTATGCGGGCGCGGTTCGGGATGTACAGGTCGTCGTGGCCCAAGCCGTAATTGTTGGAAAGGATGTTCAACCAGGGAAACGGAGTCCATTTGATCTGGCCGCCGAGACCCTTTCTGGAGTTGGCCGAGGCGTACGACTGCCATCCATTGATGATCCACGGTTCGATCTTTAGGTGGTGCGTTGGGAAAGTCTGTATGCGTATTCCCTGGAAGAACCAGGGTGTATTTGAGGACACGTACGAAGGTTGATAGGCCCAGTTATCGAAGTTGTAATAGCTGAAGAGGCCGACATAAGACATGAAGATGCCCGCGTCGATGTTGATCCCGTGCATCACGTTCAGGTGGTACCCGCCGTACGCTTCCGCTAAGTAACGATCCGCATCGGCGAGATCCCACTGGCCTTTGGCGTAGCTGGGATCGTTGCGGATGGTCGCGGTCGAATACGCCCCGAACTGGGTCATAAACCGCGCACGAACGTTGTCCCAGTGGAAGTCGCCGCCGAGGCCGAGCTGCTCCAACTGAATTTCATTTGACCGGAAAAGTTCGCTGGACCCACCCATGGAGTCGTCCTGCGGCCTGTTGAAATCGAAAGTATAAGTGATGTCCGCGCGGATTTCGGGCGTGAAGAATTTTGAATCGAAGGCTACGTCCTTGTTGCGCGGATTGCCGTTTAGCCAGGTCCAGTCGTAGTCCGCAAACGGTGTCGTGTTGTCCACCGCGGGGACGGCGGCAGGGGTCTGCGGGGTAGCTGGCGTATCCTGCGCTGGAGCAGGCGCGGGCCCGGCAGGCAGATTCCCTGCAACCAAAGGGCCTGCTGGCGGCGACGGGCGCGTTGAGAGAGATCCCAACGACGGGGCGGCCAAAGACGCGTACAGGGGCAACTCCGGCGCAACGTGGTTAGCGGGCTGTGCCGCTGCCGCAGCGGCTTGAGTGGCTGGCGCCGGCTTGGCAGCCGCCGGTGGCGCAGTAGATTGGGATCTGACTTCGTTCAACTCCGCTTCGAGTTGCTCAATACGCTTTTGCATCGCCTCAAGGCGCTCGATGCGTTCTTGCATAGCCTCCAGCGTCTTCGCTTGCTGCTCCGCTGGGGCAGCTACTGGCTGAGCAGGCGCGGTGGCCGCCACCATCGCTCTGGCCGAAAGGGCCAGCGCCACCGAGGCGCTCTCGTGCGCTTTCAACTGGAGCGCCGCGGACGAAGTCAGAAATCCTTCTTTGCTTGCGATCAACGTGTAGCGGCCCGGTTTGAGATTCACGGCCACAAATGTCCCATCCTGTCCGCTGACAACGCTCTGATCGCCGTTGTCGGCCTGGTTGTGGATTAACACCTGGGCTTCGGGCAAGGGAGCGCCATCCGGCCTCAGGGTGACTCCCCGAACGACGCCTACCCCCACTTGCGCGTAAGCGGGAACTGTATTCCAAGCGATGCACTGCAGCAGCGCCACGGCCGCTAGTAGTTGGGTGATTGAATTGATTGATGGCATTTTTGTCACTTCTCAAAGGGATCCGGCTGCGTCGGCTCTCAGACTGTAGACGCCAGTATTGCAAAGCCATCACCGTGAAGGCATAAGCAAGTCATAAATACTCGATCAAGACTCTTTATCCCGGCAATTAGATCTTTGGATGCTTCTTGTTGGATCGAACAACACCACGTTAGCGGGGTTGCTCTAAGGAATGTGTGAGAAACCCATAAGGGTTGTATTAGGCTGGCGGCGATTCCGGGTCTACCACCCAGATACCCTCGAAGTCAACGTAGTAGCAGAGCACGGCGATCCCCGGCAGAGCTTGCCGCAGGCACGCGGCCGCGCTCTGCAACTCGGCGGCGTGATGGCGCGCCTCGGCTTGCGCGTCGCCGCCGAACGCCGCGAGTCCGCCGTAGGCCCCGCAGTCGGAATGCACCATGAGCATCACACGATCGGCGCCATGCAACCGGATGGACTTGCGGATCTGCTCCAGCACGAACTCGCGGTCCGATTCCCGGTCCGGAGCCGACAGGCACTTGGCTCCGCCCGCCAGGCTAATCGCATCCGGGTGGGTTACGCCGAGGCGCTTGAGCAGCTTGCGGAGGGCCAGTTCAAAGCGGTGGTCGAAACACCAGACCACTGCCGCATCGCAATGATAATGCTCCCGCGGCGAATCGAAGTGCAAGACTTTTCGCATGCTCGCTCCATCTCTTAGCATAGCGAAGGTGGGGCAGGCGGTTTCGCCTGTCAAAGCGAGCACCTCACCGAACGCGCAGCTAAGCCCCGCACGGGACAGGTTTTATCCTGCCGTAGATCGGCGCTTTGCGCCGCCTCATTCACAAATCAAATTAATCTGGCCGATCCCGCCGTTGACACTCACGTGTATGGTGGCGTCCGCCTCTCCGGATGGTTCGTTCACCCAGCGGTCGCCGCGCTTCGAGAGCCCGCGCGCCGATATGTCCCCGATGCCGCCGTGCGCCTCGATGTCCAGCCGCGCCCGCCGCGGCAGCCGGATGGTCGCTTCCCCCACGCCGCCGCGCACCCGCACATCCATATCGCCGTGCGGATGGCCGGTCAAGTCCACCTTCATCTCCCCGGCGCCCACTTCGACATCCAGACTGTGCAGCGCCGTATTGCCCAATTCGAGGCGGCCCTCGCCGGCGCCCATCTTGACATTGATATCCATGGGCACGTCTTCGTTCAGCCGCAGCTCCCATTGATTCTTGTCGTTGTTGCCGATGGTGTGGTGGCTGGTTTGCCGCACGTTGAGCGTGCCGCGCGAACCGTTTACGTCGTATTGCACCTCCGGCTTGCCGTCGCGGGCGCGATAGCGGAAGTCGGCGTCCATAAGCTGCGCCGCGCCGCCGCGCATGACCAACTCACCGGCGCCCATCTCGATTTGCACCTGGACGGACTTGGCGCCCTTCAAATCGATGGTTCGGGAGTCCCGCTCGACACTCCCCGAACCGTCGG
>DATNMW010000093.1:0-13340 GCA_035602155.1 Bryobacteraceae bacterium | reverse complement strand
GCAAGCGGTTTCGCCTGCCGAGCCGCGACCGTCAGGAAGCGGTTTCCAAAAATGCTCAGGAGCCGCTCGCGCGTCGACTGTTTGCAAGCCCAACCGACCGGATCGGACGCGGCGGCCAAGGAGGCAATTGGATGTATAATCGAATCCGGCCAGGAAAACAAACCGGAAATCCATGCTGAACAATTATCCTCCGTGTCAAGCGTCGGCTCTGGCGGGCCAGAGCTTACAATCGGAGGAAAAGATCGCTTCCGCTTAGGAGGTCCCGGATTATGACGTTTCCATCGGCTTGGGTCGGCTTCCCGGGTTCTCGATGATTTCGATGCACCTCACTGCGGCAAGCATCAAAGAGCAATGCCGCGGCCTCGCGGCTGGCCTCCAACATATGGCGCAAACGAATCTCGTCACTCGGCGGCATACTGCACGGCGGCCCTACGCAAAACCTCGTCCCGGAAATATGGGCTCAATTCGCCCGGCGTCCGCAAATCGACCTTGCGTCCGCCACACCGACCGAAAAAGTGCCAGCCGCCCGATCGGGTTTCTCCCGCAAAACTCGTCTAGCTCCTGGTGACTGGCCTTAAGGGTTCCGAATCGGCCAGAACCGCCGGGATGTTGCATCTCGTCATAAATCCAGGTAATGGATCTCCGGCAGGCCGCGCAGGCGGGCGGCGGCGCTCTCGGCGGCGATGTCCCTTTGCGGCATGCCCAGCATCTCGAAACCCACCATGAACTTCCGAATGGTCGCGGAGCGCAGCAGCGGCGGATAGTAGTGCGCGTGGAAGTGCCACTCCGGATGCGCCGCCCCATCCGTGGGCCGCTGATGAAAGCCCATGGTGTAGGGGAACGGCGCCTCAAACACGTTGTCGTAACGCGTGGTCACACGCTTTAGAATGTCGGCCAGGCCGCGGCGCTCGGCCGCGTCGAACTCATCCATCGCGCTCAAGTGGCGCTTGGCGACTATCATCGTTTCGAATGGCCACACCGCCCAAAATGGCACCAGAGCCGCGAAGGACTCGTTCTCGCAGACCAGGCGCTCGCCGGACTTGCGCTCAAGCGCCACGTAATCGCACAACAGGCACGATCCGCGATCGGCGCGCCAGGCCGCCTGTTGGCGCTGCTCGGCGGCCACCTCGGTGGGAACGCTGCGGCTGGCCCAGATTTGGCAATGCGGATGCGGATTGCTGGCGCCCATCATCTCGCCCCGGTTCTCGAAAATCTGCACGTGGCCGATCTGGGGATGGCGGCCCAATTCGGCGTATTGGCCGGCCCAGACGTCGACTACCAGCGTCAGATCGGGCACGCTCATGCGGGCCACGGTCAGATCGTGCCGCGGTGAAAAACACCCCACGCGGCTGATGCCCGGCTCTCCGGCGGCGATGAACAGACCGTCGCGTTCCTCGGCGTCGGTGGGAGTGCCGGGAAGCAGCACTGCAAAATCGTTTTCGAAAACGAAAGTGCTGGTGTAGGCAGGATTGCGGACGCCTCCCACGCGCGAATTGCCAGGGCAAAGATAGCAGGTGGGATCGTACTCCGGCATCGCGGCCGCCGTGGTCTTCTCCACCTGTCCCTGCCAGGGCCGCTGTGTGCGATGGGGCGACACCAGGACCCACGATCCATTCAGCGGATTGAAGCGCCGGTGCGGGTTTTGGGTAAGATCGAGCATCGTACGCAGGATAACAAGGGGCTGCATGATACGATAGTCGATTGTCAGGTCTCGGGCTCCGTGCGACAGGCGGCCGCAAACCCCGCCAGGTCCGGAAGGAAGCAACGGTAGTGGTTTAACCTGTGTGCCGCGGATCACCCGGGGCCTGGCATTCGCCCACCCATGTATCAGGTCATCGCCCGGAAATACCGGCCCCAATCGTTCGCGGACGTGGTGAATCAGGAGCACGTCAAAACCACGCTCGAAAACGCCATCGCGCAGAACCGCATCGCGCATGGCTACATTTTTTCGGGGCAGCGGGGTACCGGCAAGACCACCGTGGCGCGCATTCTGGCGCGCTGCCTGAATTGCGTAAACGGACCTACCAATCAGCCCTGCGGCGTGTGTGCGAGCTGCAAGGAAATCGCGGCGGGCGGATCGCCGGACGTGATCGAGATCGACGCCGCCTCCAATCGCGGCATCAACGAAATGCGCGAGCTGCGCGAAAACGTGCGCTATCAGCCCGCGCGCGACCGTTATAAGGTCTTCATCATCGATGAGGCGCACCAGATCACCAACGAAGCCTTCAACGCGCTGCTGAAGACCATCGAGGAGCCGCCCGCCTGGGCCGTGTTCATGCTCTGCACCACCGAGGCGCATAAGATCCCGGCCACCATTGCGTCGCGCTGCCAACACTTCAGCTTTCGCTCCGTGGAATTTGAGGCGCTAGTCGCGCGCATGGCGTGGATCTGTGAGCAGGAAGGAATCACGGCGGATGCGGAAGCGCTATCGGTACTGGCGCAGGCGGGCGAGGGCAGCGTCCGCGACTCGCTCTCGGCGCTGGATCAGGCCATCGCTTGCTGCGGCGACACGTTGCAGGCCGCGGAAGTGCGCGCGCTGCTGGGTGCGTTTTCGCTGGATGCGCTGGGGCAGGTGAGCCAGGCGTTAGTTGACGCTTCCGCAGCGCGCATGCTCGAAGTCGTCAACGAACTGGAACGCAACGGCCAGAACCTGCAGCACTTCAGCCGCGAGTTGGCCCGCTATTTCCGGAATCTCCTGGTGGCCAAGATCGCCGGGGGCGAGACCCGCCTGATCGCGGCGTCGGCGGGTGAGCGGCAGAGGCTGGCTGCGATGGCCGGACAGTTTTCGGAGGAGGACCTGACGCGCTATTTGCAGCTCTCGCTGGATCTATTCCGCGACCTGCAGTTCTCGTTGCAGCCGCGCTTCCACCTGGAACTTGGCTTGTTGCGCATGGTGCAGGCGGGGCGGCTGGTTTCGATTGAGGAGGCGTTGGCGGAGCTGGGACCCGGAAGCGCAGGGACGCGGAGACACGGAGACGCGGCGAAACCTGCAACCGTCGCCGCTAGACCAGCACCAAGCGTCCAGAACCCAGCACCCTCCCCCTCTTCCTGGCGTCAAAGGCTCCACGCCAGCCTGATGGAACTCGGCATGGAGTTCACGGCCGATGCCATCGAGCATTCCGAGGTTGTGGAGGCAAACGGGGAGTTGCGTTTCACTACTCCTCGAGAGTTCTCTATCGCCATGAAAGAGGCGGATATCAACCAGGCGGTTCGGCAGATTATCGGAAAACCGCTTAAGATCAAAGTTACGATTGGCGAGGTCGCCGCGCAGAATCAAGATAAGGTCGCGGCCGCGCCCGCCACGCAGCAGGAAGACGATGTGTCGCGCCGCGCGCTGGCGAATCCGGAAGTGCAGAGCTTTCGGGATTTGTTCGGCGGAGAGGTCCGCACGGTCCGCAACCTAAAGGAGTAGCCACATGAAAATGCCGGGCAACATGCAAAACATGATGAAGCAGGCGCAGCAGATGCAGGAGCGCATGCAGCAGGAGATCGCCTTGATCCGCGTGGAGGCCTCGGCCGGCGGCGGCATGGTCACCATCGGTATGGATGGCCACAAGAACGTCCTGAGCGTGAAGATCGACCCGGAGGTTGCGGGCGATGTCGAAATGCTGCAGGATATGGTGCTGGCCGCCTGCAACGAAGCCGCCAAGAAAGTCGATCAGGAGAGCCAGCAGAAGATGAGCGGGATGCTGGGAGGCATGGGACTGCCGCCCGGCCTATTCTAATCCATTTCTAAAGCCATGCCGGATTTCGCGGAGCCGCTGGCGCGGCTGATTACCGAATTCAAACGCCTGCCGGGCATCGGCCAGAAGTCGGCGCAGCGGCTGGCGTTTCACGTCTTGCGCGCCTCGCGCGAGGACGCCGAACAGCTTTCGCAGGCCCTGCTGGACGTGAAGGACAAGCTGGGCCTCTGCCGCGTCTGCAATAACATCAGCGACGGCGAGTTGTGCGTGTTCTGCAGCGATCCCAACCGCGACCAGAAGGTGCTGTGCGTGGTGGAGGAGGCGCCGAATATCCTGGGCATCGAGAGCACGCGGCAGTTCAACGGCCTGTATCATGTGCTGCACGGGGCGCTATCGCCGCTGAAGGGCGTGGGTCCGGAGCAACTCAAGATCAAGAGCTTGGTGGAGCGCATCGGTGCGGGCGGGATCGAGGAGATCATCGCGGCCACTAATCCCACGGTGGAAGGCGAGGCGACGGCGGTCTATCTATCGAAGCTGTTGAAGCCGCTGGGCGTGAAGGTGTCGCGCATCGCCATGGGGATTCCGGTGGGCAGCGACATCGAGTTCGCGGATGAGGTCACGATGTGGAAGGCGATGGAGGGTCGGCGGGAGATGTAGAGGCAGGCGGCACCAGACCGACTTGGCCGTCACGTTTCTCCGGCATGAGCCGGTTCTTCATCCTAGCAAGTTCTTCCTCTATCTCAGCGAGAATCGATAGGTCGCTCCGGGCCCGATTGAGGTCCTTTTTTGCATTCAACCGTTTCTCCTGGGCCTCTTCAAGTGTTGGGGATCGTTCCTTGGTCGTGGTTAGATCGTCGGCCCGCTGCTCCGACCCAGGGCTAAGATCCCGCCAGCGGCCTTGGAGTCCCTTTTTGATACGATCGATCCAACTCGGATTGCTAAGCGCCGCACTATGCTCTTCCTCCGCCCTCTTTACGGTTCTTCCGGCCTCTGCGGAAGCATCCTGCAACACCTCTTCCAGATCCTTAGCGCGTCTTTTCTCGTTCGAAAGGAGGTTCTCGAAATCCTCGGCGGCGCGCTTCCAAGGCTCAAGCGCTGCGCCTGGCGATTCCGGCTGCTTCGGGGCTGGCTGGCATAGGTCTTGCGCGTCTGCCACAAGAAGACCGAAGCGGGCGGCTAATCTCAATCCTCTGAAATCATCCTCTCGGTACGCACTGATTACGTCATTAAAGCCTTGCCGCCCCTTTTCGCGGCGCCCTTCCGTCCTCGCCAGGATCACCGCTCTGTTGTAAGCCGCCTCAGCTTTGAGGCGTCTCTGGGGCGCCGACGGGTTGCTGTCCGATATCGAGGTAGACACCGAACGAAATGCGTCCGCGGCGGATTCCAAAGTCTTTTCAGCGTTGCGCAATGCAAGTCCCACCGCTTGGTAGTGCGTCGCAATAAGGTAATCTCTCCAATTATCAAATCTGTCCAGGTACTCTCTGGCATAGGTAAGATTCTCAATTGCGGCGCCTAAAATGGCCTCCTTCGGGTCGGCCTGCGGAGTCACCGGCGCTGCCGAGGAGTCGCCTGCTGCTTTTGTGCTGGCCGGCCCACCACGCGAAATTTTGTCGTCCGAAGGCACGTCAGTCATAAGTATTGATTGATCAACGAGAGGCCCTGGTGAAAGCATGCAACTGCGGTAGCGTAATGCGGTGAGTCCCCTTCCCGCACGAGTCGATAGAAGAGCTTGAAGGCGGCACGCTGGGCGCTCAATGCCGTTGCGTCGATGGCAGGGTTATCCTGGCGCGACGCGAATACTGAGACAGTCTTATCCTCATTCCGTTGAGGTTCTTCTGCTTCCGATCCGGTTCCCTCGTCGCCGTTCTGGGCGGAGTTCGGCCTCGTCCAGTAGCAGGTGATCCGGACACACGCAAGCGCAGCCCCTTTTGTGTCGTCCGGGCTCAATCTATAAATGGTTGCCTGAACGCCAGGAAGCCTCCGATTACGGAACCTTTGGATAATTCGCATCAGGCCGACGACGCCCTTGGCATCGAAGGCGCCGACCTTCAGATCGAGTTCCTCAAACGCTTGCTGCTGCACAAAACGGTGCCTCCGGAGCTCGGCGAGTGTCGGCAGCTTCTCCATCCCAATCAGTTCTCTTGGGGTGTCCAAAAAGTCTCGCCACAACTTAAACGGCTCAGATTCCTCGCCGTCGGGATGGAACTCGGGATGGAACGAAGGTACCAGCAGCAAGGAGGATGGCTTGCGTTGGCAAAGGAGCGGATTATTGTCGACGTCCAATGCGTCCATCAGCGGGCCGCCGTATCCTCTGTTTGCAGCGTCGGTAATCGACCAAACCTTCCAATCAACCCTTTTCGTGGACTCTAGAGGGCGGGACCTTAGTTCCTCGTTACGCCTGTATGCATCCCAGAGTCTTAGAAGACGTTTTCGCAGCCACCAGAGCAGGAGCAAAAGAACGATCAGCCCAACGAGGTCCAGCGCCGGTCCCGAGACGACGCCCAGATTCCGGATCCCTCGAGATCGGGCCGCGATATCGTCCACTACCTGATCTGGGACACGTCCGAGAGCCGGGTCAGCGTTCGAGGATGCCTCGGCGTACACCGCCCTCATTGCCTCGTTGGCTTTTTCCAGATCCCCTCGCCATAGGAGGGCGTCCACCGGGGCCAGCATCGCATAAAGCTTCTTGTTTCGATCCCATTGCAAATTGACGAGAGCGAAGTGCATGCACAACTCAGCGTCTTTCCACCCTGGGTCAAGTTTGAGCGCTATTTCGCAATGCGAATAGGCGAGCCTGTAATGCTTGTCCTTGAGTAGTTGCCAGCCAAGAGCCACCTCCTGCGCGGCCTCTCTGGCTTGGACGTCCGCCTCGCACGCCTTCGTGCTCTTATAACAATCGCACGAGAACGGGCAGGGGGCGGCCGGCGCCTTGGGGTGTGGCCTCGTCGGCTTACATGGGCATGGCTGTGCAACCGTCGGAGGGGGCCAGTCGGGTCCGGCTGTCTGCCATGGGTGGGCCGCAGCCAACGGTGCAAACCTCAACAGCACCAACACCCAAAAACGCATTTTAGATGGTGCGTTGCATGCACTCATGTTTCGTTAAACCGGTAACATTAGGTCAATATTACGCGAGGCGGCCGCCGTTTGCAATGGATTTTCAATTATTTTTATAAATTAATCGAGTCGCCTAGATCTCTTCATGGGCGCCAGTCCACACCCAGGTAATGGCCTTTGACGAGTCGGCCGCGATATTACGCGTGGCCGTTGGGGCCGCGGCGTATTGAGTCGATGAATTGCGAAACGGTTTGTTCTAGGCGCGCGAGATTCTCGTCTGTACGCTGGACCTTTTCCTCGGTTATCAGTTGCGCAGCGGCCAGCTTCGTGATGTATTCGTCGAGAGTCTGGCGGCGGCGCCTCTCGTTTCGCGCCTCGGTCACTGCCATACGTATGGCACGGCGTAGCGTGTGGTTGAGTGCGGTGTTTTCGCGGTCCGACTTCTCCGCTTGCCTAGCTAGACGGTCCGACAACTCGTTGCCATGTGCCCTGAGCAGTTCGACCGATTGCGTCAGAGCTTCGTGGCGTTCCGTCAGCCGATCCAGCCGGTCGTCAATCGTCATCGAATTTGGCGCCTCAACGTCGAGTCTAGCAGATTTGCCAAGCTAGGCGACGCTTCACCGGCGCACGGCTACTTCCCAGGGCGCCGTCGGCATTGTTATTACCCGTGCCCGCTGCCTCCGTCCCAGGAGGCGTCGACATACCTCGCCAGCCTGTCTTCCAAAACCTGCATCTTCTCCTCGGTAATGAGTTGCGCAGCCGCCAACTTCGTAAAGTATTCATCGAGCGTCTGGCGGCGACGCCGTTCGTTACGCGCCTCGTTCACTGCCATGCGGATGGCGCGGCGCAACGTGTGGTTGATTGCCGTGTTTTCGCGGTCCTGCTTCCTCGGATAGTGCATGAATTTGCACCCCGAGCAGTTCGACCGATTGTGTCAGAGCTTCATGGCGTTCGGTCAACCGATCCAGCCGATCATCGATATTCATCGGATCACGCAGCCTTCCATTCTACCGCGCCTCGACCACCTCCCACCGCACCGCCACCTTCTCAATCCGCCCCACCGCCTCCATCAAATTCTCCAGCGAATTCGCGTAGCTAAACCGAATATACCCTTCGCCGTAATCGCCGAACGCGCCGCCATTCAACCCCGCAACGCCGGCTTCCTCCAGCAGCAGAGCGGCCATCTCTTTCGATGGAATGCCGGTCCCCTCGACATTGGCATAAGCGTAAAACGCGCCTCCCGGAAGCGCGCATCGGAAACCCGGAATCCTGTTCAGCCCTTCGCAAAATGCGTCGCGCCGCCGCCGGAATTCCGCGACCATTGCGTCCACAGGTCCCTGCGGGCCGCGTAACGCCGCGATCCCCGCCCGCTGCGTGAAGCTTGCCACACAGGAGCACGAATTCACCATCAGCTTGTTGACCGCTTCCACCAGCCACGTGGGCATAACACCGTAGCCCATGCGCCATCCGGTCATCGCGTAAGTCTTCGAAAAGCCGTCCAGAATAATGGTCTTCTCCAGCATGCCCGGATAGCTGGCGATCGAAACCGGCGCATCTTCGTAATAGATCCGCGAATAGATTTCATCGGCTAGCACGATCAAATCGCGGTCTCGCACCATATCCGCAATCACCCGCATGTCCTCTTCCGGGATCACTCCGCCTGTGGGATTCTGCGGCGAATTCAGGACCAGCATCTTGGTCCGGCCGCTGAGCTTGTCGCGCAGCAGATCCAGGTCGAACGAGAATCCGCGACTCTCCACCAGCGGCATGGGGACCGGCGTGGCGCCCAGCGTCCGGATCATCGATTCATAGATCGGGAATCCGGGATTCGGGTAGATCGCCTCGTCGCCCGGCTCCAGCAGCGCCAGCATCGGGAAGAAGATCATGGGCTTGCCGCCCGGCACGATCGAAACGTTCTCGGCGCCCACGCGAATCCCGCGCCGCCGCGAAACATCTTCCGCCACGGCCTCGCGCAATTCGGGGAATCCCTGCGGCGGACCGTAGCGCGTCCAACCCTCGTCGAGGGCGCGCTTGGCCGCCTCTACGATATGCGCCGGCGTGGGAAAATCCGGCTCGCCGATCTCCAGGTGGATGATGTTGCGCCCTGTGGCCTCCAACGCCCGCGCCCGCACCAACACGTCGAAAGCGCCCTCCACGCCGATGTGGTTCATCCGCTCCGCCAGCTTCATGCGATTTTCCTGAAAAACGGCACGCCATCGCGGATTTCGACGCGCGCCACGCGGTCGTCAATCGACACACGCTCTCCCAGAATCCGCCCAGTCACGCGCCCCCCCGCATCAAGAGACACGATGGCCGTCTGATAGGGCACGTCGGCGGCGAACGCCTCGGTCGTAGAGTAGATCACGGTTTCCGTATAAATAGTCCCCGTTGCGTCGCTCATACGGTCCCCAGAATAGTCACCACACACGTTGCGCCCGAACCGCCCAGGTTTTGCGCGAGCCCCAGCGAATGCCGCGGCACCTGCCGTTCGCCCGCTTCGCAGCGCATTTGCAGAACCAGGTCGCAGATCTGCGCCACTCCGGTCGCGCCAACCGGATGCCCTTTGGACTTCAGCCCGCCGCTGGTGTTGATCGGTTTATCGCCCGTGCGCGCGGAGTGTCCTGCCAACGTGAACGGTCCGCCACCGCCGCGCGGCGCGAACCCCAAATCTTCGATCGCAATGATCTCGGCGATGGTGAAGCAGTCGTGCAGTTCGGCGAGTTGGATATCCGCCGGCCCCACACCAGCCATGCGATAAGCCTTCGCAGATGCCAGGCGCACCGACGGGAACGTGGTGATGTCCGGTTTCTGGTCCAGCGCTACAAAGTCGGAAGCCTGCGCGACCCCAAGTATGCGCACGGGCTTGTCGGTGAACTCGCCGGCGCGCTCGGCGGGCGCGAGCAATACCGCAGCCGCTCCGTCGCTGATCAGCGAGCAATCGTAAAGATTCAGAGGGTCGGCGATGGGTTTGCCGGCCATGGCCTGCTCCATGGTGATAACCTTGCGCATCTGCGCATCGGGATTCAGCGCGCCATTGGCGTGGTTCTTCACGGCCACGGCGGCCAGATGTTCGCGGGTGGTGCCGAACTGGTACATGTGGCGGCGCGCGATCATGGCAAACAGCGAAGCGAATGTGGAACCGGCCTTGATTTCGCCCGCGCAATCGCCCGCGCCAGCCAGGATCTCAGTCACCCGGGGAGTAGGCTGCGAGGTCATCTTCTCCACTCCCACTACCAGGACGAGATCGTACACACCGCTGGCGACGCCGGCATAGGCGTGGAAGAAGGCGGAGCCGCTCGAAGCGCAGGCGGCCTCCACGCGGGTGGCCGGAACACCCTGAATGCCGAGGGCCGTGGAAACGTAGGGTGCCAAGTGATTTTGGCCTGTAAATGAGGGGCCAGCGAAGTTGCCGAGGAAAAACGCATCCACCTGCGAGGGTGTCGTGTGCCCGTTCTTGAGGCACTTTTCACCGGCCTCCACCGCGAGCGAACGGAGGTCGCGGCCGTGAAACGCCCCAAACGGGGTTTTCCCGATGCCGATTACGGCTACAGGTCTCATACGGCTACATTGTAGTACAGCCCCGCCGTGCGGCCCCGCTGGGCTAGAATTAGCTTAGTGCCGGTAGGAATCCCCTGCCAGCTTTGTTTCCACGTTTTAGAGTGTTTCCACGTCACATCTACAGGACCGTGGAAGCCGTACTTTACGCCCTCATGAGCGAAGTTGTCGATCCCGGCCTGGAACTCCTGGAGGCGCAGAACAGGTTTGTTTCCGACCATTTACGCCGAATCTTCGTCCAAATCTACCGGATCGTAGGCAATGTGGCCGATGCCCAGGATCTCACGCAGGAAGCCTTCATCAAGGCGCTGCAGCGGCAGGAGCAGCTCAAGGACGGCCAAAAGGCGGCGCATTGGCTCTCGCGTATTGCGACCAATACCGCCATCGATTTTCTGCGGCGCAGCGGGCGCGTATCCTATTGCGAACTGGACGCCGCGCCGGAAAGCCACGACGAGAGTCCGGAGGATATTCTGCTGCGCTCCGAGCAGCGCGACTATCTGGAAGACGGCTTGCGCTTGCTGACTGGGCGTGAGCGGGCGGCGCTGATGCTGCGCGATGTGGAGGGTCTGCCGGCCGAGGAAGTGGCGCGCAGACTGGATTGTTCCAAGGCAACGGTGCGGTCGCACATCGCCAACGCGCGCACGAAGCTTCGAAAGTATATGGAAAAGAGGAAGCCATGACGCATCCGAATCAGTCCATCCTGGCTCTTTACGCCGGCCGGGATCTCGGTTGGTTCACCCGCCGGCGCACGGAGCGTCACCTGTCCCATTGCGGCGAGTGCCGCGACGAGGTGCAGGCGTTCGCATCGGCGCGCGACAATCTGGCTGCGCTGAATGAATTGCCGGCCATCTCTTGGAACCGGCTGGCCGCCGAGATGAAGGCCAATATCCGGCTGGGCCTGGAGGCCGGCGAATGCGTGCGCGGCGAGCGGACCGCCGCACCTTTCGCGCCGTTTGGGATTTTGTCCGGCGTACGCACGGTTGCGGCTTGCGCCAGTGTGATGGCGTTGGTAGCTACGGGATTGCTCCTACAGCGGCCCACGCCCGAAACGCCGCCCACCGTCGCCGGCGAGAGCGCGGTGTTGCGCGCCACCGCCAACGGCATCGAATTGAATCAGGGCGGGCAGACCTTGAGCCTGCGGCATGTGCGCACCGGCGACGTGACGTATTCCGCGGGAGCGGAAGGCTCCATGCGCGCCGGCTATGTGGATTCCGACACGGGCAACGTAACGATAAATAACTTGTATGTCCAGTAAATTTGCGATTCTATTGCTGGCGGGCATCGCGGCGCTGTACGCGCAGGAAACCACGCTCGACCACTCGGTGAAGATCAACCTGCCCCCGGATTCTCCCCTGACTCTGATCTCGGAGAACTTGGGTGAGTCGCACGTCACCCAGCGGGGCAGCGCGGTTGTGCTGGATCTGGATGTAACTCTCACGCTGCACAACTCCAGTCCAAACCGGGTGCGGGGCGTCACGCTGCTGGTGGCCGCGCAGGAAGTCACGCCGGGCGGCAAGGCTTCCGTCTCGGTGCCCAGCCTGGACGTGCCGCCCACTCAGAATTTCCCAGTGCGCATCAACCTGCGGCTATTGCGTCCGGCGCAGATCGCGGGCGGTCCGCTGGTGCAGGTGAACCTGGATGGCGTGCTTTTCCAGGACTATTCGTTCTACGGCCCGAACCGGCTGGATTCCCGCCGCACGATGACGGCCTGGGAAATGCAAGCCCAGCGCGACCGCAAGTATTTCAAGTCCATCCTGGCGCTGCACGGCATGGAAGGGCTGAGGCAGGCCATGCTGGAGAGCCTGAATCGTCAAGCTGAGCGCCCGCGCCTGGATGTGCAGGTCTCCCGCGGCCGGGCGGTAGCCTCCGCTGCGCTGGGAGAGCACAACGCGCGCTTCGCGTTTTTGCGCTTCCCGGATGAGCCGGTGGAACCTGTTGAAGGGTGGGCCGAGGTCGCGGGCAATGAAGCGCGCAATCCCCGGATCGACGTGCGCAATCTTTCCTCCCGGCAGGTACGCTCTGTGGAGATCGATTGGATCGTGACCGACCGGCAAGGCAAACAATATATGGCCGGTTCGGTGCCGGCTTCCGGTCCCGAGTTCAACCTGAAAGCCGGCAGCACCAGTCGCGTACTGCAGGATACCGCCTTGCGGTTCTCGCGGCTGTCGAACGACGGCGGCGCTCCGGTCTCCATCGCGGGCATGACGGGCTTCGTCGGCCAAGTGGAATTTGCCGATGGCAAGGTTTGGATTCCGAATCGCGCATCGCTGGCCAGCGCCCAGCTTCTGGGTATTCTGGAACCGTCGCCGGAAGAGCAGCGTTTGACGGATCTGTACCGCAAGAAGGGGCCAAAGGCGCTGGCCGACGAACTGAACAAGTTTTAATCCGAACAATCCCCAGCTTGTGGTGGACAACCACGCGCCCCTCTGCCGACTTGAAGCAGCGTACGGTTAAGGGACGTGGAACACATCAGCTTTTTCGGCCATCACGCGAAACCTACGTCCATTCGGCCGATGGCGCGAAGCGCACCGAGCCGGGTCGCTGCCCTTCGACTATCGCCCGGGTTTCCGGGCGCTAAAGAAGTGGTTACGCGGGATGGCCGATGGTGGTGTCCGGCGCCGCCGGCAATCCGGAAGGCGCACTGGAGCGCGCGCCCGACATGCCTGTAGCGGCAGTGGAGCGCGGCGTAACGCAGGGACCGCACGCAGATCTCGCCGAGTGCCGGCAAGGCAGACGAAGCC
Organism: Bryobacteraceae bacterium; assembly: GCA_035602155.1. Lineage (GTDB taxonomy): Bacteria > Acidobacteriota > Terriglobia > Bryobacterales > Bryobacteraceae > Bog-159. The sequence goes on along the minus strand of DATNMW010000093.1, from coordinate 307 downwards.
GCCTGCCTCACGCGGGTACACTTACATGTTCTTGCGTTTACGGCGGCGGGCTACCAGCAGCACCAGTATCACTCCGGCGGCGAGCCATAAGGCGAGTTGAAGTAAGTTATTCACGTTGCGGTTCCTCCTCTCTATCGTTCCCCCCTCATCAGGGGGAACAAATATTTGAAAACCTGTAAAATGCCGGGGCCGGCCGCCACCACCAGGATGGAAGGCAGGATGAAGAAGAAGATCGGGAATACCAGCTTCACCCCGACTTTGGCGGCCCTTTCTTCCGCATCCTGGCGGCGGCGCACGCGCATGAATT
>DATNMW010000092.1:0-24928 GCA_035602155.1 Bryobacteraceae bacterium | reverse complement strand
CCGCGAGCCAGCAGCATAATGGAGACGTTCGCGCAGCCGATCACCAGCAGCAGCCCGACCGCTCCAAAAAGCAGAAATAGCGTGGCGCCGAGCCGCTCCACGAATTGATCGTTCAGACCTTGTAATGCCACGTGAAACGTGGGCGGAAAGTGCGCCGGCGTTTGCTTGGCGAACTGCTGGAGCAAGGCCTGCAGCTCGGAATTGGCCGCGGCGCGGCTCACGCCCGGCTTGAGCCGCAGATATGCGCCGTACTGCATCGCCGGATCTTCGGTCAACTTGAGCGGCAGGTAGACGTCCCCATCGCCCCAGGTAAAGCGCGGCGGCATCACTCCCACGATGGTGTAGCTCTTGTGGACCAGCCGGAGCGTGCGCCCGATCGCATCGGGGCTGGCGCCGTAATGCCGCTGCCAAAACTTATGGCTGAGCACCACCACGGGCTGCGGGTCCTGGCCGAAGAGCGCATCGGAGGGAATCAGGCCACGGCCCATCGCCGCCGGCACTCCAAAGTGGCTGGTCGCATTGGGCGTCAAGTAATCCGCGGACACATCTTCGGGAAGGCCTTCATCCGTGGTGGTCAGATTCCATTGGTTCTCGCCCACTACGCTTTCGATCGAATGTGCTTGCCGGACAAGCCGAATCTGCGTACCATTCAATCCCGGCCAGTGCTTGTTGCCGGCCTTGTCCTTGAGCACCAAGTGCACCATGCGGTCCGGGTCCTTATACGGATACGGATTCATCAGGACGCCGTATACTACGCTGAAGACCGCAGTGGTGGCGCCGATGCCCAGCGCCAGCGAAAGAATGGCGGTAAGGGCGAAACCGGGACTTTTTCGCAACTGGCGGAAGGCGAAGATAGAGTCCTGGAGCAACATGCGCATGGGTAAGGCCTCGATGATGAGACGGCTGCGGGCGTACGAAGTTAGGAGCCGGAACTTTACTGGCCGGATTCCGTCCGCAGCTCTTCCCAGCGTTGCAACAGCTTCTTGCCTTCTTCCGCGTGGCCGGACTGAATGAGCGTGCGGCCCAGCAGATAGTGCGCCGAGGCATTCTTAGGGTCCATACGCAGAGCGCGGCGCAACATGCTTTCGGCCTCGGACAAATCCCCCTTCTTCAAATATGTTTTGCCAAGCAGGATATACGGCCCGCTATAGGTAGGGTCCAGCCACACGGCGCGCTGCAGAGGGGGAACGGCGCGCTCCCAATCCTCGCGGCGCGTATAGGCGTCGCCCAGCCGGTAGTAGGCCATGGCAAAGGCCGGATTGAGCGCGATTTCGTGGCCAAGTTCGTCCACTGCGCGATCGAATTGGGCACGATAGATGGCGATTTCGCCGAGCATGAAATGCGCTTCCGGAATTTTCGGCTCGCGTGCCAAGGCTGCCTCCAATTCAGCCTGGGCATCGTCTTCGAGCTCCAGCCGGATCAGCATGTGCGCGGTGAACAAGTGGGCGGCGCCGGAATCCGGCGGCACGCCGTACAATTCGGCGAACGCGGCGCGGCCTTTCGGAACCTGATGCGTTTGCAAATAGCTATTACCCAGCATGAAGAACAGCTCGTTGCTCCGGTCGCCGGCCGCGCGGGCCTGTTCGAGCGACTGAATGGCCTTTTGCATGTGCCCGGCTAGATACTCGCCGCGTCCGATCGTTTGAGGGCCGGGGGCCGGGGGTTGGCGGCTGGGGGCTGGGGATGGGGCGCTTGCCTGGTCCAGAAGTTGCCGAATTGCCTGGTCTTGCGGGTCCATTTGGAGCGCATGCCGCAGGGCGCCCGCCGCGTCGCCTATGTCGCCGCGCTTGAGATACGCCTTGCCGATCAGCGCGTACGGCCCGTTGTGGTTGGGATTCAACCATATCGCGCGCTGCAGGGCCGAGATGGCGTCATCCCACGCACTACGGTTCTCGTAAGCTGCGCCCAGCCGGTAGTAGGCCATAAAAAAGTCGGGATTGGCCGCAATCTCCTTCCGAAGTTCTTCAACGGCCTTGCCGTCGTCACCGGCGGAGAGCGCAGCCTCACCCAGAATGAAGCGCGCCTGCGGAATATGCGGGTCGATTTCGAGCGAGCGGCCTGCTTCGGTAACCGCGCCCGGCAGCTTAGCGCGCAGCATCATCCCGGCCGTCAACAGGCGCGCCGCCGCGGCATCGGGCCCCACTTGAAACAGCAGCGCAAAGGCCCGCACGGCTTTCTCATCCTGGTGCGTCTGCAGGCAGGCATTGCCCAGCATGAATTGCGCCACCAGCGCTTGTGGACCGCCTGCCGCGGCCGTTTCAAAAAATGGGATGGCGTCCGCGTAGCGATGCTCGGTGTACGCCTGCACGCCCGACTGGTAAGCGCTCGATTGCAGGAACAGGAGCAGCAGTGGCGTCATCCTTAACGCTCCACCTGCGCCAACCGCGCGCGGGCAGCCTGCAGGTTGTGCCGGGCCGTTTCCAGTTTCGGATCGAGGCGTAGCGCCGCTTCGAATTCAGGGACAGCTTGATTGAAACGGCCGAGGCGCGCCAGCAGGGCGCCCAAGTCGCTGTGCAGCACCGCGTCGTCCTGCCGGAAGTCCAACGACTCGCGCAGGTGCGCGGCGGCCTCTTCTAGATTGCCCTGCTTGGCCCGCTCGTCGCCCCACAGCCGCAGCACTTCTCCCAGATGCTGCCGGGCTCCCGGATCGTCCGGATTTTCCGCCAGCACCTTGCGAAATTCGGCTGCCGCCTGCTCCCAGCGCTGCTGTTCGGCGAGCGCGTTGGCCAGGTTATAGCGCGCGTTCGTATACCGCGGATTCGCCCGCAGAGCGCGTTCGAACAAGCCGGCCCCTTCATCCATGCCTCCCGCCGCAAGCAGCGCCGCGCCGAGGGTGTTGAGCGCCACGGGTTGGTCCGGCCGCGCCGCGACCGCGCCACGCAGGTAGGGGACAGCGTCCGCATTGGCGCCGCGTGCGAGCATGAGGGCGCCCAGATTGAATTGCGCCGTGAAATCCCCCGGATATTTTTCCAGGCGATGGCGCATAATCGCCTCTTGCAGCTCCGTACGGCGGTCCTCGGCGCCGCGCGGCAGCACCTGCAACCACAGGTGCGCCATCTCGTCGGTGGCTTGGTTCCCGCCGCGCACGCGCCGGGGAGGTTGATTCGGATTGCGTGGATTCGCAGCCGAGTTGTCGTAATGGTAGCGCATGGAAACCACGGTTCCCTTGGGCAGGAATACGGGTTCTTTGCAGCGGTAGACGGACTGCCAGTTGGGGTCCCAATCCGGAATGCGGATCAGCCATTTGCGGGCCCCGCCCGGCAATGTCGCGTAACCTTCCAACAGGTGGCCCAAGTAATGCGCGTGCGGGTAGATGGCGAGTAGATCCATGTCCATCGGCACGACAAAGTCGTCGCTTACCGGGAAGTCCGCATCGCCGGGGGGGATATCCAGTGCGCCATCGTGCTCAAGCTGCAAGAGCATGGGATACTTCGTGGCCGGTGCAGCGGTGAAGTACAGCCCGATGGAAGGCTGCACCAGCTCCGGCCTTCCGGTCGGCTGCATGTGGACGTTCAAGACCAGATCGGTTCCGGGTCCTGCGCGCCAGGCCATGCCGGCAGGCTCGACCCATGGAGTCCCGCCCGGTTTCCAGAACAGAAAGTGGCTGTCGGGATCGAAGGTGTCCGACTCGATGTTCAGGTCCATGCCGGGGAAGCCCCCGCCGGGGACTTTTTCCTGCATGCGCGCGGAGCCGCTTCGGTCGATGAGCACGTTGGCGTGGTGTACGGCGCGGATATTACCGGGGCGGATCTCGATGGCTTTCACCCAGCGCGTTCCCGGCCCCTTCAGGGGCAGCACGAAATTCCAGTATTGATCCGGGCCGGCAGCCGCCAAGGGATAGGGGGCGGCGGCCTCGATTACCAAGTCCGGCTCGCCAAGCTGCCAGCCGGGAACGAACTTCGGCGGCTGGGGCGCGTCAGCCGGCGAACCGGCCAGAGCGCCTTGCCGCACCCACTCCTCGATGGTGCGGATCTGTTCGGCGGTAAGGCGCCGCTCCTCCTGAAAATCTCCGTAGCCTGCCTCGGGCAGCCATGGCGGCATGTAGCGCCGCTTGATTACCGAGACGATCTGAATGCCACGCTTGCTTACGTCGGTGTAGGTCAGCAATGGGAACGGGCCCGGCTCGCCCGGACGGTGACACGGCGCGCAAGAGTGGTAAACAATGGGCGCGATGTCTTTGTAGAAAGTGATGGGCTCGGCCTGTGCGGCGCATGCGGCCAACGCCAGCACGGCTAACAGCCGGTGCATGGAGACATTATCCCAGACGGCGCATGCTTGCGCCCATCGGCAATCGGCGCGCACGACAACATCCAGCCCACTACCTAGCCGCACGGGATTGTGGATAGAATTGTGGGCGTGAAAGCAAATACGGCCGTGATCGTGGTCTGCCTGCTGCCGGTGGCCTTCGCGCTACGCGGCGCCGACGGAAGCGGCTATCTGGGACGCGATGCCTGCGTCGGCTGCCACAAGAGCATTACGCTGACGCATCTGCGCACCAATATGGCGCGGACGTGGCAGGGCGTTGCGGTCAACCCGCAACTCCCCGCGAGTTACTCTCAGACGCACGCGGAGGGACCGGCGCCTGAGATCGAGTACGCGCTCAAGAGAGCCGGCCCGAACCTGCAATATCGCGTGCAAATGCCAAGCCAGCCGGCGCTCGATTTTCCGGTGGAGAGCATGGTCGGCGGCGTACGCCACGGCATAAGCTTTCTATTCCGCGTACCCGCTTTGGATGGCCTGCCTATGCCGCGTGCGCGTCTACTCGAAGCCCGGTACTTCCACTATGCGGAGGGCAACCATCTGGCGCTTTCGCTCGGTTTTCCCGATGAGAAGCCCTCCAATTATGAAACGGCTTTGGGCCGCGTATTGACGCCGTATTTGGAAGTGCGGTGCCTCGGCTGCCACGGCGCGCCGCGAACTCACGGAACGCGCGTCGAGACCGGCGTGGCTTGCGAGAATTGCCACGGTCCGGGCCAACCGCATTTGGCCGCGGTCAGCGGCCACGCGCGAGACCTCCGCATATTGAACCCGGGCAAGCTGCCCGTTGCCGAGCGGATGCGGCCATGCACGCAATGTCACGCGGGATCCAGTGTCGTTGAGGACCCCATGCCCGACGACACGCTCATTTCCGATCAAGTGACGGCGTTGAAAAACAGCGAGTGCTGGCGCCAGAGTGGGGGTGAGGTCACGTGTACAAACTGTCACAACCCGCACCAGGACGCGCCGCGTAGTGTGCTGGTCGCCCGGTCCGAAAAAACGTGCTTGGGATGCCATAGCGCGGCCGTAACGAAGCACGCGGGTTTGTGCCCGATAAATCGAGTCGCAGGTTGCGTGGGATGCCATATGGCGAACGAGACGCGCGGCGCGTTTGTCATCGCGGAACACTGGATTCGCGTCCAGCCCGAGCAAAAGACCGAAGTGCGAGCGCATAATCCGGCATGGCGAACTACGATTACCCCCAAGCATCTATACCTCCGCAAGATCGTCTTGGACGAGCGGGAAAAGGCGGCGGCAATCCGTCGGCGGCTCCTTTCGGGCGAATCTTTCTTCGAACTTGCGCGGGTCGATTCAATAGAGCGCGGCACGATCAATGGCGGCTATCTAGGGGATCTCGAGGCAAGCCAGCTCGATCCGGCTTGGTCCGCGGCGGCGCTGAAGCTGCAGCCCGGAGAGATCTCCGATGTCGTCGAAGCGAACGGAAAGTACATCGTGCTGCAACGCATGCCGCGGAATTTCCGCGAGGATGCCGAAGCGGTATTCAACAAGGCGATGGATCTGAGGAAGCAAGGCAAGCAGCAGGAATCCATGAACGAGATGCTGGAAGCGTTGAAGATCTACCCGCATCTGCTGCGCGCCATGACCTGGCTGGGCGCGGCCTATGGGCAAAGCGGCAATCCGACCGTCAGCGCTGGAATTTTGACCATTGCGACCCAGCTCTATCCGCGGGACGCCGGCGCCCACTTTAATCTTGCGCTGGCCTATGGCGCGACTGGCAACACGGAGGAGATTCCGGAATACCGGCGCACGCTGGACATCGATCCCGATTATGTTTTGGCCTATCTGAACTGGGGCGCGGCGCTCTACGAAAAAGGCCAGTACGTGGAGGCTATTAAGGTCTATCGCGAAGGGATCGACGTAAACCCTCTATTCGCCTCTCTTCACTATAGCCTGGGGCTGGCGTTGGAACAGGAGAAGAAGACAGCCGAGGCGGATGCGGAAATGGCGCTGGCTAAGAAGATCGATCCCAACGCGGGCGCGCGGTAACGCGGATTCCAACCGCAAGTGCTCACTCCGGCAATCGCAGTTGGATATTTTGCGGCATAAAGCGGAGATATTCCCGCAACGCGTTACGGCTTTCCGCTTCGTGGCCCGCCTTCTTGTATAACTGAGCCAGTTCCAGGTAAGCGTCCGGTCGGGACGGATCGAGTTCGATGCTGCGCCTCAACGCCTTAACGGCATCCTCGATTTTGCCCGCGCGTTCGAACGCCGTGCCAAGGCAGTATACGTATCGCGCGTTCGACGGTTCCTGCGCCGAGGCGCGTGCGTACATCCGAATAGCCAAGTCGGTATGTCCTTGCGCTAGCAGCACGGATGCGAGGTCGGCTTCCACAACCGGATCCTGCCGTTGTGGCGGCGGTAGTTGGGAAAGAATCTGGTAGGCTTGGTACAGATCCGGCGCGTCGTGGGTGTTGGCGGCCAGATCGAAATACGCCAAGCCAAGATCGCGACGTACCAGCGCGGGCTCCGGTTCGCGCCAGGCTTTCGGCGCTGGCGGCTCGGGATCGGCGCCGCCGCTGTCGGCCTGCTGGTTGCGCGGAGTGCGCGGAATGCTGTGATCGGTGATGGCGGAATGGGCCACATTGGTTGGCCTGATCCGGGCCATGTGACAGCTCACGCATTCGTCCGCCGCCTGATGCCGCCCCGCGGCGAAGAGGCTGGCATGGCAGGAGAGGCACGCCTGCCGGACGGTCTGCGCGCGATTCTGTTCGCTCGAGTGCGGGTTGTGGCAGGTGCCGCACCACAAGCGGCCGCCGCTTTGCCGGGCGCACTGGCTCTGGGCCAACAGTTCGCTCTGGCTCACCGCCCGTAGCGTGCCGGGCGCGGCGGGCCTCAGGTACGTCACAAAGACGCTCTCGGCGGCCTGGCCCGCTTGGTAGTCCCACCAATCGCGAACGGGATTCAGTATCCGGACGACCCCCTCCAGATGGCATTGCTCACACACGCTGTCGCGTTGGCTGGGCGGCAACTTAGCCGGATTTACGATAGAGCCTGGGACTGGATTCTTCAGGTGCGCGACCGGCGACCCATGGCACCGCTCGCAAGAGATCGGCGTAAAGGGAGGATCGCCATACTGGTTCGTAGTTCCAGCGATGAAGTTCACCGAGCCGGTGTGGCAGAACAGGCATCCGCTGGAGATCTGGTGCGTGAAATCGAGATTCGGTTCCGTCTCGTAGCCCGGCGTCAAGTCCCAGCTCTTGGTTTGCGTGTAATAGGAAACCGGCGATTGAAACAGGTATCGCCCCAGCCGGACCATGTAGCTGTAACCGACTATGCCGGCCCCTACGGAATATGCTATCGGATACTGAGCGGCCACTCCGCGCCGCTCCAAACGATGTTCCAACTGGGCGCCATGCTGCTGCACGGTGACGGTGCTTCCCGATAGTTTGTGGACGATGCGGGCCTCGGCAAAAATCGATGGGGAGCCTACGGACCTGCCCATCGGGGATCGCTCGAAGGCGGCGGCTTCGGAGGCGTGGCAGCGCGCACAGGGTTCTCCGCCATCGGCTATCGCCGCGCATCCGAGCAGCAAGACCTGAACCGTGCGCAGCCGGTGCATGGAGGTATTATCGCAAAGCCCTCGCCGCCCGGCACGAAAATGGCCGGCGGAGCGTTCGCCCCGCCGGCCATTTGAACAGATACCGCTACTATCGCGGGCGGCTTCCTGAATTGCTCAGAACTTCAGGTTTCCGGAGAACTGCAGTGTGCGCATCCCGACGCCGTTATTGCCGCCGAATGCGATACCGGTAATCTGGCCGACATTGGGCGCCGTGACATCGCTATTGAAACCGCCCAGGTTGGTGTGGTTGAAGAAGTTCCTCGAATCCATGCGCAGTCCGAAGGAAACCCGTTCCGTGATGTGGAACTGTTTCTGCGCCGAGAAGTCGAAGTTGATGAAGTGCGGACCGATCAGCGTATCGATCGGATAATTGCCGAACGTGTTGCCCTGCGGATACATATACGGGCCGGACGTACACACGCCGCTGGGGCAACCCTCGATCCATTGGTTGCGGTTCTGGTCCGGCGCATACACGGCTCCGCTTCCCATATCGGGCCGGTTGTTGGGTCCCGCGCCCGGCTTCAAGGCTCCGCCATAGTTGTCGATTGTTGGCGACTCGGGAATGCCGCTGTAATAAGTAGTGATAGCACTTATAGTCCAGCCGCCCAAAGCCAGATCCACTCCCTTGTTGGCGGTGGAACCGAACTTCTGGCCGTGGCCGAAAGGAATATCGTAGTTTTGGGCGATGGTCACCTGGTTGTGCGGCAGCAGACTGCTTTGCCCATAACCGCCGGAGCCATTCTGCGGGCCGTAGATGAAGTAGTAGTTCGTATCGTAAGGCCCGTCCCAAGTCATTAACTGCTGATAAGTATAGTTCCCCTGGACGGTCCAACCGCTCAAGGCTTTAATCGTGAGCGTGGACTGGAAGGAGTTGTATTGCTGGTTCGTACAGTTGCAATAATACCCCAAGCCCTGGGTCCATCCGTATAGCGTGTAGTACGGCTGCGTCGCTGTTTGGGTGGTCGAGTTCCATTCGGCCTCATTCGGGTTGATGGTATTGCTGGTGCCTATCCAGCCGTGGCGCGTGGAATTACCCACATAGCCACCCGAGATCGCGATCTTGTTAGTAAGTTGCCGCTGGATGGTGCCGTTGTATTGGTAGACCACCGGCATGGTGAAGATATCGGGCCGGAACTTCGGGCTGATCCCGTTGGGGAGGGGAAATGTTCCGTTAGAGCTCACCGTGATCGGCGCCAGGGTCGACGGCCCTTGATTGAGGTTGAACACCGAGGCGAACGGTTGCGTGGACACATTGTTGATCTGCTGATAGTCCAGCACAGGCGGGTTCTGGGTCACGTTGTGTCCAAACGTGGAACCAAAGGTTCCCAGGTTGTACGACCAGCCGTAGCCCGCACGGACGACGGTCTTCTTGTCGATCTGGTAAGCCAAGCCCACCCTAGGCGCAAATTCGTGCCAGTTCATCTGTTGGATGCCATGCGAGGAGACGCCCCCTTCGCCGAAAACGTACATCAGGCCGTTCGCCAGATCCAAAGTCGCGCCGTTCCCGGCGGCGTTCACGCTTTCCGGAAACACCATTTCCCAGCGCACACCTAGTGTAGCGGTCAGTTTCGGTGTCACGCGCCATTCATCCTGTCCATAATAGAAGAAGCGCTTCTGGCGCTCCTGAGCGTTGGTGCTGGAGCTTACGTAGCGGTCGAAACTGGAAGTGTCTCCCAGCAGGAACGTGGCAAGACCCAAGCCGTCGGTCGGGCTTGCGCCGACTGACGTGACATCGCCCGTGTTGTTGCCGTTAAAGTACAATTCGCCGGCGCGATGGCTGTCGCTCGGTACCCGCAAGTTCATGGCATAACGAAGATCTACGCCGAACTTAAAGCTGTGGTTGCCATGGATTTTGGTGATGTTATCGACGAACTGAATTTGCCGCTCACTCTGGGTTAACGGGCAGTTACATTGGTTGACGCCCAAGCCATATCCCAGTTTGTCGTCGCCGACGCCGCTATCCTGAATGTCGAAGTACGGCATACCGGAGGTGTAGGTTTTGTCCAGGTTCAATCCCGGAATGCCCGCCTGGGTTGCTGGGTCTGTCCCATAGCCGTTGGGCACGTCGGAAACGTGATAGCGCATATATCCCAAGCGGAATTCGTTAACAAGGGTGGGACTGATCGTATAGGTCCAACCGGCGGCAAGGCTTTGGTTCAGCGCGCTGGAATCGCCCGCGTAGTTGCCGAAGTTGGGGCCGCCGGCTTCCAGGCCGAAGGCGCCCGGGGCTTGCTCGGTATACGCGGCGTAGCTGTAACGTCCGAAGATCGAGTTCTTCTGGTTCAAGTAGTAGTCCCAGCGGGTGTTCCACAGATTCCCGGTAATCGCTACGTCGCCGCTGGCATCGTAGTTGTTGCCGTAGCTGGTTCCGTTCGAGGCGGTATTGGGTAGCGGCCAGTAGGCCATGATGGCAAGGGCTTGGGGGCTCAAGCGCGCCGTGGGGATCACGTTGTTCGGGAATGGCACACGGCCGACGCCCGTCGTTTGATTGCCGCTGGCCGGATCGTAGATCTGGTAGTTCGGGCTGGCCGCCAGCCAATCGCCCAGATTGCCGGTGCGGTCTTGGGCGGTGGGTACGGAGGTGTTCAGGGATCCACCCAGCGCTTGGCGGTTCAATTGCGCATCGCCGAAGAAGAAGAGCTTGTCTTTGATTATTCTGCCGCCAATCGCTCCGCCAAACTGATTCTGCCGGTATACCGGGTTGCCGTTGGTAAAGGGGTTTCTGGCGAAGTCCGTGAACCCCGGGGTGTTCACTTGCAGGTACTCAAACGCATCCCCATGGAAATCGTTGGTGCCGGATTTGGTCGAGTAGCTGGCAATGCCGCCACCCGTGTATGAGAATTCGGCATCGAAGTTCTGGTTGGCTTGCTTCACCTCCGCGACCGAATCGAATGTCGGGTTGATAACGATGATGCCCAGGATAGGATCTTGGTTGGTAGTTCCGTCCAACTCATATCCCATGGCGTCGAAGACTTGGCCGTTCACGACCATCTGCACGCTGCCTTGGGGGTTTTCATCCGAGGCGTGCGCCCAGCCAAACGGCACCGTTCCGGGATTCAACAACTCGAAGGCCTGGAGATTGCGCCCGACGCTGGGCAGTTCTTCGATTTGATGGGAGTCGAAAGTCTGGGCCACGTCGGCGCGGTCGGACTGGAGCAACGGCGCGGCAGCGGTAACGTCAACTTCCTGGGTGACGTTACCAACCTGCATGGCTACGTCGAAACGCGCGACGGCGTCGACCTGCACCGTGATCTGGTTTGAAACGGTCTTCTGAAATCCGGCCGCCTCGATGGTCACTTGGTACTGGCCTGGAATAAGCTGGCCTCTTGTGTAGTTGCCCGACTCGTTGGTGGTGGCGTCGAATGTCGTGCCCTTTTGGACGTCGCTAATGGTGACCTTAGCGCCGTTGACTGCCGCGCCGGAGGGGTCCGTCACGGTTCCCACGATGCTGCCGAAAACCTGTTGGGCGCTGAGCGTTCCGCTAAAGCAGAACACCGCTAAAGAACTGAAGATGGCGAACGAAGCCAATTTTCGCAGACTGAGCATATCCTCTCCCTCTTGTTGAACCTGTTGAAAAATGCCTCATACTAAAAAGCAAAACTAACCCTTTGCTGGACACGACGCTCGTGCAACCTAGCACACTGATCGATGTTTGAGTGAATAATAGATCTTTAGTATCGCCAGAGCAAGTGCCACGAGCGTTTGTTACGGTTAAACCGTACAAACTACGCGTTTACATGCATTTAACTGCCCGTTACCGGTAGGCGTTAATTGTTACATCGTCCGATTGCGTACGTTTAACGTACCTGCCGCGACCCAGGATCGGGAGGGGGCGGGGCGTTATCATTTTCCACCTCGCCACTATGAATGTTGGAAGCCGGCGCAATCCTTTTTGCAGGCGTGGACCAAAACGCGATCACAGTGCAATAATGTGACTACGTGGCGGGTAAAGATAATCGGCAAACCACGATTCGCCGCAGGCAGTTCATCCGGTCGTTATGCGCGGCGGTTCCGGTGTTCTCGTTCGACCAACTCGTGCTGGGGTTGCCCTTGGGCGTGCGATTTGTGAATGTGGCGCGCGAAGCGGGCTTGCGCGCCAAGACCATCTTTGGAGGCGAACAGAAGAACAAGTTTCTGATGGAGACGACCGGCTGCGGATGCGCTTTCTTCGATTATGACAACGATGGCTGGCTGGACATCTTCCTGGTTAACGGCACGCGCTTCGAGCCCGACTGGAAGGCGGCGGAAGCTCCACTAAGCCGGCTTTACAAGAACAACCGCGACGGCACATTTACCGATGTCACGGCCGCGGCGGGAATTGGGCGCACCGGTTGGGGGCAAGGGTGCTGCGTGGGCGACTATAACAACGACGGCCACGACGACCTGTTCGTCAGCTATTGGGGCGATTGCGTACTGTGGCGCAACGAGGGTAACGGCAAATTCACGGACGTGTCCAGGAAAGCGGGTGTCACCACCGATCCGGGCGACGGGCGGCGCCGCTGGAATACCGGCTGCGCCTTCGTGGATTATGACAAAGACGGCAACCTGGACCTGTTCGTCGCCAACTATATCGATTTCGATCCGAAAACCACGCCGCTGCCGGAATCCGGCCCGTGCCTTTTCAAAGGGATTATGGTGGCCTGCGGTCCGCCGGGATTGCAAGGCGGCAAGAACATCCTGTTCCACAACAACGGCGATGGCACTTTCGCGGACGTGAGCAGAAGGGCCGGCATTCTGAAGACGGAGGGCACCTACGGGCTCGGTGTGGCGGTCTCCGACTTCGATAACGATGGCTGGCCGGACATCTACGTGGCAAACGATTCCACGTCCTCGGCGCTCTACCGCAACAACCACGACGGCACCTTCTCCGAAATCGCCATCGAAGCCGGAGTGGCATATAGCCCGGACGGGAAGCCGCAAGCCGGCATGGGCGTGTCGGTGGCCGATTACGATGGCGATGGCAGGTTCGATATCGTCAAGACCAACTTCGCGGGCGATACCTCCAGCCTATATCACAACATGGGCGACAACTTCTTCGAGGACACCACTTTTCAGGCTGGGCTGGGGCGAAATACGCGCTTTATGGGCTGGGGCGTAGGGTTCTTCGATTTCGACAACAACGGCTGGCCGGACATTTTGGCGGTGAATGGCCACGTGTATCCGGAAGTCGGGCAACCCAACGACGAGCAAGGCTACCGGCAGCGCAAGGTGCTGTACCACAATCTGGGCAACGGCCGGTTTGCGGACGTCTCGCAGGACGCCGGGCCTGGAATCCTGCAGCCAGCCTCGGCGCGCGGCTGCGCCTTCGGCGATTTCGATAACGACGGCGACCTGGACGTGCTGATCAACTGTGTCAACGATACGCCGCAACTGCTGCGCTGCGACAGCCAAGTGAAGAACAACTGGCTCAAGGTGAAGACCATTGGGGTGAAATCGAACCGCTCCGGTATCGGCGCGCGGATATATTGCACGCCGGTGGGCGGCCGCCGGCTGATGGACGAGGTGCGCAGCGGCGGCAGCTACATTTCGCAGAGCGACCTGCGGGTGCATTTCGGTTTGGGCGGCGCGCAGAAGGCGGATCTGGAGGTCCATTGGCCCAGCGGCCAGGTGGACCGGATTGGCGGCGTGAAGGCCAACCAGGTGGTGATTGTGACGGAGGGGAAGGCATGAATCTCGCGCACGCCGGGCCCACCGCATCCGTCTTATAATCGGTACGGAAGGAGCGACCATGCGCTTCGTGTGTATTGGCGTCGGCGCGTCATTCGCCGCTCTATTGGCGTTCGGGCAAACCAATCAGGTATTTCGCCTTACCCAAAACGAGAACAAACAGGATCTGGAAGAAATAGCGAGGGTGCTTCAGGGGACGGGAAACATCCAGCAGGTGTCGATAGACGACCTGAAGGGAACCGTGGCCGTGGAGGGAACCGCAGGGCAGATTGGCATGGCCGACTGGCTGGTCCACCAATTGGATCGGCCCGCGAACGGACAACTCTCCGGCGTGCACGAGTACCGCGCGCCCGGCGTTGGCGACGAAGTGGTGCGGGTCTTCTATGTCGGCTCCGCCGCCAGGCCGCAGGATCTGCAGGGTATTGTGACGACGGTCCGCTCGGTGGCGGATATCCAGCGGACTTTCGTTTACAACCCACTGAAGGCAATGGTGGTGCGCGGAACCGGCCAACAGATATCGCTTGCCGCATGGATAGTGGATCGGCTTGATCGGCCTGCGAATATGCCGGCTCCGGCGCCCCATGAATACAAGCTTCCCGGCGACGATGTGGCGCGGGTTTTCGAGCTGACTTATCCTGAGACTCCGCAGCAGTTGCAGGAGATCGTGACGTTGATTCGTTCCGTGGGAGATATTCAAAGACTGTTTGTTTATATTCAGCGCCGTACCGTTGTCTTGCGCGCAACGGCTGAGCGGGTGGCGCTGGCGGCTTGGCTGGTGAGCGAATTGGATAAGCCGGTGAATGGGCAAGTGGCCAACGGGGATAGCGCCGCATCGCACGAATTCCGGCTGTCGAGCGATCCCGCAAATCTGGTTCGGGTGTTTTACCTAGGGAGTTCCCGGTCGCCGCAAGACCTTTCGAAAGTTTCTGCCTAGGTCCGTGCCAACACCGGAATTCGCCGGCTGTTCGTTTACAACGCGCTTGGGGGCTTTGGCCGTACGGGGAACGGAGGGCCAGGTGGCGACCGCTGAGAAGGCAATTGAGGAGATGAAGGTACAATAGCAGACGCGCTATAGATGATCGGAATCGCGGGTTATTCGGTATACGTTCCTCGCCGCCGTATGCGTCGCGAGTTGGTCGCCACGGCTTGGGGTGCGCCTGCCATGCCGGGCTGCAAGGCGGTCGTGAACTTCGACGAAGACTCGTTGACTATGGCGCAATCGGCGGTCTGGCCGCTGTTACAATCGGGCGGCGCGGACGCGCTGTCGTTCGCATCCACCACGGCGCCCTATTGGCAGCGTTCGGCAGCCAGCCTGATCGCAGCCGCTTGCGATTTGCCCGCGCAGACGGCGACGGCGGATTTCGGCGCATCGCTGCGCGCTGCAACCACCGCGCTACGGGCCTCGCTGGATGCCGTGGCAGCCGGCAGCGTTCGGACAGCGCTAGTTACGGCGGCCGATTGCCGCGATGGCGAGCCGGAATCGGCCGAGGAAATGCTTTTCGGCGATGCGGCGGCGGCGGTGTGCGTGGGTTCCGAAGGGCTGACTGCCGAACTCGTGGCGTCGGTTTCCCGCTGCGACGATTTTCCGGACGAATGGCGCCGGGATGCCGACACGCACGTGCATTCGTTCGCGTCGAAATACTCGCTGACGCGCGGTTATATCGAAAATACAGTGGCGGTGGGGCGCGCGTTATTCGAGAAAGCGGGCGTGCAGCCGCAACAGATCGCGCGGGCGGCGCTGGCATCCCGCGATGGGCGCGCGCACATCGCGGCGGCGAAGGCCCTGGGCATTCCGGCGGCAAGCGTGGAGGATGTGCGCGCGGGCGATATCGGAATTACCGGCGCGCCGATGCCGCTGTATCTGCTGGCGCAAGCGCTGGATCGGGCCAACGCCGGCGATCTGATTCTGGCGATCGCTTATGGCGACGGCGCCGACGGTCTCCTGTTCCGGTCGCTGGGCGGCGGCGCAAGGCTGCGGACGGACAGACACGCGATGGAGTATCCGACCTATCAGATCTATCGCAAGCTGCGCGGCTACGGGCGGACAAGCGGCGGGGGAACGGAGATTTCAAACGTCCTGCTGCGGCGCGAAGAGGCGCAGAACGTGCGCCTGCATGGGTCGCTTTGCCCGCAATGCGGTCTGTTGCAGTTCCCTGTCGCGAAGGTTTGCAGAGGGTGCCATCGGCACGGCGGACTGATGGAGAGGCCGCTCGCGCGCCGCGGCCGACTGTTCACTTTCACAAAGGACTTTCTATATAATGCACCCGTCGAGCCTACCGTAATGGCCGTGGTGGATCTCGAGGGCGGCGGCCGCTTTCTGTGCCAGATGACCGACGCGGATCCTGCGGCGGTGGAGATCGGGATGGAAGTCGAGCTGGTGCTGCGCCGCATGCGCGAGGGCGCCGGCGATCATTATTACTACTGGAAATGCAGGCCGGTATAGGCCGATAAGGGAGCTAATCGCGTGGCGGGATCGATCAAGGACCAGGTTGCGATTGTCGGCGTAGGTTGTACGAAGTTCGGCGATAACTTCGACCAGAGCTTCGAAGATCTGCTGGTGGAAGCCGGATTCGCGGCTTTCGCGGACGCCCGCATCGAACCGGAGCGCGTGGAAGCCGCTTGGCTGGGCACCTTCTCGCCCTATGCGGGCAATGGCAAAGCTTCCGTGTCGCTAGCCGATGCGCTGCGCATGTATGGCAAGCCCATCACCCGCGTCGAGAACTATTGCGCCACCGGTACGGACGCATTCCGCAACGCGGCCATGGCCGTGGCATCTGGCATGTACGACGTAGCGCTCGTGGCCGGCGTGGAGAAGCTGAAAGACCGCCCGATGCGCGGCCTCGGCTGGGAGAACGGCCATCCTTACCAGCACGACGGCCTCACCGCGCCGGGTGTCTTCGCCATGGCCGCGAACCGTTATTTTCATTGCCTCGGCCAGGGCTTCGGCGCGGGCCGCGAGGCGCTGGCCAAGGTTTCGGTGAAGAATCACCACAATGGCGCCATGAATCCCAAGGCGCATTTCCAGATGGAAGTGAGCGAGGCGCAGGTGCTCGAAGCGCCCATCGTGGCGTGGCCCTTCGGGCTGTTCGATTGCTGTCCCACCACGGATGGCGCGGCGGCGGCGGTGATCTGCCGCGCGGATATGGCTCGCCAATTCCGCGAGGATTATGTGCTGGTGAAGGGTGTGGGACTGGCCGTTACGAGCGGACGCCCGTGGTACGATTCTGCGAATGAGTACCTCGGTTTCGCGGCCACGCGCGCGGCATCCGAACAGGCTTACCGCATGGCGGGAGTGCGGAACCCGTTGGCGGAGATCGACCTGGCGGAGGTGCACGACTGCTTCACGTGGACCGAGATCGCCAACTACGAAGACCTGGGATTTTGCGGAAAAGGCGAGGGCGTGCACTTCATCGGCGAGGGGCGCAGCGCGCTCACCGGGGATTTGCCGGTGAACCCCAGCGGCGGGTTGAAGTCGTTCGGCCACCCGATTGGGGCAAGCGGCGTGCGCATGATCTACGAAGTGGTGACGCAGTTGCGCGGGCAGGCGGGCGCGCGTCAAGTGCGCGATGCCGAACTGGGGTTGGTACACAACCTGGGCGGGCCCGGATCGGTGGCTTGCGTGGTCGTATTGGGGAGGCAATAACGATGGACGTTCTGTATGCGCTGCGGCGCGCGGTGCATCTTCACCCGGATGCGATCGCGGTCTGCGACGGCGATCGCTCCATTACTTTCGCACGATTCGCCGATCGGGCAGCGCGGATAGCGGCTGTGCTGCGCGATCTGGGCGTGCAGCCCGGCGACCGCGTGGCGGTGCTGATGCTGAATTCGCCGCGCTATTTCGAGCTGTACCATGCCGTGCCGCTGGCGGGCGCCGTGATCGTGCCGATCAACATTCGCTGGAACCCCGCCGAGATTGTCTTTGGCCTCTCGGATTCGGGCGCGCGGGTGCTGGTGGTGGACGATTATTTTGCGCGCGTTGCGCCCGCGCTGAGCGGCGCTCTACCGGAATTGCGGTATCTGTTCGCCGCGAACGCTGCGTGTCCCGCGGGCATGGCGGATTGCGAAGCTCTCATGACGGCCGCGGCGCCTGCCGCACTTTACGGCGCGCTTCCGGATGAAAACGGCGTGGTCGCGTTGTTCTACACCAGCGGGTCCACGGGCGGACCCAAGGGTGTCATGCTGACCCACAAGAATCTCTACGCCAACGCCATGCACGGCATGGTGGCGCTGGCCGTAAACAAGGATTGGGTGTGGCTGCACGCCGCACCCATGTTTCATGTGGCGGATGCGACGGTGGTCTATTCGCTGGTGATGGAAGGCGGCCGGAGTTGCTTTATGCCGGCGTTCGATCCCGAGGCCTGCTTGAAAGCCATTGAGCGCTACCGGGTGACGCACACATTTGTAGTGCCCACAATGCTGAACGCCATGGTGAACCATCCGGCTTTCGACCGCTACGACACATCGAGCCTGCGCATGCTGATCTACGGCGCCTCGCCCATGCCTCTCGATCTGCTGCGGCGCGCGCTGGAGAAACTGGGCTGTCCGTTCGCGCAAGGTTACGGGCTAAGCGAGGCGAGCCCCACGCTGACCTATCTGGGGTACGAGGATCACACACTGGAGAATTCCGACCGGCAGTTTGCGCCGGTGAAATCGGCGGGCCGTCCGGTGATGGGTGTCGAGGTGCGCGTCGTGGACGCGATGGATCGCGAGCTTGCGCCGGGCGAGGTGGGCGAAGTCGTGGCGCGCGGCGACAACATCATGAAGGGATATTGGAATCAGCCCGCCATCAGCGCCGACACGATGCGCGGCGGGTGGCTGCACACCGGCGATATGGGCACGTTCGATGCGCGCGGCTATCTGTACATCCTGGACCGCAAAAAGGACATGATCAAGCCCGGCGGCGAGAATGTTTATTCGCCGGAGGTGGAGTCCACGATCGCTTCGCATCCGGAAGTGCTGGAAGTCGCGGTGATCGGGCTGCCCGACGAGAAGTGGGGTGAGGCGATCAAGGCCGCGGTAGTGCGGCGTCCGGGAGGCGCCCTTACCGAAGCCGAGTTGATCGATTATTGCCGCGAACGCATGGCGCATTTCAAGTGCCCGACATCGGTGGATTTCATGGATACGCTGCCGAAGGGCGGGACTGGTAAGGTCCAGAAGACGGTGCTGCGGGACAGGTATCGCCTGACCTGACGTCGGATCGCGATGCAAGCCGGAACCAGCCGCCATCGCCGCCGACACGCTGCGCGGCGGGTGGCTGCACACCGGCGATATGGGCACGTTCGATGCGCGCGCCTATCTGTACATCCTGGACCGCAAAAGGACATCAAGCCTGGCCTGCCGGTATGTCCTTCAGGCAAGCATGCCGGAACGAGCGACGGCGGCGTCTTCGGCGGCATAGTCGAATTTGTGCGGATTGAATTCTCCGGGCGGATGCGCGCGCGCCCAATCGATGGTGCGCTGAATCGCCTCATCCAGCGGCACCGTCTCCTGGTAACCCAACTCCCGGCGGATACGGGTAGAATCCGTTTCCCAATGCTGGGCGCTGTTGCCGGGCTGCACCAGGTGTGGCGGCGTGCGTTCCTTAGGCAGGGTGATGAACTCCCCATCCCAACCGGTTGCCGCCGCGATCTTGCGTGCCCAATCGATTTCGGAGAAGGCCGGCATTTCCGCAACGTTGTACACGCGACCGGCGGCCCGCTCGGACACGGCGGCCAACGCCAGGGCGGCCGCTACGTTCTCAACGTAGCCTCGCGGAGAGCGCCACGCAGCCATCCCTTTTTCCAACAGGATTTGGCGCCGGCCATCGTCGATTCTTTTCAGCACCGGGTGAAATCGGCTCAGGCGATCGCCGGGACCATAGATCATCGGCAGGCGGAGCACTGTACCGGGCAATTTAGGATCGCTCAAGATCGCCCGTTCGACGGGAATCTTGTCGTAGGCGCCGTCAATCCAGCCGAAGATCTCTTGCAGCATTTTCACCTGTGCGGGTGGATACGTTTGCAACTTCGTCCGAAGTGGTGAATCCTCGGTCAGCGGCACTGGCTCCAGCGGACCGTCCTCGCTGCCATGCAACACTCCGCAGGCACGATACACATCGATGCTGCTGGCGGCCACCACCCGTTCCGCAACTCCGCGGAATACGCCCATGAGGGACTCCGCTTGGGCGCCCGAACTGAGGATCAGGTCGACGACCACGTCCGCTTTGGGGCGAATCGCGGCCAAATCCCGGCGCTCGCCGACGATCAAGGTGGCCGGCCCGTGCACTCGCGTCGAGCCACGGTGGAAAACCGACACGGAGTGGCCCATCTCGCAAAGCTCGCGCACCACATGGGGGCCAATGAAGCCAGTCCCGCCAATAACGAGAATCTTCATACCAATAGACTACTCCAGCCATCCGCCGCTGCGCCGCGCGCGGGGCTTCCAGCCGGAAGAATGCGGGGCAGTCCACCGGTCCTAAGACTCCCGAGGCAACGTTGCAATCTCGCGACTGTCGCGAGAAAGGGGCGCAGTCAAAACGAGCGGATAGATCGCCATCCAATCGGATGCAACACGACTCCAACATTGCGTAGCGTCACGC
Source organism: Bryobacteraceae bacterium (assembly GCA_035602155.1). Classification (GTDB taxonomy): domain Bacteria; phylum Acidobacteriota; class Terriglobia; order Bryobacterales; family Bryobacteraceae; genus Bog-159. The sequence continues at coordinate 4,847 of DATNMW010000092.1, read as the reverse complement.
CGAGTGTGCGCCCACCGCGCTACGCTCCTGCTGCGCCACCGCCAGCGCCGGGGCCACTTCCGCGAACACCTGCAAGTGATGGTCGATATCCTGCGCGGTGTGCTGTACTGAAACGGTCCACTGCTCGTCCCACCAGTAAGGCTGCGCCAGCACGCCGCGATTCACCATGGCGAACCAGTAGTGCGTCCAAAGGTCCTCGTCTACGCGATACCAATCGCGATAGTTGCGGATGCGCTGCGGATAGAACAGCAGAGCGCCATTGGCGCCCGCGCCGTCGGCATAAGCGACCAGGCCGGCCTTCTCCACGATAGCTTGGTACCCGTCCACCAGCTTGCGGTTCAGGCTGTCGATGTGGGAGTAGGCGGCGCGCGTCAGCACGTGGCGGAAGGTGGCGATGCCGGCCGCCATCGCCACCGGGTTCGTGTTGTAGGTGCCGGCGTGGAACATCTTCTGGGTATGGATCACGTCCATAATCTCGCGGCTGGCGCCGAACGCGGCCAATGAAAAACCGCCGCCGATGGATTTCCCCAGGCAAATGATGTCGGGCTTCACGCCGAAATACTCGCAAGCGCCTCCCCAGGCCAGCTTGGCGCCGGTCTTCACTTCGTCCATGATCAGCAGCGCGCCGTGCTTGTGGGCGATCTCCAGCAGGCCCTGGATGTAGCCGTCGTCCGGCATGCAGAAGGCGATGTTCATCATGATCGGCTCGATGATGATGCCCGCGATTTCGCCTGGATGCGCGGCAAACAGCCGCTCGATGGCCGGCAGGTTGTTGAAGGGCGCAACCAGGGTGGCGTCGGTGGTCCCTTTCAGGACGCCCGCGCTGGACACCACGGGAGTAGGGTTTTCCGGATCCCCGAATTGGCCGCTCTTGGGCTTCACGCTCACCGAGATGGCATCGTGGCCGCCGTGATAGCCGCCCTCCATCTTGATAATCTTGCTACGGCCGGTGAAGGCGCGCGCCAGGCGCAGGGCGTGCATGGTGACTTCCGAGCCGCTGTTGCCGAAGCGCACCATATCCACCGGATAGCGCGCGCAGATTTCATCGGCGAGTTCCAGTTCCATGCCGTGCGGCATGCCGAACAGGGTGCCCAAGTGCAGGCGATCCTCGACGGCTTTCATCACCGCCGGGTGGCAATGGCCGGCCATCAGCGCGCCGTAGCAGAGGTTGTGGTCGATATATTCGTTGCCGTCCAGGTCGTGTATCCGGGAACCATGGCCGTCGCGCACGAACAACGGATACGGCGGATAGAAACGATAGTTGCTGGCTACCCCAAGCGGCACCCTGTAAACGGCCCTTTGGTGCGCTTCGCGGGACTTGGGCGTGCGCTTTTCGTAAGTCTCGATCTCTTGTTGTAATGCTGGGTACATCTCGGAAAATTCCTTCGGAATCGTCAAGTTTGGACTGCTTAGGTGCTCGTTTCAGTATGGCATACAGCAGGTAGCTTGGCAGGTTCGCGAATAGGTCCCTCTTTCTTGCGCTCTTCCGCCTTACCCGAGTGGCGGGCGCGCTTGGCCTGGCAGAATCGAATGTAAGATCGCCGACGACCTGAAGTTCGGCGTTCGCTACATCCGGGTGATCGATCCACGGACGCGCGAGGCATTCATCCACACCGCCTCGGCCGTGCATGCCGTTGAGGACGGAAACCTTCGCACGAGCGAGCCCGGCATCGGTGTTCCCGTCGCCGAAATCCTCGGCCAAGAAATTGAGGCGGAGACACGCCGAAATCAAGATGATGAGCAATCCCGAGATGGCGGCCCCACTGAACAGGCGCCCGCGATGTTCCGGGTTCTTGGTCACCAGCACGATCCCCACCGCAAAAACGTGGGCCACCAGCAGCAGCTTCAGGCTCAGCAGAATGTAGTAGCGGTCAACCAGCGCTTTGCGCGCCTCCGCCGCCAGAACGCCGGTGGCCGGAATCAGCACCAGCCAACCGTACACTACACGCCAAAAGCGGGCACCTGCCTAGCCTGGAATGGCTTTAGGGTGTTCCTTTAGTCCTGGTAGATGAATGTCGCGCCCTCAAACGGCCAAGGGCGCAAGCGGACCGCCCGGAGGGTGAACGTACCATAACCCCCTTCGGATCAACCGCTGCGGACGAACGCTTTAAGGGTGGCGGGTTGGGTGTATACTGATTGCAGCCAGAAAGGCTCCAATCAGCACCGGTGAGTGCCCCACTTTAAAGAAGGACCACGTGACGCATTTCCCGACGGCGTTCCGCTTTACGCTTCTAGTCGCGCTACCGATTATCTTGCCGTGCGTCGCCGCCGCGCAGGCGACGGCCTACGAAACGATCTACAGCTTCCATGGCACCCCAGACGGCTCCCAGCCCGAAGGATCCCTGGTAATCGGCACGAATGGCGTGCTCTATGGCACGACGTACTCTGGAGGCACATCCAATCTAGGCACCGTCTTCGTGCTGACGAAACCAACGGAAGAGCCCTGGAAGGAAACCGTGCTTCACACTTTCAGCGGCCCCGACGGACAAAACCCCCAGTCAACGCTGATTGTCAGTACCGAAGGAGCGCTCTATGGCACCACCCTTAGGGCCTCCGGCCCGTACGCCTCGGGCACCATCTTTGAGATGGCGCCACCGTCCACTGCGGGTGGCGCCTGGGCGGAGACGGTCCTATACACTTTCGTCTATGTCGCACAGCCCCAAGAGGCCCAGAACGTACTTCCGAATGGGACCCTCCTGCCTGGCCCAGGCGGAACGCTATATACCACAACCCAGGGCTCGGCCGACGATCCCAACGGAGGCCCCAGCCTCGGGGCGGTAGTCGCATTGGTGCCGCCCACGGCGACGGGGGACGCCTGGACAGAGTACGTCCTCTATGCATTCAGCGCACCGGGCGTCTCAGCTGAGCCGCGCGCCGGCCTAGTCTCCGAAGGCGGATCGTTGTACGGAACCGATATCGAGGGGGGCAGCTTCTCTTGCGACTGCGGCGCGGTCTTCGAGCTGACCCCTCCAGCAAGCCACGGAGGCGCCTGGACGGAGTCGACGATCTACAGCTTCGGCGAAATACCCGGCGACGGCAGCAGTCCGCAGGCCGCCCTCACCGTGGGCCCGGGCGGAGTGCTCTATGGCACGACGGCCTTCGGCGGCTCCGCAGCGTGCGGCTGCGGCACCGTCTTCCAGTTGGCACCGCCGTCGACTGAGGGCGGGGCCTGGACGGAGTCCGTGATTTACAGTTTTGCCGGGAGCAACGGAGACGGATCCGGTCCGGTGGCAAGCGTGGTGGTGGGCCAGAATGGAGCGCTCTACGGCACGACCGTGGGCGGCGGAAGCGCCAATTTGGGTACGGTATTCAAACTGACGCCGCCAGCCACCTCGGGCGGCCCATGGACGGAGACGGTGCTGCATAGCTTCACCGGCCAAAACGGCGATGGCGCGACTCCCTTAGCAGCGCTCGTCCTGGGTCCGAGCGGAGTACTTTATGGCACGACCTCCAAGGGCGGGACCGCTGAAAGAGGCGCCGTCTTCGCCGTCGCGCCGTGAAATGAGTTCAGTTGAGTGTCTATGGGGGTCACGGCGGTGTGCTGGCCTTCATGGACTATCGCCATTTTTTGGTGACACGCCCGGCAATCGCGCCAGCTTTCCCTGCCCTCCCGCGGATGAGAAAAAGCCCAATCAGATTCCACCTTTTGTTCATGCTGCAGGTTAAGCAAATCCTCCCATGCAGGAATATGACGTAGCCTTGAAGCTGCTGTTGAAGGGTTCAGCCACGATCGCCGTACGCGAACTGACCGGCACGGTGGTGGTGAAGTGGCTGGATGTGGAACTGCCAAAGGTGCAGAGAGTGCAAAACCTGCGCTTGGATCTGCTCGGCCAGACTGTCGAGGGCGAATTGGTCCACATTGAGTTGCAAAGCGGCAATGACTCGGCGATGCCGTTCCGGATGATCGAATACGGCCTCGAAGTGCTACGCCTGTTCGGACAATTCCCGCGGCAGATTCTCCTCTACGTGGGTGAAGCGCCCATGCGCATGGAGAGTAAACTGAGCGGCCCGGATTTCTCGTTCGAGTATCGTCTAACCGACATTCGCGCACTGGATGGCGACCGCCTGCTGGAAAGCCAGGACGTCGGCGATAATGTAATTGCCATCCCGGCGAGTTTGCGGGACGATAAAGAGGCAATCCATAGGATTGTGGAGCGGATCGCCGGTCTGGCGATGACGGAAAGGGAAACCGCCCTGGCCCAGTTGATGATCTTGGCCGGATTAAGGCACTTGGCGGGAATGGTGGAACAGGAGACACGGAACATGCCGATCGATCTCGATATCCGGGACCACGAGGTTTTGGGACCTATAATCATAAAAGCGGAACAGAAAGGGCGGCAGGAGGGCCTGCTCATTGTTCTTCGGCGACTGATTGAGAAGCGCTTCGGCGCTCTGCCGGTTTGGGCGCGAGAGAAGCTGGCGGCCATGCCGCCGTCCGAGCTTGAAGAACTGAGTGAGCGGGTGCTGGACGCCCGCAGCATGGACGAATTGCTGGGGTGAGTCGACCCCGCACGCGCGACCCCGGCCTCGCTGTTCCGCTCGCCGAAATCCTCGGCTAGAAATTGCGGCGCAGATAGGCCGAAATCAAGATGATGAGCAGGCCGGAGATGGCGGCTCCACTGAACAGGCGCCCGCGATGTTCAGGGTTCTTCGTCACCAGCACGATCCCCACCGCAAAAACGTGCGCCACTAGCAGCAGCTTCAGGCTCAGCAGAATGTAATAGCGCGTCTGGTGTCCCGGATTGATCGCCAGGTTGTACCCGCCCGAAACCAGCAGCGCGGCGATGGCGCCGAAAACCAGCGGGCGAAAGAGCGCGGCGGTTCGGTCAACCAGCGCTTTGCGCGCC
>DATNMW010000091.1:0-3566 GCA_035602155.1 Bryobacteraceae bacterium | reverse complement strand
ATTCCTGCCGATACATTCCAGAGCCAGCGTAGCGTTTGCTTTAGCCGCTCACAACGCAATAGAATCGTATGTTGATCCCCTCCCCCGAAGCGGCTGACATTCGGTAAGGCTTTCGTTTGATGAGCGGCAACGGAAAAAGACCCATAGGCGTCGATCTTTTCGCGGGGGCGGGCGGGATGAGCCTCGGCTTCGAACAGGCCGGATTCGACGTGGCGGCAGCCGTCGAATACGACCCTATTCACTGCGCGACACATGAGTTTAATTTCCCGGGCTGCGCGGCCATCTGCCGCAGTGTAGCCGAGATCGATGGCAAATACATCCGGGACCATTCCCGCGTCGGCGACCATCCTGTGGACGTTCTTTTCGGAGGAGCTCCATGCCAGGGCTTCAGCATGATCGGCAAACGCGCGCTCGACGACCCCCGGAACTCGCTCGTTGAACACTTCGTTCGCCTGGTGGTCGAGCTGAAGGCGTCGTACTTCGTATTCGAGAACGTAAAGGGGGCTCACCATCGGGGCGCACCGGAAGCTTCTCGACGAGATCATAGGAGAATTCCGTACGAACGGCTACCGCATGATCGAGGATTACCAGGTGCTGAATGCCGTGCACTACGGCGTGCCGCAGAGCCGCCAGCGCCTGTTCCTTATCGGAGCGCGCAAAGGCCTTCCGTTGCCGCGATACCCGGAAGCCACTCATGAAGTCAACGGCGATGCCGACACCGGAAGCCTGTTTCGCCGGCCCACGCCGACCGTATGGGATGCATTGCGGGACATTCCCGAGGCCGACGACTACGCGGAATTGCTGCACCGGGATTGGGTCAAGGCCAAGTTCAAGAGAGCGACCGGTTACAGCGCACCCTTGCGGGGGGAGGAAGTCGATCCGGCCGATTATTCGATAGTTCGGGAGTTCGACTCAAGCCTGCTGACATCGAGCCTGCGCACCGTGCATACCGATCTATCGAAGAAGCGCTTCCTGGAAACGCGGCCCGGCGACACCGAGCCCGTCAGCCGGTTCCACAAGCTCGATCCCAAGGGCGTCTGCAATACCATTCGCGCGGGGACGGCCAGCGATCACGGCGCGTTCACGTCTCCCAGGCCCATACATCCGTATTCCCCGCGGTGCATCACCGTGCGCGAAGCGGCGCGCCTGCATTCCTATCCCGACTGGTTCCGCTTCCACGTAACGAAGTGGCACGGTTTCCGGCAAATCGGCAACTCCGTTCCGCCGCTGCTCGCAAGGGCCGTGGCGGCGAAGATTCGCGAAGCATTCCCGGCTCCCCGCAAATCCAACGATCTTGTTGCGCAGGGCGACGCCAGCTTACTGTCGTTCGACATGTCGAACGCTGCCGCGCGCTACGGAGTACCGGCCGACGTCGTGCCAAAGCGTACCCGCCCAGTGCAAGGGAGCAAAGCGAGTGGCTAAGCGCGTCGATACCGAGGCGCCGAAGAAGCCCAACCGCTATTCCGCCATCATCGGTACCATCTTCAGAGGTCATTACCGGCCCGGCAAGACGCAATTCGAGTTTTCGCGGGACGAATTCGTCGAAATAGCGCGCGCACTCAAGATCGCGCTCCCTAAGAACCTGGGCGATACGATCTATTCCTTTCCGTTCCGCACTGTCTTGCCGCCCGAGATCGTCGCCACGGCCTCGCAGGGCATGGAGTGGGGGATCGAGTTGGCGGGTAAAGGCCAGTACCGTTTCAAGCTCAGCAAGTTCGTCCGTATCCTGCCGAGGCCCGATCTCCTCGTCGTTAAAATACCCGACGCCACGCCGGAAATCGTCACTGCGTACGCGCTTACGCATGAGCAGTCCCTGCTGGCGAAGGTTCGTTATAACCGGCTCATCGACATCTTTCTGGGTATCGCCTCATACTCGCTGCAGAATCACTTGCAGACCTTCGTCAAGAATATGGGACAGATAGAGGTGGATGAGGTTTATGTCGGCGTGAACCGGCACGGCCAGCAATTCGTTGTGCCAGTTCAGGCCAAGGGCGGCGCCGATCGGCTCGGCGTCACGCAAACGCGGCAGGACATAGCCTGCTGCAATCAGAAGTTTCCACGCCTCATCTGCCGGCCCGTCTCGACCCAATTCATGACGGACGATACCATCGCGATGTTCGAGCTTGCGCTTCAGGGTGAGGATGTGAAAATCGTGGAGGAGAGGCATTACAAGCTTGTTCCCTCCGATCAGATCGGCGCGGACGACCTCAAGCTATACGCGCAGCGGTAAAACTGTAGTGGCGCCCTATGGACCACGTGCCGAAGAAAGTCCGGTCGAGAATCATGGCCGCGATCCGTTCGCGCGGCAATACGACCACCGAGCTTCCGCTTGCGAAGATGCTTTGGGCTGCCGGCCTGCGCGGCTACCGTAAGCACTGGCCGGTCGCCGGCAAGCCCGACTTCGCGTGGCCCGGCCGCAAAGTGGCGGTCTTCGTGGACGGCTGCTTTTGGCACGGCTGCCGCTGCAAATACCTGCCTCGGACCAACACGGAATTCTGGCGCAATAAGATCGAGACCAACAGGTACCGGGACCGCCGCATATCCCGGACGCTCCGGCGCGACGGATGGACCGTTATAAGAATCAAGGAGTGCGCGATTCGCAAGCCCTCAACGCTCGCGCGCGTCGTCAAGGCGTTGCGCGGAGAAAGGGGCCGGGAGCGTGTGCTTCGGGCGGCTCAAGGGTAGCCGGCCCCAGGCGGCCTACTTCCGGAAGCGGCGGATGAGCAGGGTATGGCGGTCGGAACGGTAGAATCCGATCACATAAACGGTGGCCTTACCCGCCGTGGAGAAGAGCGCCTGGCGAATGCGCAGCACCGGCGCGCCGGCGTGAATCGCCAGCAACTCCGCGATGCGCACGCTGGCGGGGGTGGCATCCACCTCTTCGTCCGCGTACTGCAGTTCGATGCCATACTCGCGCTCCAGCGTGGCGAACAGCGAGCGGCGTTCCAAGGGCAGGCTGAGCAGCCCCGCGAACTCCTCCGCGGAGAAATAGCAGATCTCCACCGCGAAAGCCTGCTCGCCCGATTGCCGCAGCCGTTCCAGCTTCACCAGCCGGCTGTGCGCCGGAAGCGCCAGCCGCGCAGCCGCCTCCTGCTCGCCTTCCACGACGCTCGCGCACAAGATCCGGGAGCGCGCCGGCAGCCCGCGGCTGGCCATCTGCTCGGTGAAGCTGGCCAGGCGGTTGAAATGAATCTTGGGCAGCGCCACGAATGTTCCGGCGCCGCGCCGCCGGTCCACCAGCCCTTCGTGCTCCAACTCCGCCAGTGCATGCCGCGCGGTCATCAAGCTCACTTCGTGGCTGCGCGCGAGCTCTCTTTCAGACGGCACGGTGTCCCCAGGTTGCAATTCCCCGGCCTCAATGCGCTTTCGTAGCGCGTGTTGGATGCGCCGGTACGCGGGCGCGTCCGAATCGGTCTTCTGCAGCATCAGTGTTCCGTTTCCCATACCGCCTCGGGCAATGATAACAGCAACTTGCAGGCGGAGCGACGTGCTATAGAGCGTCGCTGATGGTATTTTACCCCGAAGCCGCGCCAGATTCCAGAGATCTTGCAATATTTATTTAGAAG
>DATNMW010000090.1:0-4766 GCA_035602155.1 Bryobacteraceae bacterium | reverse complement strand
TGGAACGTACGTCCGCCGGCTACGGTAGCATCGGTGGCACTGGGATTCTTACGGAGCGCGGCTTGGCCTACATGGTTTGGCGCGACGGGCAAGCGTTTCTGGCGGGCAAAGGTTTCGAGTTGCCTGCGTCGGACGAGCAGGTGGCGGCGGTGCGCAGGTTTTCGGAGGATTTGAAGGCCGCGTTATGAACGCCGCGCGGTTCGCTCACGAGTGCCGGGCATGGCGGCCGTCAGCGCGAGCAGGACGGCATTCACCGATTCCGGGCTTTTGAAAACCTCTGCCACATCGGGATCTAACAATACCGCTAGAGATCCCGGCCGGGTCCTGCCGAAGAACCGATTTGGCTTGGCTTTCGAGTAATCGAAACGGTGCCAGGAGCGAAGCTCGCCATCCCGCTTCGCCTTGGCCTTAGTGTTTGATATTTTCAAATATTTTCATAGTCATGCGCCCTCCCTTCAATGGCCGGCGATAATCTCCAGAAGCTCGTCGGCGGAGTTCGAGGGGAGCGCGTGCCGGTCAGCGGGCGGCGAAACACTCCCGACGCCCGAACAACGGAAGTAGAAGTAGTCGGCCACCCTTCTTCTCCATCTCCTTCAAACAAGCTGCCCTCTCCTGTTCTGACGTCCCCTGACACCTTTTTTCGCGGGCACCATGCATTGTCCTTAGTGCGAACAGGCGTCTCTGAAACTCGGGCAGGATTTCCCTTATCCTAAAGTCTGCCTCGGGCGTAGCGAGATAAGCCTGTATCCGATCTGCGTCTCTATGCGCCTTCCATACTTCATATTCAACCCAAATCTCCGCCGCGGAAAGGATAGCGCCGGCTATCTTCATTGATCTGATCGCCAGCTCAGAAACAGGAAGTCCTTCGAGGGCAGCGTCTTGCCACCGTCGAGAACCGTTCCAGGTAGTTACCCCAACCCTTATTCTCCTCGGAAGCCGGAAGACCGTCCCGCCGCGACTGTCATCTTCAATTTGCCGGTCCCAGGCCGCGGCGTCGAAGATTTATTGCGTACTGTTGCTTCCGTGAAACGTATTAGTGACTTAGCTCCTTGGCGCAGGATAAGGGCACTCCGCTTCAAGCTCCAGCCGTGCGCTCATGGGAAGAGAAGCTTCTTCGTGCATACACGGGTGTCTATCGCTGGGAACCGAACGCTTTCGTGTACCTGCAGCTATGGAACGAATTCAGCGGATTCGCCAAACCCAGTCAGCTTGTCGCGTTTGATGAATCCGGCGAGATTCGGACGCTCTATCCGAGCGAGCCCGACAAGTTCTTCGCGGGCCCTGGCGCCGCGGTATCGACGGCGATCGAGTCTCGAATCGAGTTCCAGCGCGACCGCCAGGGCAAGATCGCCTCGCTTCGCCGGCTATACTCTTACGATCCTGCCCCGACATTGCAGAAGCTCAGCGTGCCAGTGCTCGCGCTATTCGGTGAGTTGGATAACAACATCGTCGCTGAGAAGAACAAGAACGCCTGGGAGGCGGCTTTGAAAGCCGGCGGTAACCGGGATTACACGTTGCGAATCCTGTCGAAGGCGAATCATCTTCAGTTCGAGGCGAAGGTTGGAAACAACGCGGAAATGAAATCATTGCAGGGATTTGTGCCAGCATACTTCAGGACGATCCAGGATTGGCTGGCGCAACGGATCCGAGGCTTCAAAGCGTAGCGGTAGCCGGCTTGCGTTTTCTTTAGCGCTTGTCGGGGATCCCATTCCGGCCGTGGGAAGTTGGCGCCAACCGACGGCGCTAGGCCGGCCACTGACAACTCGACGCCCGATTGTGCGAGGCCCTCCCGTGGGTCGCGCGGCACTACGCCGCGGAAGTCGACTGGGAGTGGCTGGTCCGGCAGGCGAAATTACACGACTTTCAAAATCGGCTTGGTTTCCTCCTGGAATTGGCCGGAACTCCGACAGGCCCGATGGCGCAGGCGCGGTCCGAACTGGAAAAGGGCGCGCCTGCTCGCAGAGGCGGCGTTCTGCTGGGATTCCATCCCGGAGACCACCCGGCGGTGGATGCGCCAGAACCGCTCGCCGAAGGCATCGCGGGAGCCGTGGTTTTCATTTCTGTCGGAAGTGGCTGCGCAGTTGCGCGAAGACGTGGGCCTTTATTGCATCGGCGCCTTCGTCAGATCTCAACTCCACCAAAAGTCTCGCTTGTATGTGGAACGTGTTGGTATCGCCAGCTTTCCCGGCAGCTATGCGTCCCGATTGATTCGTGTTTCCCCTTTTGGAGCCGGCTGAAGCCCTGGGCGCTCGAAGCCCACGATCTCGCACTGACCAAGCTTGAGCGCAGTATCGATCGTGATTTGCAAGATGTTATGTTCTGGATCGATACGTGTTGGCAGGCGGAATAATGGCGCACTCACTGTTCCTTCGGTGCGGCACGGCCAGTGAGCTGCTCGATCCGGTCGCCGCCTATGATCGGATCGCGCCCATCTACGCGAGTCTCGCGAACCGGCGCAAAGCATATCTCGGCGCAGTGGATCGATTGGTCATAGCCGAACTTCCGCCCGGCAGCCGATCGATGCTGGACGTTGGCGCGGGAGACGGCGCTCGCGCGGCGCGCATCGCCGGGGCCGCAGGCATAGGGGATCTCACACTGCTGGAGCCGAGCGCGGGAATGCGCAGTTACTGCTCCGCGCACGCAACCGTGTGGGCCATGCGGGCCGAAGATCTCCGCGGCCAACAGGGCAGCTTCGACGTCGTTACCTGTCTATGGAACGTCCTCGGGCATATTCTGCCCGCCGCCCGGGTGGAGGTGTTGCGCCAGTTCGCCCGGCTGGCGTCTCCCGAAGGCAAGATCTTTATGGACCTGAATCACCGCTACAATGCGCGTCATTACGGATACCTGGCCACGGCCATTCGTTTCCGGCGCGACCGCGCCTCGCCAGCCGGCGGGCATGGCGATGTCAAGGTTACCTGGGATATCGACGGCCAACCCTGCGTCACTACAGGTCACGTCTTCACCCACACGGAGTTCGCCGCGTTGTCCCGCGCAGCCGGCCTGAGCATCGAAAAACGGTTCGTCATAGACTATGCTACGGGACAACTCCGGCGGCGGAGTTTCGAAGGCAATCTCATGTATGTGCTGCGGCGCGAATAGCCTCACGCAGCGTCGCGCAAACCTCGGCGATTTCGCCGTCCGTGAGTCGATTGAAGAACGGCAGCGCCAGCGTCCGGGAAGCTACGTTCTCCGTGGCAACCAGAGCGTGCCCGCGATCCGCATAGCCCGCATAAAGCGGCTGCAGATGCACCGGCGCAAAATACCGCCCGCAACCGATGCCCCGCGCAGCCATGTAGCTAATGATTCCATCGCGGTCCGCCTGCGTGAAGTTCGCCGCCAGCCTCACCACGAAAACAAACCAGCACACACGTCCATCGGCGATTTCGAAAACAGGGAGGGTCAGTCCCGGGACCGGCTGCAGATGTTCGCGGTAACAGGCCGCGCGATTCTCGCGCCGCGCCAGAATACCGTCGAGGCGGTGCATCTGCGACAGGCCTAGCGCGCAATTGATTTCAGACAGCCGATAGTTATAACCGAGCAGGGTATGATCCAGCCAGCCGTCAGCCGGCCGCCTGCCCTGATTGCGCAGCGCGCGAATCGTGTCCGCCAACTCTCGCTCGCGGCTGACTACCATGCCGCCTTCACCCGTGGTGATGGGCTTGTTAGGATAAAACGCGAAGACTCCAAGGTCGCCGATCCCGCCGGCATTTCTTCCTCGGTACTCCGCTCCCAGGGCCTCGCAGGCGTCCTCAATCACCCGTACGCCGTGCCGCGCCGCGATATCCAGTATAGGGTCGAGATCCGCGGGACACCCGAACGTGTGTACTACGATAATTGCGCGGGTCTTGGGAGTGATGGCGCCGGCCACGCTCTCGGGCGTCAGGTTGAGCGTGCGCGGGTCGATGTCCGCGAAGACCGGCCTGGCTCGCACGTAAAGAACGGCATGCGCCACGGCAATGAACGTGAATGATGGGAGAATCACCTCATCGCCTTCGCCGATGCCCAGGGCTGCCAAACCGAGATGCAGTCCGGCCGTACCCGAGGACAGCGCCACTCCGTAAGGCACGCCGGTATAGCCGGCGACCGCCTCTTCGAATTCTTCCATCCGTGGACCGATACTGAGCCGCGGAGTGCGCAGCACATCTACCACGGCTGCGATATCGGCCTCGGCGATGTCGGGAGCCGAAAGCGGAATCCTCGTCATAAGTAATTGCGCATTGGAGGCAAAGGTGTTCTCCTGGAATCCTGAGACTCATTCCGGTGTCAGGAACCCACGTTCACAATTTTTCCGATCCAGTCTGGTTTTATATCTGTCGCTGCACGAAGCAGGCAGTCGGCGCAATCGTCAAAGGAAAGCGGAACGAGTGGCGCGACTCGCGCTGACGGACCTGCCGTATAGCGTCCCTTCGCCGGCTTATCCACCAATACGACCGGGCGAACGATGACCCACTCCATGTCTAATTTCTGCGTCATCCGCTCGGCGACCGCCTTGTCGATAATTGCAGCAGTGAATATCCGGCTCGATACGCGGACGACAAAGCGGTTGGGACAGGAGAGCTCGCGTCCATCGCTCAAGCCGATACCACTTTGCAATATGAATCGTCGGACGTTCGCACGTTTGCATTCGGTGAGAATGCTGGCGACACCGACTGACATGAGCGTTCCCGGCGAGAGGTTCTTTTCTGGCCCGATGCAGCTGATGACGGCCTCCACGCCGTCTAGAACACCAGTCAGTCCCCCTGGGGAAAGGACATCACCTCGAACGA
>DATNMW010000089.1:0-14891 GCA_035602155.1 Bryobacteraceae bacterium | reverse complement strand
AGCTGCTCGAAATCGTCCACCGTCAAGAAGTGGATGTTCGGCGAATCGTACCAGTCATACGGAAACAGCCGCGTCTTCGGCGCGCGCCCGGTCGTCAGCATCGATAGCCGCACGCGCCAATGCCCGAAATTTGGGAAGGCTACGATGGCCCGCCTTCCCACGCGCAGCATCTCCCGCAACACCGCCAGCGGATGCCGCGTCTCCTGCAGCGTCTGGCTCAGGATCACGTAGTCGAACGCCTGGTCCGGGTAATCCGCCAACCCATGGTCGATGTCCCCCTGATACACCGACACGCCGCGGGCGATGGCGCGTTGCACTTTCGCGCCCGAAATCTCCACGCCGCGCGCATCTACGCCCTTGTTCTCCGCCAGCCATTGCAGCAACTCGCCCTCGCCGCAGCCCAGGTCCAGCACCCGCGCGCCCGGTTCCACGATCTGGCCGATGATGGCGTAATCGCTGCGCCCCAGCAACTCCCCTACGAACGGCTTGCCGTGCGCCTCGGAAGCGGCGGTCGTCATCCGGCTATCTTCTCATAGGTGCTGGCCAGGAACCCGCGCACTAATTCGGTCTGCTCGCCCACGTCCACCAGGAACGCGTCGTGCCCGTAGTTGGATGGCAACTCGCAATACGCCACATCCACGTTGCGGCTGCGCAGCGCGCGCACGATCTCCTGCGATTGATAGCTCGGATAGAGCCAGTCCGAACTGAAGCTGATCACCAGGAATCGCGCCTTGGCGCGCTCGAACGCGGCCGCCAGCGACCCGTTGCCATTCGACAGATCGAAATAATCCATGGCCTTGGTAATGTACAGATACGAGTTCGCGTCGAAGCGGCTGACGAACTCATTGCCGCGGTAACGCAGGTAGCTTTCCACTTCGAAATCCACGTCGAAATCGTAGCCGAAGCTGTTCTTGCCGCGCAGCCGCCGCCCGAACTTCTCGCGCATGGAATCGTCGCTCATGTAAGTGATGTGGCCCACCATGCGCGCCACTGCCAATCCGCGCGCGGGCGGCTTGCCGCCGTAGTAATTGCCGTCGTTCCAATCGGGATCGGCGATGATCGCCTGCCTGCCCACTTCGTTGAACGCGATCTGTTGCGCGCTGTGCCGCGCCGTGCTGGCGATCGGGATCGTCGATACCACCGCGTCCGGATACGATACCGCCCACTCGAGCGCCTGCATACCGCCCATGGATCCCCCCGAGAGGCTCAGCAGCCGCGGGATGCCCAGGTGATCGATCAGCATCTTCTGCAGCCGCACCATGTCGCGAACGGTGATCACTGGAAATGACATGGCATACGGACAGCCCGTGGCGGGGTTGATCGATGCCGGTCCACTGGCGCCGCGGCAACCACCCAGCACGTTTGAACAGATGACGAAATATTTGTTGGTGTCGAACGCCTTGCCAGGGCCGATCATGTTGTCCCACCAGCCCGGTTTGCCGGTCTCCGGACTGACTCCGGCGGCGTGCGCATCGCCCGAAAACGCGTGCAGGATCAGGATGGCGTTAGTCCTCCGCGCGTTCAGGCTTCCATAAGCTTCGTAGGCCACCTCGACGGGCGCCAGCGTAGCGCCTCCATCCAAGGAAATCGAGTCGAACCGGACGACATGGGCCTCCACAATCATGGCGGGGAACCTTCATCATACCGTGCGGCGGGCGTCCACGCCTCCGCGGGTCCTCCAGGGACCCGCTTACAGCAGCCCCGGCACGTGTCCTGTGAAGAAGCGCTTTACATCGTCCCACGCAAGCGGCACGAGCAAGTGCGGCGTGGGATCCTGTTCGGCGTCGGCAAAGAACGTGAGCGACTTCAGGATGTGCAGCCGGTTATAGCCGGTTTCGATGTACTTCTCGGCAAACTAGTTCAAAATGTTTCCGAGGCCGAAGCGTTCGCTCGCCACGTAGAGATCGAAGAAATCGCGTTTCGCGCCGCGGCTAGCGATTGCGCTCACCTTCATGCACGCAATGTCGCGCGGATCGGCGACCGGAACTCCCTCGAACCGCGCCATAGGGAAGAGAGCCGGATAGGGATAGCCAAGAAAACTTAGCTTGGTCCCTTGCATCGCCGCGTGGATTGTGCTCGGCGCCTTCGCTGCGAGCGAGAAGCCGGTCAGGGCCTTCAGGCGCGCGAGCGGTTGGTCTTCTTCGAAGAAAGCCGGTACGAAGAAGTCGAGATCAACGGAAATCCGATGGCCAAAGTGCAGAGCCAGTGCGGTTCCACCGGCAAGATATGCATCGCCAATCAGGGACTGGTCGCGGAGCGCTCGGAGGGTCTCCACCGCGCCATGTTCGATCGTTTCAGGGTGCCAGACGACGCTGTAGCCGGTGTCCTCCGCCATATAAGTGTGGACCTGCTATTGCACGAGCGCTGCGACGTCTGCCTCGGCAATGCCGTACACCAGCGCCCAAAAGGAGGCTGACTTCGGGGAGAGGCGGCGTTCGGTCCGGATCACGCGGCAGATCTCAGGCAAGCCGAACGTATCGCGGAGCCAAGCGAGCGCCAAGTCGTCGCCATATTCGAGAACACGAAAAATGGTGTAATCGGGATAGGCCAGCGGCTGGAAGGCGCTGACGTCCGTGTCCCAAAACAAAGGCTGCAATGTATTGGGAATCATGCACTTATAGTATACCTCCGCGTGCCCGACAAATCTATCGTTTCGCAGGGATCGCGGGCCTCATTGGGATTCCGCGGCCACCGACCAGAGGCGTACGGTTTTGTCATCGCTCGCCGACGCGAGAGTCTTCCCATCCGGGCGCCCTCCCGCAGGTTCCGTCTGTTTTAACGAATCTCCTCGATCAGCTTCTTCTGCTCTCCGGTGGCCGCTTCGTGGCCACGGGTGAGATAGAACACCACCTTCCTTTCCACCTCCAGGGCTAGATCGATCTCTTCGCGCACGGCCGGATCGCCGGCCGCGCCCAGCAGGTGCACGGTAACGCGGGCTTCGCCGATTCCTCTGGGTATGGCTCCTGCCGGCGGCGGGGAGAGGGCGTATCCAGCAGCTTTGATCTCACGTATCATCGACTCCCGCTCCTCGCTGGCGTCCTCCGCGGTGCGCGCCACGAACACCCTCTCCCGGGCGCACAGCATGGCTTCGAACAACTTTTCGATATGAAAACCGAGCTTGTCGACTGCCTGACGGAACGCTTCCGAGATGGGCCTGAACTCGCGCTCCCGGCCGCTCTTGGCGTCGCGGTCGAAGAAATCCACGTGCTGATACTTGCGGAAGCCTTCGTGGGCGTCGCGCAGCCACGGGAATTTGATTACCTTCAGAAAGCGGCCGTAGCCGCCGGTTTACAGTCCGTCCTTTCTTTCAGCTTGATCGAGAAAGGCGTCCAACTCCTGTTCGCACCATTTGGATTTCTGGTAATTACGCGCGGTCCAGGCGGCCCTTGTTCGCTTGAGATCTGGGGAGAACAATGGTGGGGCAGAACCTCCAAGGCTGCGCGGGTACTCCAGGACCCTTCTTCCTTGTGTAAACCGCACCATCCCCGGGTCCGGAGACCCGCCACCGGCGTGGATGCCCGCCCCACTTGGGCCGGCAGCGGCACTCTTCCCAGATCGTTACGCACTCCGGAACCGCTCGCGATGAGAACACGCAATCAAAAAACGTCTACAATAGGGCGGTCGGGTCTACAACCCCGGAAAATGGGGCAGCGCAAGGAAGGGAAAGCTCAGTGTTCGGCCGAGTTCTGTTCAGTGCCGCAGTCTGTCTTTGTCTGGCGGTCGAGTCTCTCACGGCGCACGATCCGCACGATCCGATCGTCACCGTGGCGGTTTCCCCCAACTTCGTCCAGGACTCCACCATCTTCGCGGCAACCGATAGTCTTGCAATCAAACTCGGCATCTATGCGCTACTCAAATCGACCAATGGCGGCGTTACATGGTCGGCCGTGGGTGGCTTGCCCGACGTGAAACAGATGAGGGCGGTAGCCTTCTCGCCGGCCCACAGCCAGGATCAGGCCATTTACGTGGCTGGAACGGGTGGTCTTTACGAAACCGCCAATCAGGGCGCGTCCTGGACCCTGGCGTCGAGTCTGTCACTGCTGAACGTGGCGTTATCCCCAAATTTCGCCGTCGATAACACGCTGTTTATCGTCACCGCCGCTATGACGGTTTTCGAATCCACCAATCGCGGCCAGACATTTACACAGATCGCTCTGCCGGCTTCGAATCGATTCGGCTCTGAGTGTGATTGCCGTGTCTCCGAATTTCGACGTGGACGGCACGCTCCTGTTAGGCACGGCAACCAACGGGATTTATGAATCCACAAACGGAGGCTCGAGTTGGGTCTCGGTTAGTCCGGCACAGCCGTCTCCCGCGGTGACGTCGCTGGCATTCTCGCCGGGGTTCAGCTCAGACCAAACGGCCTTTGCGGGCACCGCTGCGGGTGTCCTGATTTCGACGAACGGAGGAACTTCCTGGCCGGCCTCCAATTCCGGCCTCTCGGATACCAACGTGAATTCCGTCACGCTGTCGCCCAATTACTTGCAGGAATCCACAATCTGGGCCGCGACGGCGGTGGGCGGGGTCTTCCAATCGACAAACCAGGGGGCCTCGTGGACGGCGGCGCCTTTGATCAATCGGGAACTGTCGCCCCTGACGACCTCGCATTATCACAACGTGGCGGCCGGCAACGGCGCCGGCGGCATCGCGCTGATTCTCGCGACATACGAAGGTTTGTGGATTTCGCCCAGCAGCGCGATTTCCTGGCAATACATCGATACACTGCCCACGCGGCTCATCGTGCATTTGACGATATCGCCCAACTACGTCAACGACAAGACCTTATTCGGCACCACCTACGGCGGGGGCAACTTGTGGACCACCACCGGCGGAACGTCGTGGCTTTTCCAGAATACTGGAATGAGCCTCCCGTATTTGGACGCCGCCGCCGTTTCCCCCAATTTCGCCAACGATAAAACCGCATTCAGTTCCACGGACGACGGGCTGGAAAGAAGCACCAACGGCGGTGCTACGTATCAGAGGATGCCTATGCTGGGGGCGCTGACCCACGTCAGAGGTCTGGCGGTCTCCCCCGCGTTTGCGCAGGACGGAACAGTGCTCATCGGGACTGCCAATGCGCCAGGGTCGCCATATCCCCCATATGTGACCTATCAAGGCCAGCAGTATCCTAACCAGGGGCTGTTTGTCTCTACGATTCAGGGCGCCAACTGGATTCCCACCAGCTTGGGCGGGCCGCCGATCAATTCGATCGCGATCTCGCCGAACTTCGCCTCCGACCGGACGGCCTTTGCCGCCAGTTCCACGGCTGGTCTTTACAAATCCACGGAAGGCGGCGTGACGTGGACATCCGTAACGACTCCGGGATCCCTAAAGCTGGGAGTAGTGGCGGTTTCCCCGGCGTTCGCGACCGACCAGACCGTGTATGCCGCTCGTTCCAATGGGGGGCTTCTGAAATCGACAAATGGCGGATCGAGCTGGACCATGGTTCTCAAGACCAGTAGCCTGGTCGTCCTGGATCTTCAATTGTCGCCGAACTATTCTACCGACCAGACTTTCTTTGCCGCCACTATCCAGTCGGGCGTGATGAAGTCCACCAATGGTGGAACGTCCCTGGTTCCGTTGAGCGCATTCCCGGACCAGCTTGCCACGGCGGTGGCGATTCCTCCGAACTACGCCAACGATAAGACGGTGTTCGCGGCGGCCTATCATAGCATCTACACATCTGCGAACGGCGGCGCTGCGTGGACGGATACCATCCCACCAGCGCGCATCGAAGAGTCCCGGACGGTAGACAGCAATACCACAGGCCAGCCTCCGCCGACGATCGGCTACCAGGGGAGTTGGTCTTCCACCTCATCGGGGAGCGCCAGCACCAACGCTTACATGACCACCACCACATCCCAGAACACGGCGGTTCTCAGCTTTACGGGAACTGGCGCCCGTTGGCTGAGCCTGGTTGGACCGCATCAGGGAAGCGCCACGGTTCTGCTGGACGGCGTGGTCCAAGCCACTGTAAGTCTTAAAGCTGCAACAAATCAGTACCAGACGATCGTCTGGCAACAACAGGGACTTCCCTGCGCGCCGCACACCTTGACCATTTCCGCCACACCTCAATCGGGGCAATCGGTGACGCTGGATGCCTTCGACATCTGGATCAACGCCTGTCCGGAAGCCAATCAAAACACGCATCGTCATTAATCGGCGAGGCGGATGGGGCGTCAGGGCGGCCGTTTGGCAAGAGTCCCTTAAGTTCTAGTACCCAATGGAAAAAAAGTAGTGCCAGCCTGGGCTTTGGAAGCCGCTCAGGATGAAAAAAAAGCCAAAAAAGCGGCTACAATAGATCGGGTCGGGTCAACAATCGCTGGAAAGCCGAGGGTTCCGGATGGAAATCCCCGGTACAGCGCAAGGGGGAATTTCAAGTGTTCAATCGAGTTCTGTTCAGGGGTGCAGTTTGTCTTTGCCTGGCAGCCGGGTCTCTTATGGCTCACGACCCGCACGATCCGATCGTCACCGTAGCGGTTTCCCCTAACTTCGCCCAAGATTCCACCATCTACGCGGCAACCGATTATCTTTCGATCAAGCTCGGCGTATACGCGCTGGTCAAGTCGACCAATGGGGGTGTTACCTGGTCGGCCGTGGGTGGTCTACCGAATGTGAAAGAGATGTGGGCGATAGCCTTCTCGCCGGCTTACAGCCAGGATCAAACTATTTACGTGGCCGGCATGGGCGGTCTTTTCGAGACCACCAACCAGGGCGCCTCCTGGACCTTGGCGTCGAGTCTGTCACTGCTGAACGTGGCCTTATCGCCGAATTTCGCCACAGATAACACGCTGTTTATCGTCACCTCCAATATGACGGTTTTCGAATCCACGAATCGGGGACAGACGTTCACACAGCTCACGCTGCCGGGTTCGATCAATTCGGCGCTGAGCGTGATTGCCGTGTCTCCGAATTTCGGCGTCGACGGCACGCTCCTGCTAGGCACGGCAACCAACGGGATTTATGAATCCACAAACGCAGGCTCCGGTTGGGTCTCGGTTACTCCGGCGCAGCCATCTCCCGCCGTAACGTCGCTGGTTTTCTCGCCGGGGTTCAGCTCGGACCAAACGGCCTTTGCAGGCACCGCCGCGGGCGTCCTGATTTCCGCGGACGGCGGAGCTTCCTGGTCAGCCTCCAATTCCGGACTATCGGATACCAACGTGAATTCGGTCACGCTGTCGCCCAATTATCTGCAGGATTCCACGATATGGGTTGCGACGGCGGACACACCACCGGCCGTTGGAGGAGTTTTCCAATCCGTGAACCAGGGAACCTCATGGACGGCTCCGTCTCAGTTCAATCGGGAACTATCGCCCCTGACGACATCGCATTACCATAACGTGGCCGCCGGCGCCAGCGCCAGTGGCATCACGCTGATTCTGGCGACATATGAAGGCCTTTGGATTTCGCCCAGCAGCGCCGTATCCTGGCAGTACATCGACAGCATTCCCACCCGGCTTGTGCGGCACATTTTTCTATCGCCCAACTACAGCAGCGACAAGACCTTATTCGCCGACACTTACGGCGGCGGCAACGTGTGGTCCACCAACGGCGGAGCATCCTGGAGCTTTAAGAATACCGGGTTGCGCCTTCCGTATTTGGACGCTGCGGCCATCTCCACCAATTTCGCGAACGATCAAACGGCATTTAGCGCTACCGCATCGGGACTTGAGAGAACCACCAACGGCGGATCCACCTACCAAATGATGCCTATGCTGGGGGCGTTGACGCACGTCAGAGGGCTGGCTGTCTCTCCAAATTTCGCGCAGGATGGGACGGTTCTCATCGGAACCGACCTGGAGCCCGCATCGACATATCCAGCGACGGTAACCTATCAGGGCCAGCAGTATCCTAACCAAGGGCTGTTTGTCTCTGCGAATCAGGGCGCCAACTGGATTCCCACCAGCCTGGGCGGACCCCCGGTCGATGCGATCGCTATCTCGCCGAACTTCGCCTCCGATCAGACGGCCTTTGCCGCCAGTTCCACCCACGGTCTTTACAAATCCACGGACGGCGGCATGACCTGGACATCCATCACGACGCCGGGATCCACGAAACTCGGAGTGGTGGCGGTTTCCCCGGCATTCGCGACCGACCAAACCCTGTATATCGCTCCGTACACCGGAGGCCTCCTCAAGTCTACAGATGGCGGCTCGACCTGGACCGTCCTTTCCCGGACCAGCCAGTTGGTGGTCCTGGATCTTCAATTGTCCCCGAACTATGCCGCCGACCAGACGTTCTTTGCCGCTACCATCCAGTCGGGTGTGATGAAATCCACCAATGGTGGAACCACGATACTTCCGCTGAGCGCGTTCCCGGATCAGTTTGCCACGGCGGTAGCGATTTCTCCAAACTACGCCAACGATAAGACGGTGTTCGCGGCGGCCTATCATAGTATCTACAAGTCCGCGAGCGCGGGCACCGCGTGGACGGATACGGTCCCGCCAGCGCGCATCGAGGAATCTCGTACGGTCGATAGCGATACCAGCGGCCAGCCTCCGCCGACCATCAGCTACCAGGGGAGTTGGGTTTCCACCTCTTCGGCGAATGCCAGCACCAGCACCTACATGACTACAACGACGTCGCAGAACACGGCGGTTCTTAACTTTACGGGCACCGGCGTACGCTGGGTGAGCATGACTGGGCCAGGGCAGGGAACCGCCACGGTTCTGCTCGACGGCGTGTTGCAAGCCACGGTACTTCTGACGTCACCCACGACCCGGTACCAGCAGGCAGTCTGGGTGCAACAGGGACTTGCCTGCGCGCCCCACACGGTCACCATTTCCGCCACGCCCCTATCGGGGTTTTCGGTCACGCTGGACGCCTTCGACATCTGGATTAACGCCTGTCCGGAAGCCAATCAGAACATGCATGGCCATTGAGGCGGTCTTAATAATAGAGGCTCTGAGCCATAATAGAAAAGGCTGCTCAAACGGATTACCCTATACTGCTGGGGTGCCGGTGGGTAGACATGGACGGGATACTCCTGGTGCGCCGCCACATCCGGGCATGCTTTTGGCTGAGGTGGCACAAACCGGAAAGGCGAGAGCGGCGGCTGCGTAGCCTGGGATTGCGGGGACGCATGCTGAAAGTGGCGCAGAGTTCCCGGGGGAAGCCTGGCATCTGGCTGGGACCGGCAGCCTGCAAAGCGCGCTCTCGAACGCGACTCCCCGCCGGTATGGCTTTCTCATGCCATCGGATCTAGCGGATTACTAACACGCAGGTTTCAACCGCCGGATGCGGAAAACCCCACATCCGGTGATGGGGGAGGGTGGCGGGGCGCAATCCCCGCCACTCGACCCAATCAAGACAAACTACTCGCGGCCGATCGCTTCCAGAGCCTCGCGCACGATGTGATAAACAGACGCTTGCACTTCCTGAATGCGGGGAATATAATCCGAACGAACGACAATTGGAAAATCCGCCAACCCCCGGCGCAGCACCTCGCCACCGTCATAACCCAGCAGCGCCACCGTGGTGAGTTTCCGCTTGCGGGCTTCCTCCAGCGCCATCACGATGTTGCGCGAACCGCCGCTGGTTGAGATCCCCACGGCCATGTCGCCGGGGCGCGCTTGCGCGATAAGCTGCCGCAGGAAGATCGCGTCCGTGCCCACATCATTGGCGACCGCTGTGATATTGGCGGGCTCCAGAGCCAGCGACACAGCCGGGATGGGCAGGTAGCCTTCGGGAGGGCACACACAGTCGAGCGCCCAATCGTTGGCGTCGGTGGCCGATCCGCCGTTGCCAAACATAATCAGCTTGCCGCCCTTCCGGACGCATTGCCACATGGCCTGGGCGGTGGCGCTTATGGCTTCCGCCTGCTCCGCGGCCGCCTTCGTGCGCAGAGTGGCGTCGTCCTGTACCTTGAACCGGATAGATGCGGCAACTTCGGCCAGCACATCGTCCGTCGGCTGCTTTTGTTGTCCCAGGAACGGGTATAGGAAGCCGGCATCGCCCGTATCCAACCCCAGCTCGCGGTGCTCGAAGAACACATGCACCGTCTCCCACAGCACGTGGTAGAGCATCTCGATAATCTCTTGATGAATGAAAGGATGCGGCGTGTGCATGGCGACGGCGTAGTCGCCTTCGAGTCCGGGCAGGGCGAACGTCATGGCCTGCCGCGCGCGGGCCAAGTGAAGCGCCGACGACACTTCCAGATCGCCTTCCGGGGGCCCGAAACCCATCGCCATATCGTCCGCGCACAGGATGGCATCGAGCCACGGCGAGAAGGCCATCGACAGGTCCAGGGCCGGCAGCGCCCGCTTTCCAACGATTACCGGGTGGACGAATTCGACTGACACATGCTGCGCATCGGTGGCGTATGGCCCGCGTCCGAATGCCAGCAGACGTCCTCCGCGCAGGAAGCGATCCGCCATCTCCCGCGCGGCTTCGGCCAGACGGGGCGCTTCGGCCGCGAAAAACTCCTCGCAAAGCCGGTTGCGTTCGAGGAGCTGGTCTTCAACGCGCTTGGCCAGATCGCACTTGGTGATCATACGACGGTCATCGGAACAGCATCCTAACTAACTAACAAATGCGCGGCAGCGGGTCGCCCACCAGCATGTCGATCACGCGTGTGCCGCCATACAAAGTCGAGACCAGCACCGTGCCCGCGGGCTGCGCGCGCACTTCGCCGATCATCGCCGCCGCCTGTCCTCCCGGTGCGGCCCGTAAAGCTGCCAGTGCGGCGTCCGCGAATTCCGGGGCGACCACAGCCAGAAACTGGCCTTCATTGGCGATGTGCATGGGCTCCAGCCCGAGCAGCTCACAGGCGCCGCGCACGCTGTCGTGAATGGGAATCTGTTCCTCGGCCAGGCAGATACCCAGTCCGCAATCGAGCGCCAGCTCATTCAGCGAAGTAGCGACGCCGCCGCGGGTGGGATCCCGCATCCAACGAATGCCGGGAGCAGCCACCGCCGCCATCGCCTCCACCAGCGGAAGTACAGGACGCGTATCCGAACAAATCTCGGCCTCGAAATCCAACTCGCCCCGAGCCAGCAGAATGGTGATGCCGTGGTCTCCGATGGGGCCGGAAAGAATAATCCGATCGCCCGGACGCACGGATTGCGGCGAGACTTCCACGCCTTCGATGAACCGGCCGATCCCGCAACTGCCGATGTACATGCGGTCGGCTTTTCCATGCTCGACAACCTTGGTGTCGCCGCCGGCGATTACGACGCCCGCCCTGCGCGCCGCGGCGGCCATGGCGCGCACCTCCTGCTCGAGCACTTCGGTCGGCAGTCCGGCTTCGAGTATATACGTGACCACCAGCGTTTCGGCCCGCGCGCCCGACACCGCCAAATCGTTCACCGTCCCATTGACTGCCAGTTCGCCGATGGAGCCGCCCGGAAAGCGCAACGGTTTCACGACAAAACTGTCGGTGGTAATGGCGAGGCGCGTGCCGTTCATCCGCACATGCGCGGCGTCGCCCAGCGGTCCGGCCGACGGCTCGCCGGACGCCTCGCCCAGCAGGGGCACAAACAGCCCTTCGACCAGTCTGCGGCTGGCCTTGCCGCCGGCTCCATGCGCCATCTCGATCTGTGCGTCGCGGAATCGGACTTTGGGAACCGCCAGCATCGGCATACCGCCTTTAGATCGCCTGGGCCGGCATCGTCAGAGCCGTCAACCCTGTCAACGCCGCCTTGCGATGCTCGTAATTGTAGTATGCCGCACACGAGCCTTCCGAGGAAACCATCAGCGCGCCCACGGGATTCTCCGGCGTACATTCGTTGCCGAAGAGTTTGCATTGGGCCGGCTTCAATACGCCCTTTAAGACCTCGCCGCATTGGGCGGCCTTCGGATCGGTCACGCGTATGCCGGGAATCCGGAAGCGCTGTTCGGCGTCGAAGTCCGCGTAGCTGTCGCGCAGGCGGAGTGCCGACTGCGAGATGAAGCCCATCCCGCGCCACTCGAAGTAGGGACGCAACTGGAAGACCTCGGCCATGGCCTTCAGCGCCGCGCGATTCCCTTCCCAAGGAACCACGCGCTTGTATTGGTTCTCCACCTCCGCGCGGCCATCTCTTAATTGGCGCAGCAACATGACGATGGATTCCAGCATG
Source organism: Bryobacteraceae bacterium (assembly GCA_035602155.1). Classification (GTDB taxonomy): domain Bacteria; phylum Acidobacteriota; class Terriglobia; order Bryobacterales; family Bryobacteraceae; genus Bog-159. The sequence continues at coordinate 2,835 of DATNMW010000089.1, read as the reverse complement.
TCGAGCGGCTCAAACCCGGAGACCACGATCGGCTTGTTCTCGTGACGTGCGATCCACTCGTAGGGCCGGCAGCCGATGACTGTGGACACGTGGCCGGGCCCGATGAACGCGTCGAGGCGCATGTCGGGAGAGTCCAGGATCGCGCGGATGGCTGGGATGATGGTCACGTGATTGCAGAATACGGAAAAGTTTCGGATGCCTAACGCGCGCGCCCGCGTCAGCGTCAGCGCCGTAGAGGGCGCCGTGGTTTCGAACCCGATGGCGAAGAACATCACGTGCCGGTCGGGATTGGCCTGGGCCAGCTTCAGCGCATCCGCCGGTGAATACACAATGCGAACGTCGGCGCCGCGCGCTTTGTATTCGAGGGGACTGCCGTGCGTACCCGGCACGCGCATCATGTCGCCGAATGCGGTGAAGATCACCTCGCGATCGTCCGTCATGGACAACCCATCGTCGATGCGGCCCATCGGCAGCACGCACACTGGACAACCGGGCCCATGAATGAGTTCGATGTTGGGCGGCAGCAGGTCCTTCAGGCCGAAGCGATAGATGGCATGGGTATGTCCACCGCAGACCTCCATCAGCCGGTAAAGGCGCTCGGAGTCGGTTAGCCGGCGGATCTCCTGGGTCGCTTTGGCGATCAGTTCGGGTTCGCGGAATTCATCGACGAATCGCATGGTTTATCCCAGATCCCACTAACCGCTTCCTAACGGTCGCGGCTCGGAAGGTCGCGGCTCGGAATCTCCAAGACCGTAGCCTTCAATCTCCTGCATGGCCGCTTCATCCTCTCCCAGCATGGCCAGTATCCGCATCTGGTCCGCGGCATCCCGTTCGCTGATCTTGCTCATGGCGAAACCTACATGAATGAGCACCCAATCGCCCGCTTTGGCCGGATCGTCGTCGAGGAGACCCACATCGATCTTGCGCCGCACGCCGGATACTTCCACCAACGCGAGATTTTCGCGCTCCGGCAGAAGCTCCACGATTTTTCCGGGGATAGCCAGGCACATAGTTTACGCCGCCTTCTTGCGGGCCACAATATCGAAGTTGAACTTCAACTCGTCCTTCAGCTTGAGAGCGCCTCCGGCCACGGACGCCAGCTTGATCCGGTAGTCGCTCTGCCGGATCGTAAAATCGCCGAACGCGCGCAGCATATCGCCCGTCACCGAAAACTGCGCTGTTACCCGCTCGCGTCGAGTCACCCCGTGGAGCGACAGATTGCCGTCGATCTCCGCCCGACCGTTAGAGTTTGCCGACACGGAGCCACTCTCGAATACAATCTCGGGAAATTTGTCCACTTCCAGGATTTCCTCTAACATAACGCGCTGCATCTCGCGGCGATCCTTGTCGCCGATGTCATTCCTTACGGCAAGAGAAGCTGACCGGATTCTCAAGCGCAGGGACGCTTTTTGCGGCTCTTCGGAATCCCAATGCGCGTCTCCCGAGAAGTCGGGTACGGCGACTACCGGGTTATGTCCCAGTCCGGACAACAGTCCGCCCGCGGACCCGCGGACAGTGAACCGGCTCATGCCGGCGTCGATCAGATAGTCGGCGATGGCGGCCTCCTTGGCGATTGTTGCGGTTGTTCCAGCCATGTCATTACATGTTTCGCAGCTTCATGTACTTCTCCACGTCCGGGACGGCGGCTTGCAATAGGTTCAGGCCGCTGAATCCGGCCTGCCCCATCAACCGCCGCACGATGGGGTTGGACAGAATCAACCCCGAGCCGAATATGACCAGGGCAACTCCCGAGAGCATAAACAATGTATCCCGGGTCTCTGCCCCGTTTTGGTCGTGTGTATGTTCCATACCATTCTTCTCCTCTAATATTCTTCACGCCACTAACTTTGCCGCATGGTGCTGCGCAACCCTTGCGATGAGGGATTCGACGATGGCGATTGCGCCGGCTACCGCCGCTTCCACTGCCGGGCTTAGCCCCATGGCTCCCTCGAATTCATCGCCGAGGGTGGCCGGCTCGCACCCTACGACCAGCACCTGCCGGGGCCGTCCGCCCATGGCCCGCACCATCTCCAACACCAGCATGGGATTCAAGCCATGCGCCTCCATCGCGACTGCCCGCGTCTCAGCGGCCTCCGCATCACTTAGCTCAGGTTCCAAAACATAGAGCGTGCCTGGCTCTCCACCCCGGCCCGCAGCGTCTACCAGGATGGCGAGGTCATAATCGTCCATCAGCGCATAGGCCAGATCCAATCCGCGGATGCCATAGTCAACCACGCGAACGTAATCCGGCAGCGCGCGGCGCGATAACCCTCTGACCACCTCGACTCCGAACGCATCGTCACCCAGGAAGATGTTCCCGATGCCGGCGACCAGTATGCGCGGCATGCTCATTGCGCCGGCTCCACTTCTTCCGGGTCGAAGAAAAAACGGTGGCCGGGTTGGCGCAGCATGCCCATGTCCCGTCCCGGATCCTCATCGACTACCACCGCAAAATGAAAATTGCCTTCGTAATCCTGCTCGATACACTCGATGGTGGCGGCCTTGCCCTCCAGCGCCAGATCGAACACATCGCCGCCCCTCCGCGGGCGGAGCCGGACGCGCGAACCGGCGCGGAGCTCCACGCCATCCACTGGAAGGCATTCCACCGGAGTCTTATCTTCGAGCAGTTGCCATTCCCACTGGTTCACTGCCTATCCTCCACCGGGCGCAGCCCGCGCAAAGCGCCGTGCAGCTTCATGAAGTGCTCTTCCGGCAGCATCTCCGTGCGTTCCAGGATGCGGCGGGCGCGCTCGTCGCCGTTGCGCACCTCAAGCTTCTCCGCTTCCGTCAGCGTCATGATGCGCAAGGTCAGTATCTCGTCGATCTCGGTTCCGT
>DATNMW010000088.1:0-9750 GCA_035602155.1 Bryobacteraceae bacterium | reverse complement strand
ACTGGCCCATGTGGGGCGGTACTCCCGACCGCAACATGCTTTCGTTCATGAAAGGCATCCCCACCACCTGGGATTTGAAGACGAAAAAGAACGTGAAGTGGATGGCGCAACTCGGCTCGCAGAGTTACGGCAATCCCGTGGTCGCGGGCGGCCAGGTGTATGCCGGCACGAACAACGAACTGGTGCGCAATCCCAAAGAGCCCGGCGACCGGGGCGTGCTGATGTGCTTCCGCGAATCGGACGGCAAGTTCCTGTGGCAGCAAGCCAACGTGAAGTTGGCCGCCGGGCGCGCCCTCGACTGGCCGTTCCAGGGCGTGTGCTCCTCGCCGCTGGTGGAAGGCGACCGCCTTTACTACGTGACCAACCGCTGTGAGGTGATGTGCCTGGACACACACGGCGACGGCAACGGCGGGTCCAAGACGATCTGGAAGTACGACATGATCGAGGAGGTCGGATCCTCGCCGCACAACATGTCGAACTCGTCGCCGGCTTCCTACGGCAACTTGTTATTCGCGGGCACGGCCAACGGACAGGATGAAAGCCACGTTCACATCCCTTCGCCGCGCGCGCCATCCATGATTGCGTTGAACAAGAACACGGGCAAGAAAGTTTGGGAAGTGAACAATGTGGGCGAGCGCATCCTGCACGGGCAGTGGTCGTCGCCGGCGGTGGGCAAGATCGGCGACACTGTACAGGTGGTGATGGGAGAGGGCGACGGCTACGTGCGGGGCTATGAGGCGGAGACCGGCAAAAAGTTGTGGGAGTTCGACATGAACCCCAAGGATTCCGTTTGGCCCAAGACGCGCAACGAAGTGATTGCCACGCCCGTGATTTGGGAGAACAAGGTGTTCATCGCCAACGGCCAGGACCCGGAGCACGGCGAGGGCGTGGGGCACCTCTATGCCATCGACGCAACTAAGCGCGGCGATATCACCGAAACCGGACGGTTGTGGCATTACGACAAAATCCGGCGCTCGATTTCGACGGGCGCCATCTACAACGGGCTGCTGTTCTATTCCGATTTCAGCGGCTTCCTGCACTGCCTGGACGTGAACACGGGTAAGCCTTACTGGACGCACGATCTGCTATCGGCCGTATGGGGCTCGCCCATGGTGATCAATGGCAAGCTGTACCTTGGCGACGAGGACGGCGACGTATACGTGTTCGAGGCGGCCAAGGAGAAGAAGCTGATCTCGCAGATCAACATGGGCAGTTCGGTGTATGCGACGGTGGTACCGGCCAACGGCGCGTTGTTCATTATGAACCGTAACGAACTCTGGGCGCTGAGCGAGAAGTGAGTTGGCTTTTTCTTTAGACCTTCGTACTCAAGTTCTCTTCGGCGAAAACCGATTCACGGAACTCGGAGCGCTTGCCAAGAGCTTCGGATTTACTCGCACCCTGCTGGTTTCCGACCCCGGCCTCGAATCCACCGGCTACCCCGACCAGGCCGTTGCACTACTCTCTGAAGCCGGTATCGCGGCTTACGCCTTCCACGGGTTCTCTCCCAACCCCGACACTGAGATGGTCGAGGCAGGCCGCGTCGTCGCAGCGGCCCGCGGCATCGATTCGCTGGTCGCGCTAGGCGGCGGCAGTTCGCTCGACTGCGCGAAGGGCATCGACTTCGTGCTCACCAACGGCGGAAACATGCGCGACTATTGGGGATTCGGCAAAGCCGCGCGACCGATGCTGCCGACGATCGCCATTCCCACCACGGCCGGTACCGGCAGCGAAGCGCAAAGCTATGCGCTCATCTCCGACGCCGCCACACATGTGAAGATGGCGTGCGGCGATCCCAAAGCCGCCTTTCGCGCGGCCATACTCGATCCATTGCTGACGCGCTCGCAGCCGCGGCAAGTGACCGCTACGGCCGGATACGACGCCATCTCGCACGCAGTCGAAAGCTACGTCACCACGAGGCGCACGCCGGTCTCCATTGTCTTTGCGCGGGAGGCCTGGCAGTTGCTGGCGGCCAATTTCGAGCGCGTGCTGCGCGATCCGTGCGACCTGGAAGCGCGCGGGGCAATGCTGCTGGGATCGCATTATGCCGGCATCGCCATCGAGAATTCCATGCTGGGCGCGACCCACGCCTGCGCCAATCCGCTGACGGCGCATTATGGCACGACGCATGGCGTAGCCATCGCCGCGCTGCTGCCGCATGTGGTGCGCTGGAACTGGACCGCGGCGGAGTCGTTGTATCGCGCGCTGGCGGGCCCCGATCTCGCCGATCGCCTCGCGGAGATGGCTGCCGCCGCCGGCATGCCGAGCCGCTTGCGGGATCTCGGCGTTGCGCAAGAAACGCTGCCCGCACTGGCCGAAGACGCAGCCGCCCAGTGGACCGGCCGCTTCAATCCCCGCCCCTTTGGCTTCGCCGCCGCGTTGGAAGTTTACCAGTCGGCGTATTAAGGGCTGCCGTCCAAGGGTGTAAGTCTACGGGAGCGGAACGTGCGGAATTAATTGCCCGCTAACCGTGCCGGAAGATACAGTCTTGGTGGCGGCGCCAATTACCTGGTCCGTCGTATAACTGCCTTTGAACTCGTCGCCGGCGCTATTCAGCGTCACTAACATGGTGGTAACGTTGCGGGCATAGAGCGACCCGTCTGCGTTCAACACCAGACTGATGTACTCGACATAGAGTGAGGCGGGCGTGTTACCCGCCTGCCAGATGCCGTGGCCCGGCGTGCTGGCGTTGACCGGCGTGGCCGAAGGCGGATTCGGAACAAACTCCGAACCGTCCGTCTCGATTGCCGAGCCATCCGTAGTGAACGTCGCCAGCCCCGGAATCTCAACAACCGGGGGTGTGGCACCCTATTTTTTGGGAAGACAGTACTACTGAGATGTCGCAACGAGCGTTACAAACACTTACATGCCATACACACTCGCTTTACGTTCGCCTCCTAACCTGAAGTTGAGGAGAGCGGAAACATCATGAAAAACACTTGGTTACGATTTGCGGCAACCGCCGCTGTAGCGGGAGGCATGCTTCTGGCTGCGCAAGAAGTTGGCGGCCAGGCGGCGCCACCGGCCATACAACGGCATCGTCCGCACGATGGCGGCGCGCGCATCGCGCGCTACCTCAATCTGACCCCGGCGCAGGAAGCGCGCGCCAGGGCCGAGCTTCAGGCGGCGCGCCAATCCGCGCAACCCATGCGGCGGCAGTTGAAACAGATGCGCCTGGCAATGTTCCAGGCGATCCGGGCGAACGACACTGCCGGCATCCAACGGCTGAGCGATGGGCAAGCCCGTCTAAGAGGCCGGATCATGGCCACGCGCGAAGAGGCATTCGCCAGAATCTATAGCACGCTGACTCCCGAACAGCGAGCTAAAGCCGATACTCTGCCGGCCCATCTCCGGCAGATGCGCCAGCGCGGGATGGAAAGCCGGCAAACGCCCGGCAACGGGTAAACGCGGGAGAGTGACAATGGGTGGGCCGGCGGGTTCCGGCCCTCGCCCGTCACCGCTCGGCGGATTCGAATCCCAAGCGCCAGCCGAGCTTCTGCGCATCGAACCATGAAATCTTCATGCCAAACCAGCGCGTCTCGGAAGCCGCCCGATAGCGGCCCCGCCGCCGATCCAGCACAAATGCGCACGGCGCTTCGCCAAACTGAGCCAAACGTTGCGCCAGCCACGAGTCCGCGGTAAGCGGCTGCGCCAGCACCACAGGCACACCGCCGAGCAGCGCCAGATGCGCTCCGAATCTCCGATCGATTTCCTTGATCGCGGGCGGCGTACCGAAAGCTTGGCCATAGCGCTTCACCGACGCATCCAAGTCATGCACCGCGATCACCACTCTCGTCACGCCGGCGAAGTCGTTGTTCAGCGGCTTGCCCAGCGGAAAAGCGCGTTGCTCGCGCGGAGTGAAGTCGTGGATCAGAAACGGAAAAAACGTTCCGCTAGGCTCCGTGCCGACCTGCGCGGCCTCCCAATCGAGGCGCACTCCATCCGGCCGTATGCGGCCGTTCCGTACCGGAGCCGAAACCGCGATGCCTGCCGCCCGCAGCCTCCGGAATTCGGAGGCCACATCCTGCACACGCACCGCCCAGGCGCAAGGCCCGCTGTCCGCCTGCATGAACTTCGTCCACGGCTGGCGTGCCAGCGTTTGCGCATCGGCATTGGCTTGCGGCGCCATCAGCTCCAGATACGATCCGTCCGGAAAGCCGACCAGCGCCATCTCGGTAGCCCCGTTGCTGTGCGGGCCTCCGTAGACGGTTTCTATCCCGACCGCCGCGAGATTGGCCTGCAGTTGTTTCAGGCTGCTCCCGGCGGCGGTGATATGGTCAACTCTTAGATCGGCGGCGGTCAGCACGATCGCGCAGAGGGCCAGCATCGGGATACATCGCATAAGGCGATTGTAATTCCCGGTTAATCACTCCGGCTTCTGCCTCCCGGCTTCGGACTTCCGTATGGCGTCGGTCCCCATATACGGACGCAGCACCTCCGGCACGATCACGCTGCCATCCTTTTGCTGATAGTTCTCCACGATCGCCACCCACGTGCGGCCCACCGCCAGGCCGCTGCCGTTCAGCGTGTGCGCGAATTCGCTCTTGCCCTTGGCGGATTTGAACCGGATGGACGCCCGCCGCGCCTGAAACGCTTCGTAGTTCGAGCAGGACGAAATCTCCTTGTAACCGTTCTGCCCCGGCAGCCACACTTCGATATCGTAAGTCTTCGCCGCGGAGAAGCTGGTATCGCCGGTGCAGAGTACCACCGTCCGGAAGGGCAGCCCCAGCCGCCGCAGGATGTCTTCGGCGTCCGCCGTCAGTTTCTCCAGCTCGTCGTAGCTGTGTTCCGGATGCGCGAACTTGACTAGCTCCACTTTCTGAAACTGGTGCTGCCGGATGATGCCGCGCACGTCCCGCCCGTAAGATCCCGCCTCGCTGCGGAAACATGGCGTATAGGCGCACAGCTTCACCGGCAGCCGCTCGCCCTCCAGCGTTTCGTTCCGATACAAATTGGTTACCGGCACTTCCGCCGTCGGAATCAGCCAGTAGTCCGTGTCTTCAAGCTTGAACAGATCCTGCGCGAATTTGGGCAACTGGCCGGTGCCGAAGAGACTCGCCGAATTCACCATGAACGGCGGCAGCACCTCGGTGTAGCCGTGCTCGCGCGTGTGTACGTCGAGCATGAAATTGATCAGCGCGCGCTCCAGTTTGGCGCCCAGGCCCCAATACACGGCGAACCGCGCGCCGGTCACTTTCGCGGCGCGCTCCAGGTCCAACATGCCCAACTCCGGACCTAGGTCCCAGTGAGCTTTGGGCTCGAAGTCGAATTGCCGCGGCTCGCCCACGCGCCGGATTTCTACGTTGTCCGCCTCGCCGGTCCCCACCGGCACGGATTCGTGCGGCACATTCGGAATCCCTTCGAGCATCTGGCGAAAGGACTCGACGGCAGCCTTCTCCTCCTGCTCCAATAACGCGATCCGCTCACCGATCGCCCGCACTTGCTGTTGTCTCTCCGTGGTGTCGGCGCCTTCCCGGCGGAGTTTCCCGATTTCGGATGTCTCCGCGTTGCGGTGAGCCTTCAACTGTTCGGATTCGGCGATAGCGGCGCGACGCCGCTTGTCTAACTCCCGATAGCCATCCAAGTCCGGCGGATTGCTGCGGGTTTGCAGCCGCTGGGCAATGCGATCGAAGTTCGCTCGAAACCAGGCCAAATCGTACATTTATTCATGTTACCAAGGGACGGACACCAGCGAGTAAGTGAGCGCCGCGTCGATTATCCAGCTTCGCTATTGCGTCCCCGTGTAGCTAAGACAAAGAAAGACATACAAGAAAGTTCTTGACAGTGCCGCCCAACCGTGCCACACTCCATCAGCACTTCTAAGGAGAAAAATGGAAGATAATCGGGACGATAACGTACGGTCGGGCATGGACCGGCGAAAGTTCCTTGGCGCCCTCGGAGCCACGGCTGCCGCCGGAGTGTTCCTGGAGTCGGGGGGGGGGCGCGCTGAAGGCGCCGGCGAAAACGCGCCGCCGGTTCTTTACCAGGACTCGTTCGGGAATATCGTTCCCGCCAATCCTGCGGCCCTCGCGGCTGGGATAGTACCGCCGCCGGTGCCCTCACAACAGGATTTGCCCGAAACAGGTACCCCGACCTATGTCAGCAAGGGCTATTCGCAGCCTAATTTCCTCATGATCATGGTGGATCAAATGGGGGCGCTCCCGGCGCGCTGGCTCCCGCCGGGCGGGCAGCAGGCCATTGACAACCTCATGCCGAACATCTCAGGGCTGCGAAAAACGTCTTGCGTTTTTCCGAACTACTTCGTCGCAGCCACGGCTTGCACCCCCTCCCGGGCGACTCTGCTTACTGGACTGTACTCGCAGCAGACTTGCATCTTCAGCACCCTGGAAAACTGGTGCGAGCCTGGGCTCCTGGCATATACCGGGCCGGCGTCCCCGCCGTTTGGAGCGGGAACCGGATTTCCGACGATCGGCAACGTTCTTGCGCAGCAACTGCCGATCCAGGGTGGTGGGACAAGCCCGGGGTACGATACCGTGTGGATCGGCAAGTGGCACCTCTCCGCGACCGGCAATGGCCCGGCCACGGGTGGGTGCTCGCCCGGGGGCGTGACTTCTGGGCCCGCCGCATACGGCTTTAGCGACAAGTACTCCATCCCGAACAATCAAGCCACCAACTTGTACGACCCGACGCAGGCATTGATGTATCCGTCCCCAGACGGGTCGGCGGCCAACGAGGGCTGCGGGGGCGCCCTGCTTCTGCCGTTTTCCGGCGATACCCAGCATTACGGGACCACATTCGTCTATGAGGACTACGGATCGCAATATCCGAACCTGCCGTTAACGAATCCAGGCTACCTCGCCCTCGGCGATGGCGCCATCGCCGACGCGTTCACTACGTGGCTCACCTATGCCGAGCAGAACATCACCAGGCCATGGTCCTGCGCGGCCAGCTTCATCAATCCCCACGACATGTCCTCCTTTCCGTATGGCTACGGCCTAGCAGGCCTCCAGTCATCTACCCTGGGGGACTTCGGAAGCCCGTCGCAGTCGGTGGTGGGATACGTCCCGCCGCCAACAGGCGGATATACCCCTCCGCCGCCGCACGGCCCGGACGAGACGATTGTGGCCCAGACCAAGTTGTACCAGCCAAACGGCACGGCGCCCGTTGGGCCGTTTCCCAACCAAACCTGGAACGGCGTCTACGCCGACGCCCCTTCACAGCTCCAGTACGGCCCTAGCGGCACCGTATACGGCAAGCCGGGCTTGCAATTGGTTTACCAGAATAACTCGGCGCACGAGTTGGGGTCTGCGGAAAACCAGAACGCGTGGTTCACCTTCCTGAATTATTACTTTTGGATCCAGGCGAACGTGGACGTGCAGGTCGGCCGGGTCCTCAACGCGCTAAGCGGCTCCTCATTTGCGAAAAAGACGGTAGTGATGTTTCTGTCCGATCACGGCGATTACGCCGGGTCGCACTGGATTCACGGGAAAGCCTTTGCGATCTACGACGAGACCGTCAACGTGCCCCTCTACATCCAGATACCCGGCCAAACCGCGCTCACGCTCCCCTACGTCTGCTCTAGCGTCGATATACTCCCTTTTCTCTATACCATGGCGCTCGGCAATTCCAGTTGGAGGACGAACTCCACGGATTTGGTGGGTTACCTGTACAACCGGGAAGCGATAACCGACTTCATTTATAGCAGTAGCCCTACGCAGCATCGGCTCTCAACGATCCCGACGTCCGCCAATCCCAGCGTGATGCAGCCATACATCCTGCACACAACCGACGAAGGCTTCACGCCATTCACGAACCCTTCGAATGGCAGCCCGGTAGCCAGCCACGCCATCGGGTTTCGGACAGCGGACTACTCGCTTGGGTCTTCGGTTCCGTATGGCGGCGGCAAGCTGGGGACGTACAGCTTCTGGAACTATACCCTTGGAGACTCAGACGGCATCCCTCCGACTCAACCGGACACCAACACGGCAAGCGGCGGAGGGCCGCAGCAGTTCGAGTTTTACAACTATTCCTCAGGCCAAACGCTCCCGGCAAACTACGGGGAAATCGGTAACCAGGTAACCATTACGAGCGGCGTGCTGACTGGGGAGTCGCTCGCCTACCAAGAGAGCTTCAGCGCGATCGTCAACGCCGAGCTCTACACGCTTTCCATGCCAAACGGGGCCTCCCTGCCCTCGTACATATCTGTCGCTTACACCACCGCCCTAAACACATATCTGGATTACGTGCAGTCACAAACAGGGCAGACCACAACCGATACGACGTGGCAGAAGTGACGCCGCGCAGTCTCTGAGCGAAAGAGGCTTCCATGAGAAGATATTCAGTCAGTGCCGCGGCCCTCCTGGCGTGCTTGGCGGCCGGTGTGGCCGACGCTGACGACCGCAACTTTTTTGCGCGTCGCGACTACCCTGATTTCGGCTTCAACCAGGTGGCCGTCGCCGACACCAACGGCGACGGGATCCCCGACGTAATCGAGTTGCTCGGCGGCTCCATTCAGGTGTTGTTCGGGAACGGCAACGGCACTTTTCGGCAAGGCCCCGAGACACAAACTGGCTCGGGGGACAAGTTTAGCTTCGCAGTGGCGGACCTGACCGGCGGCAAAATAGCCGACTTGGTTCTGGCTGGCCAGAACCAGAATTATGCTGGGGGGATTGCCGTCTCCCTAGGCAACGGCGATGGCACCTTCCAGCCTGCCGTCTTTTATCAAGCCGGCACTGACACGACCACGTTCGCCATCGCTCTTGGAGACTTCGACGGAGACGGAATTATAGACGCCGCCACGGTAGGCACCAGCGGAATATGGCTGTTCACGGGCAAAGGGGGTGGCGCATTCAACCCCGGCGTCCTAGTCCCGTTCAATGGGGCGACGGGCTTCAACTCTCTGGCAGCGGCGGACCTCCGAAGGGATGGCAAGTTCGATCTGCTTGCGAGCGCGCCCACCGGCTTCGCCGTGCTCCTGGGCAATGGCAATGGCACCTTCCAACCGCAGCAGGACTACGCCAACCCCCAGGAGCCCGGGACCAGTTGCGGTTTCGTGGTCGGAGCCATCGCCAGCGGCGGCTATCCGGCGATTGCCGCAAATTGCGGAGATCTGGACTACCCTCTGCTGTATCTTGGCAACGGCGCCGGGGGCTTCGCAGCGCCAACATACGTTCACCTGCCGGGAGGCATTGCCGCCATCGCCGATGTGAATGGCGACGACATCCCGGATCTGCTCAGCAACGATGTCTATGTGGTCTTGGGAGAAGGCAATGGCAAATTCAGGGAGCCCGTGTTCCACCCCGTTCAGTCCTCCGCCTCCGGGATCGGCCCTTATAACGTGGTCCCCGCGCACCTGCGAAGCAGTTTGGTGGATCTGGTGGTGCAGGGCTCCGGCGCCGTTTCCGTGCTGCTGAACATCGACAATAAGGGGTTCGAGGATGGCCTCTGGACAGCGCTGCCCAGTGCGGCAGGCTGCGGCGCGGCGGCCGATTACAACGGAGATGGCAAGCCTGACTTGGCGGTCAATACCGCCCAGGGCGTCTCTATCCTGCTAGGTACCGGGACGGCCAGCGCCCCCTTCACCGTCGGCACAAGCATCGCCCTGAGCAGTGCGGGCTGCCTGGTTACGGGGGACCTGAATGGGGATGGGATTCCCGATCTGGTTGTACCCACCGCAGGCGCGATGAACGCCTATCTCGGCAAAGGCGATGGCACGTTTACACTAAAGAGTTCCACGGCTGTTGCCACGGAGGGGTTTGTGGCCGTGGCGGATTTCAACCAGGACGGGAAACT
>DATNMW010000087.1:0-13502 GCA_035602155.1 Bryobacteraceae bacterium | reverse complement strand
GGCGGGTGCGATGTTTGGTGGGACGATTTTGTCGCGGGCCAGTCTGAGCAATGCGCGGCGCTGCCGCTCGATTCAGAAGCGCCCTGCCTATTGCTCTACACGTCGGGAACTACCGGCCGTCCCAAGGGAGCCGTCCATACGCACGCCGGCGCGCTGGCACAGACGGCCAAGGAAATCTACCTGACATTCGACCATCAGCCGGAGGATCGCTTCTGGTGGGTCTCGGACATCGGCTGGATGATGGCGCCGTGGGAGATTATCGGGAACCACCACCTGGGCGGAACGATCGTGCTGTACGATGGTGCGCCCGACCACCCCACTCCGCAGCGCTTCTGGCAAATGATCGACAGGCATCGCGTGACTACGTTTGGCATTTCGCCGACCGCTATCCGGCTGCTGATGCGCCACGCCGGAGCGGGCGCCGATGGGTTCGATCTAGGCTCGCTGCGGCTGCTCGGCTCCACCGGCGAGCCTTGGGATGAAAGCTCCTACCGGTGGTTCTTCGAGCAGGTGGGCCGGGGCAGGTGCCCGATCATGAACATTTCAGGCGGCACCGAGATTATCGGCGGTTTCCTGGGACCGCTGCCGATTCAGCCGTTGAAAGCCTGCACGCTGGGTGGACCGTCGCCTGGTATGGCGACGGACGTTTTCGACGCACAGGGCCAGCCCGTGCGCGGCCAGTTGGGCTATCTGGTGTGCACCAAGCCGGCGCCTTCGATGACGCGGGGCGTCTGGAACGATCCGCAGCGCTATCTGGAGGCATACTGGTCGCGCTGGCCCGGTGTCTGGTACCACGGCGATTGGGCCATCGTGGATGCGGACGGCTACTGGTTCCTGCAAGGGCGGGCTGATGAGTCGTTCAATGTGGCGGGGCGCAAAGTGGGTCCCGCGGAGGTGGAGGCATGCTTGATCGCACATGCCTCCGTTTCCGAAGCGGCCGTCATCGGCGTGCCGGACGAGATCACGGGCGAGAGCGTCGTGGCATTCGTGGTGCTGAAACCGGGCGCGGCGCCGGCCGCCGGGTCAACCGGGTTAGCCGATGTTAGCGCCGACTTGGCCGCGCACGTGGCGCGGTCGATGGGGCCCACCTTCCGTCCGCGTGCAATCTTTGCCGTTCCGGAGTTGCCCAAGACGCAAAGTGGAAAGGTGGTGCGGCGATTGATCCGCCAGGCTTATCTGCGAGAGCCTTTGGGGGATATCTCGACAGTGGAGAATCCAGGGGCGCTGGAGCGCTTCAAGGCGTGAGCTGCATGAGCCGCGTGAGAAGGTTGGGCTGTCCGCGGTACTAGAATTGCAGGGGCACGTTGCGGTTTTGGAAATCTGCGCAATAATACTGAAATCGGCGCCGGGTGAGCGCCATTGGGATAAACTGAAATGGGCCGTCCTAGGGTTCATACGATGTCGCCGCGCTGGTTAAGGGCTCTTCCGACGTTACGGGCAGCGTCGTGTTTGCTGCTGCTGGCGGGCGGCGGGCGCGCGCAATCGATTCTGGCAGGCTCCCAACCAGGGAGTGAAGCGCACCTCTTTAACACCGATACCGCGGTGCTGGAATCTCAAGAACCCCGCAAAGACCTTCCATGCACGGCCACGACCGTCAAACCAACCCTCGGCTTCGATCTTAAGTTCCATTCCGGTTACGAAGTGAGCGTACCCTTGAAGGAACTGGCGGGATCGCAGAATCTGCTCACCATGATCTTCAGGATCACGCCGGATGCACATAAGGACGAGCCGGTTTACCTGTCGCAACGGGTGAACGTGCCGGAGATCGAAGAGAATGCGCGTGGCGACGCCTATTTGCAAGGCAGCTTCGACGTGGGAGAAGGCAAGTACCATGTGGACTGGCTGATGCGGGACCGCGCCGAGCGGGTGTGCTCGGCCTTTTGGGATATCGACGCGAGCGTGCCGCTCAAGGACAAGCCGGTGGCCTTGGACATCCTGCCTAACACCATACTGAGCGCCGACAACGAGCCTTTCAAAGACGAGGCGCCAGTGCCGCGAGATTCGGCCGGGGCGCCGCTCAATGTCAAGGTGATTGTGAACTTCGCCCCGCAGGACTCGGCGGCCGCCGCGCTGCATCCGCTGGATATGAATGCGCTGATCTCGATTTTGCGAGGCATCGCGCGCGAACCGCGCATCGGCAAGTTCTCGATCGTGGCGTTCAATCTGCAGGAGCGGCGGGTGGTCTACCGGCAGGCGGATTCCTCGCACATCGATTTTCCGGCCTTGGGCGAGGCCTTGCACTCCCTGAATCTGGGGACGGTGGATGTGAAGCGCCTGAGCCAGAAGCGCGGGGAAACGGAATTCCTGACCAATCTGTTTACCGAGGAACTGAACGCGCGCGATCATCCGGATGCGGTGATCTTCGCGGGTCCGAAGGTGCTGCTGGATAACGGCGTGCCGCAGGAATCGCTCAAGAAAGTCGCGGATGTGGAATTCCCGCTTTTCTACATGAACTACAACGTGGACCCCCAAGCCGTCCCCTGGCGCGACGCCATCGGCAGTGCCGTGAAATACCTGAAAGGGGTCGAGTACACCATCACGCGGCCGCGGGATTTATGGAATGCATGGGGAGATATCATGTCCCGTATAGTAAAATCAAGACTGGGTAAGCGCGCGGCGAACGGCGCTTCCCAATGACCCATGCGGGTGCTTTGGTCCTTTACGGCGGTTTCGACGGCGGCCCTGCTGGCCTTGGGAGCTTGGGGGCGGGCGTATTCCCAACAGTTCAGCAAGGACAACCTGGCGCCATACATACCCAGTCCGCAGGAGGTGGTGGACAGGATGCTTAGCGCCGCGCGGGTTAAGCCGGGCGAAATGGTTTATGACCTGGGCAGCGGCGACGGGCGCATCATCATCACGGCCGCGCAGAAATTCCAGGCGCGCGCGGTGGGCGTGGAGCTGCGCGGGGATCTCTGCAAATCCACGCAGGCGCGGATCAAATCGCTTGGCCTGGAAGATCGCGTCAGGCTGATTCACGAGAATATGTTGAAGGTGGACCTAAGCCCGGCTGACGTGGTGACGCTGTACCTGTTGACCAGTTCAAACGAGCGTCTGCGCCCGAATCTGGAGAAGTATCTGAAGCCCGGTGCGCGCGTGGTATCGAACGACTACGAGATCCGCGGATGGACGCCGTCGGGGATTGTGCCGATCACCGCTGGCGGGGTGCTGCACTATATTTACGTTTACGAGGTTGGGGCTAAGAATTAGGGTCGTGCGAGTACTGCCGCGAAATCGCGCGCGGAAACAATCTGCGTGGTTCGATGACGGGCGAGCGCCAGCAGCCCGCCCCTGTCGCCGGTGACCAGATACTCGGCGTTTCCGGCTTCGGACAAGGCCAGCAGAAAATCGTCGGTTGGGTCGGGAGAGCGCTGGACGCGCGGCAGTGAGCCGACGTTCTGGGCAAACTCTTTCAGATGGTTAAGCAGACGGCCGGCTTTATAGGGCTTGATGCGCATGGCAAGAGCCGGCTTGTGCAGGGTAAGCCGTAGCTCGTCGAGCTGCTCCGCGCAGGTTAGCAACACAAAGCGCCTCTCCTGCCATGCGCGGTAGATCGCGTCCGGATGTCCCGTTTGGACCAGAAGGGCGGACACCAGAATATTGGTGTCGAGTACAGCGTGCATCAGGCGTGGGTAGCCCTGGCTTTGGCGCGCCGTTCCGCGCGCACTTCCCGCACCGTATTGTCGATCAACGTCTGCAGCTCATCAGGATCGGTGTCGGCATTGCGCGCCTTGATGTCCTCGACGGCGCGATGAAAAACATGCGCGCGCACGGCCTGCTCGATGAACTTCGAGAGATCGCCCTTTTTCATCCCGTGCGCTCCCAAAAAGGTTCGCAGCGTGAGATCGGTTTCCCTTGAGACTTTGATGTTCCAGCGAACAGCCTCTTGTTGCATTCGACACCTTATGCAGTTAGGTAGATAAACACCTATCCCATTATATACCAAAGAAAGGCGCGGGGGACCGAGGGCTTAACCGTGGAATGGAATTGTTTGTTCGCCAAACGCCCGGGCGGAACGAAGGGCCGATTACCAATCGGCCGCAGGATGCCATCCTGTCTTCATGGCCCGGCGGACCACCAAATGCGATGAAAACCCTTGGTTTTCGACGGTGCCCCACAAGTAACACTACAATAGTTGCGTGGCTCCTCAATTCGATGTTGCAGGCGTAGGCCTCAACGCTACCGACACGCTCCTGGTAGTCCCCGGTTTCCCCGCGTATGCCGGCAAAGTTCGCTTCGAAGAAGAGATTGTCAGTCCCGGCGGGCAGGTGGCCAGCGCCCTGGCCGCTTGCGCGCGGCTGGGCTTGCGCACGAAATACATCGGCACCATCGGCGACGACGAGCGCGGCCGCATCCAATGGGACAGTCTGCGCGCCGCAGGTATCAATCTCGACCATGTACAGAGCCGCGCGGGCTGCCCCAATCAGTCGGCCTACATCATCATCGACCGCGGCACCGGCGAGCGCACCGTGCTGTGGTCGCGGCCCGAGTGCCTGCGCATCGATCCCTCCGAGATCGGCCCGGACCAAATTCTATGCGCGCGGCTGCTGCATATCGACGGGCACGATACCCCCGCGGTGGCGCATGCGGCGCGCATCGCGCACGGCGCGGGCATCCCGGTAACGGTGGATGTGGACACGATTTATCACGGCTTCGACCAGGTTTTGCCGCATGTGGATTACCTCATCGCCAGCTCCGATTTCCCGACGCAGTGGACCAACGAGCGGGACCCTCTGCGCGCGCTGGAACTGATCCAGCGGGAGTACGGCATGCGGGTGGCGGCCATGACCCTGGGCGCGCACGGCGCGCTGGCGCTGGAAAACGGACGCTTCCTGTATTCGCCGGCATTCGTGGTGAACTGCGTGGACACCACCGGCGCCGGAGACGTGTTCCACGGCGCCTTCTGTTATTCTGTTTTGCAAGGCATGAGCCTGGCGGACGCATTGGATTTCTCGAACGGCATGGCGGCCCTCAACTGCACGGCCATGGGCGCGCGCGGCGGAATTTGCGGAGTGGAGCAGGTCCGCACGCTGATGCAAAATGCGCCGCGGCGGGCGCATCGGGATATGCAGGCCAGCATCGGGCACGCGGCCGCTACCACGTAAATGTTCCCTCTTAAAGATACGCAGCCCAGTTACTCGCGGCCGGTGGTGACGATTGCGCTCATCGCCGTGAACCTGCTGGTCTTCCTGTTCGAATACTCGCTCGGCCCTCGCACGCTCAATGCCCTCATCGAATACTACGGACTGGTGCCGGACAACTTCCAACTGAGCCGGGTTTTCACCTCCATGTTTCTGCACGGAGGCTGGATGCACGTACTGGGCAATATGTTGTTCCTGTGGGTCTTCGGGAACAAAATCGAGGACTTGCTGGGGCATGGGAAATATCTGGTGTTCTATCTGCTGTGCGGAATCGTGGCGGCGCTCGGGCAGGTGATTGCGAGCCCGTACTCCACGATTCCCATGGTCGGCGCGAGCGGCGCGATCGCCGGGGTGATGGGCGCATACCTGGTGAAGTTTCCGCGGGCGCGGATTCTGACCCTGGTGTTTGTGGTGTTCTTCGTCACGACCATCGAAATTCCCGCCCCCATCATGCTGGGATACTGGTTCGTTATGCAATTGTTCAGCGGGTTCGGGTCCATTGCGCGGACGCACCTTTCCCAGGGCGGCACCGCCTTTTTCGCGCACATCGGCGGATTTGTGGCTGGCATGGCGCTGGTGAAAGCGATGGGCGCCAGCGACCGGTACAACCGGCGGCGGGACCGTTACTGGGAATGACGCGAGTGACTCTCTACACGCGCGCGGGATGCTGCCTCTGCGAGGAAGCCAAACAGGTGCTGGCGACGGCCCGCGGGCGCGCGGCCTTCGAGATTGAAGAGGTCGATATCGACCGCCATCCCGAGTGGCTGGCACTGTATGACGAAGAGGTGCCGGTGATTGCTATCGACGGCCGCAAGGCTTTCAAATACAAGGTAGGCGTGGACGAATTTCTGAAGAGACTGGCGGCGCGCGCATGAGCGGCATGGGCCTCGATATTCTGGCGATAGCCGCCCATCCGGACGACATCGAACAGACGTGCGGCGGTACGCTGATCCGCATGGCCGAGCGGGGCTACCGGACGGGGGCTCTGGACCTTACGGCAGGCGACATGGGTACGCGCGGGACTCCCGTACAGCGCCTGGCGGAAGCCGAGATCGCGGCGCGGCATCTGCGTCTCGCCTGGCGCGGCAACCTGGGGTTCCCCGATGCGCGCCTGGAGAACACGCTCAGCGCGCGCATGACGCTGGCGGTGAAGATCCGCGAGCTGCGCCCGCGCGTGGCGATCCTGCCATATTGGGAGGGCCGCCATCCGGACCATTACCGCGCCAGCGAATTGAGCTACGAAGCCTGCTTCCTGGCGGGTCTTAAGAAGCTGGACGAATACACCGAGCCGCACCGCCCTTATAAGGTGATCTATGCGTCGCTGTACGCCAACGTGACGCCTTCGTTCGTGGTGGATATCAGCGCCCAATTCGAGGCGCGCATGGCGGCTTTGTTGAGCTATCGATCCCAATACGGCGCGCCGGGCGAGGGCGCGCCGGATGATGGCGGCGGCCTGTTTCCCAAGGAATCGGAGATCCGTGAGAGGCTGGGCGCCGTGGCGCGGTTCTACGGCAACCTGATTGGTGTGAAATACGGCGAGCCGTTCGTGGTGAAGGAAACCATGCAGGTGGATGACATCGTCAACATGGGTGTACGCAGTATTTAGATGCAAGAGACCAGGAGACCTAGCCCATGCATTTCGCCGCGCGCGGATCGATTCTTGTGTCGGTGGCTGCGAGTCTGTCGATTTTAGGTTTGCCCGCGCAGGCTCAGCAGTCGGATACGGGCGTGGGAATCGCCACGATATCGGCGGGAGGAATCTTCGGGCTGGGAGGACACGGGTCGTATGGCGCCAGCATTGCCGGAGCCGCGTCGAAGTATTTGGCGCCATTTATCGATTTCTCCTACTCCCCGCTGACCAGCTATGCGTTCACCTACGGCACGAACCTTACGGGCAAGGGCTTGTACACGTCGGGAATGTTGGACCTCAACGGCGGGATCAAAGTCCGTTTTCCCAACAAGAGCAACTGGGTGCCGTACCTCGGCGTGGGGGCCGGAGTCCTGCGTTTATCGTCCAGCACCGGTACGAGCGGTTTCGGCACGACTGCGACCGTGAATCGGAGCAATGACGAGTTGGCCGCCAACGTGAGCGCCGGTGGGCTTTATTACATCACGCAGCATCTCGGCGTCGAGATCGAACTGAAGGGCTATCTGGCCCACCAGAACCAGATCGGGCGCGCATCGGCTGGACTTTTCTTTCAGTTCCCGTAAGCCCCGCGCTACCGTGGCGCATAGTAGCCGGCTCGCGTGCGGACCACCGCGCCGGGCATATCCACCTCGACCCGGAGCTTGCGGAAGCTGCCGTCGGCCGCCAGGTTCGTGGGCGTGTAGGCCAGGATGTACTGATTGCGGATCTCGTGCGCGATCTGGGGCGTGATATTCGCGATCTCCGCCACGTCGCTCGGATACCAGGGTTGCCCACCGGTCTGCTGCGTTAGTTCAGTGAGCTGTTTCTTGGCGCGTGCGGCGCTTTCCGGCTCCTCCGCGCCCAGCAAGCCTATGGCGTAAATGATCACATCGTTCTGTTGCGCCACTTCAACCAGGTGGGCTTGCGTTTCCACGCTGCTGTTGTCTTCCCCGTCGGTCACCACCAGCAGCACCTTCTTGTCCCTGTGGGCGCGGTGCCGCAGGTGCTCGATTCCCAGCAGCAACGCGTCGCGCATGGCGGTTTCGCCCTTCACATCCAGACTGCGCAAGGCCTTTTCAAGGTCTTTTGTATCGTTGGTGAAATCCTTGGCCAGCACCGCCGATTCATTGAAGTTGATGATGAAGACCTCATCCTGCGGATTGGATGCTTTCACCATGGCGAGTGCGGCGGAGGCCACCCGGTCGCGCTTATCGGTCATACTGGCGCTGGTATCGATGATTAGCCCCAGCGAGATAGGCACATCGTCCTGCCGGAAAACTTTGACTGTCTGTTTCTCGCCGTTTTCGTATACTGTGAAGGCGCTTTGGCCCAGATCTCTGAGGACCTTGCCATCCCGGTCGAAGACCGACACGTTTAACACGACCAGACGCGCATCGGTCCGGAACGTCGCTTCCTGGCCGTACAATGCCAAGCTTGTCAATAGGGACAGAATTACACACCCGGGGCGCATCTACACCGATCGCAGCACGTCAAGTGCCGCTGCGCCGCAGCTATCATTGGTGTATAGATGCCAACAATTCTCGATGGAAACCATGTCCGAGACCGGATCCTGCGCGACTTGCGTCCGCGCGTGGCGGCGCTGGCTGCAGCCTGGCGCCCGCCAGGACTGGCCGTCGTGCTGGTAGGGAACGATCCCGGATCCCAAATCTACGTGCGCAACAAAGTGAAGGCCTGCGCGGAGCTAGGCATCGCGAGCCAGAGCCTGACGCCGCCCGCGACCATCGCCACCGAGGAATTGCTCGAGGTCGTCGAGGGACTGAACCAGCGGCCCGATATCGACGGCATTCTGGTGCAGTTGCCTTTGCCGCCGCAGGTGGATACGCGGCGGGTGCTGCTGGCGGTGGCGCCGGAAAAGGACGTGGACGGATTCCACCCCATGAATGTAGGTAATCTGGTGGCCGGACGCCCCGGCCCGCGGCCCTGTACGCCAGCCGGCATCATGGAGCTGTTGCGGCAGTATCAGATTCCTGTGGCGGGCAAGCGCGCGGTGGTGGTGGGGCGCAGCGACATCGTGGGCAAGCCGATGGCGCTGCTGCTGTTGCACGCGAACGCTACCGTCACCATCTGCCATTCGCGCACCGCGGACCTGGCGGGCGTCTGCCGGGAAGGCGAGATCCTGGTGGCCGCCATGGGACGGCCCGCCATGCTGACGGCCGATTTCATCCGGCCGGGCGCGGTGGTCGTGGATGTGGGCATGAACCGCATCACCGATCGGGCCGAGGCTGCGCGCATTTTCCGCAACTCGCCGGAGCGCCTGGCCACGCTGGAGCGCAAGGGGAGCGTGCTGGTGGGCGATGTGGATCCGCTGGCCATGCTGGAGGAATCGTCTGCCTACACGCCCGTGCCCGGAGGGGTTGGGCCGCTGACTATCGCCATGTTGATGTCCAATACTGTTACAGCCGCGGAGACTCAGGCCAGCCCTCGACCCGCGTTACGCGCAAACTTCCCCCAGACGGGTCTCTAATTGCGTGCTTAATGCCCGTGACTCTTAACGACACATTCGGCCGCTGGGGCGGGAAGCGCAGCCTTGATACACGCTGTGGCGCCGGTCAAGACATCCCCCTGGTTACCCTCAACACGAGAGATTATCAGGCTGTGGACAACCTGACGATTCTTACGGCAACGGCGGCTACCTGAAATCGTTGCGCGGACGGCTACCACTGCCCGCCCTGCCGCGGGGACGCGCGAATGGCTCGCTCGAAAGCCCAGCTTCGGATGTGATTGATCTGCTCCTTCATGGTGCGCGACAGGGGCACGATGCTCACCGCCACACTTAAGAGGTCGTCTTCGCCGATCTCACGGTCCGCCAATTTTGCCTTAGTCAATGCGGAAACTACACACTGCTCGATTTCGGCGCCGGTCCAGCCGATGGTGAATTCGGTCAACTGCGCGAGGTTGAAGGCCGCCGGATCGATGCCCCGCCGGCTGAGATGAATCTTGAAAATATCGATGCGTTCGTCGTCCAGCGGCAAGTCCACGAAAAATACTTCGTCGAAGCGTCCCTTGCGAATCATCTCGGCGGGCAGCAGATCGATGCGGTTGGCGGTGGCGGCCACGAATAAGCCGCGGGATTTTTCCTGCATCCAGGTGAGGAAGAATGCGAAGATCCGGCCCTGCTCGCCGCTCGATTCTGTGGACGTGATGCCCATCTCGATTTCGTCGAACCAAAGGACCGCGGGCGCCATGTCTTCCAGCATCTTGCAGGCGGCCACAAACGCGCCTTCGGGCTTGCCGTGCCTGCCGGAAAAGATCTCGATCATGTCGATACGGTAGAGCGGCAGCTCGAAGTACGAAGCGATCGCCTTGACGGACAGACTCTTGCCGCAGCCGGGGATACCCATCATGAGCAGTCCCTTGGGGGCGATGTCGGCGCTGAGCGAATCGCGCATTTGAAAAAGCTTGCGGCGCTCGGTCAGCCATTTCTTCAGTGTTTCAAGTCCGCCGATATTGCCCATGCTGCCGCCTTCGGCGATGAACTCGACGGTGCCGCTGCGGTTCACCAGGAGGCGCTTCTCTTCGAGCAGCGCCGGTATGGATTCCGGCCCAAGTTCCGGACTGGCGGCCAGCGCGCGGCGCAACGCATAGCGGGCTTCGTCCAGCGTAAGCCCTTGCAGGGAGCGCGCCAGTTGGTTCAGTTTCGGCTGGCTGGTGTCGGGTACTGCGCCCGCCGCGGGAGTTTGTTCCAGTTCGTCGCGCAGGAAATCGACCAGCTCGACCAGATCGGGTGGGCGCAGCTCGATGTATAGCAAGCTGCGCTCGACCTCTTCCGGAATCGAGCGCACCGGCGAGCTGATGACGATGAACTTGCGCCGGTCGCGACAGCTCTCGTAGAGATCGCGCAGGCGGCGGCGGGTTTCCGGGGATTCGCGCAGAGGCTCGTGAAAATCCTTCAAGTGGAAGATGGCGGCGTCTTTGTAGGCGGCGATGAACTCCAGCGCTTCGCGCGCGGATTCGGTGCCGGGCTGGACGGCTTCCCCATCGCGATGCATGCCCTCGGTGAGGCTCCAGATCCACACGGGCGTGGGCTCGGAGCCGGACATCCGAAGGCTCACTTCATGCAGGACCCTGGCGACGCGCTGCTCTTCGGTAGACCGGATGTAGGTTAGCGGGCGCCCGGAGTCGAAGACTTCGCGCAGCATCTTTGCCGCGCGGCTTTCATGCGTGAGCCGCGGCGCGACCGTTTCGATGGGCTTGCGAGATGGCATGGTCCTCCATTGGTAAGGACGCATGCTTCAGGGAGAAAGACGTGCCAGCCAGCCCGGTTATATGCCATACCCGATGCGCCCTATTTGTCTAAAACTCGCCGCGGCTACCCTGGCCGTTTTTGCGCTCCCTCAGCGCAGACGGCCGATATTGCTCAGAGGCTGGCCGGGCGCGCGCTTGGCGCGGCGCCATCGCGCTGGTCTCGAACCTCGAGACGCGAACCCTTTGACGACCTGATGGATCTCAACGGAGGCCTTGTGCCGCTGCCCGTGGCATCGTCTCGCGGGAACATGCCGCGCGTCTGGCGCGGCTGGCGGAAACCGGCGAGAAGCGGGTGCGGCTGAATCTCGCCGACCCAGACCGGCGGGCCATACGCATCGCGCAACGCGATTGGGGAGATTCGCGGACGCGAACGGCCCGATGAAATCGTCCTGCTGGGCGCGCATCCGGATTCGTGGGACCTGGGAACCGGCGCGGAAGACAACGGCGTGAACGCGGCGATGGTAAGCGACGCCGCGCGCGGGATTCGCCAAGGCATGCGGGGATCGGCCGGCTACGTGCAGCGGCATGCGTCGAAGACGGACCGCCACCATGCCGCGGTAATCTTCGATACGGGCTCCGGCCGGGCCACCGGCTCCTTCCTCAATGGACGCGAGGGTCTGCGCGCGCCGTTGGAGAACGCCTTGGCCGGAGTAGCCGGGTCGTGAGTCGCCGACACCCGGATGAAGGCGTTCGGCTAATGGGACGACTGGACGGCCGGGCGGCGCGGGTAAGTAAGGGACAGGCCCGGAGGCCTGTCCCGCTTGCAATGGCGGTGCGGGCGGTTTCGCCCGCCCGGCTACGCCTTTGCGCTTGCGGTAGCGGGCTTGGCGGCAGGCTTCGCCCCTATCGCGCCGAGATCCGCCTGGAGTTGCGCCAAATCGAAGTTGCTGGGCGCTTGATTGTTCGCGCCGATCCAATCGGCGCTAAGCACGGCATATGCCTCGTCGCAGTAGGTGTCCAGGAAGGTCCACGTGGCGCGAAGCGTTTCGCCCCAGGTGATTACCGTCACACCGCGCGCATCGTACTCCACGATCGGAATGGCATGTCCACCCCAGGAACCGGGCGCGCCCTTCCCGGTGGGGCCGCCCGCGGGCACCGACCAGACTTTCTGATTCTGGGCGCTGAGCGGCAATTGAACGCCGAGATAGCAATTGCCGAACAGGTAAACCGCGTCTTTCACTTCCTCGTGATTCTTAGGTTCCAGTGAGACGTACGCGGTTATGGGATGAGCGGCGATTCCGGTCTGCCTCCAATAGTTGAGCACGTCCAGAATGTTCGCGCCCTTATCGGTGTTGGGATCGCCAGGCTTGTAGCCGGAAATGGCTTCATAGGCCTGCAGAATTTGTTGATCCGCGGGTATGAACCCCGGAGCATGCGCGTACGTGGTCCATTCCTCGATCATGTGGCCGGCACAGGCGCACGTGCAGTCGCCGAGGGTATCGTTCATCATCATGGGCCATTGCTTGACTTTTGTGGTCCAATCCTCCGTTTTGGGTGGAGCGAGCGGGGCCGTGGCCTTCAGGTAATTGGAGAACTGGAGCGTGCGGTCGTCATGGCGGGCCGCTTGCTTGCCCAGTTTCACGGTGCGATTTCGGATTGTATAGGATGGTAGGGACATATTTTCCTTTCACTGATATAGTGATTCCTGGGCGGCAATCGTTTCACTTGCAGGGACGGACTCTCCATCCAGCACCCTGCGCGCCCGCCCGGCGCCGAGTGCGCCCAGCGGCGAGGCTTGCATGATAATTCCCACCACCCCGAACATCCAGTGCGCGTCGGTCTACCTGAGCCAAGAAATATCCACCTGGCGCCGATGCCGAATTGCTATTCATGAATGCAAACTTTTGTCCTGTCAGCCAAAGTAGTGCATATTCCCCCGGTTTTCTTGCACTCCGGGCAGAAGTTTGCCGGCTGCGGCGGCGGAGCCCCGCAATAGGTATGCGACGGCTCGAAGGTGGAGAAATACGCGCACGAGCCGCCCGAGGGCCCGCGAGGATTCGCTTGCCCCGGACAGGCCGCGAGGGCGTTAGGGAGGTCGAGCGTAGAGGAAGTGTAGCTCATGCCAGAGCCGACCAGCGTTTGATTGGTGGTGGTAGCGAATTGGTAGAAATTGAAGACGGACGTACACTGCACTACCAGCGCCGGAAAGCCAAACGTTATGCCTGAGCAGCTCAGCACCGAGGTGCAGCTCGGCATAGATGCGAGGGTCGCGAAGGGTGCATCGATCCGCTTTACGCCTTTGCCTTCGAGCGCCACATACAAGCTCGAATTTCCAGCCGCATTCACGTTCGGATCGTAGAAGGCGGACTGCGGCAGTTCGATCGGCTGCTGAGAGGGCAGGGCGTTGGTGGCATTCAGGGGAATCCAATCTTTGCCGCTGTCGCCCGAGAAAGCCACGCCGCCGGGGTACAACATGGCGAAACGCACTTGCGGCAGCCCCGGTGGGAACAGCATCTCGGTCATTGAACACT
>DATNMW010000086.1:0-11118 GCA_035602155.1 Bryobacteraceae bacterium | reverse complement strand
TTCAGGCGTGTCGAAGACCCTAACGCAGTCCGCTTCGCCCGTCCGCCCAGCCACCCACCCCACCGCATGCTATCCTGAAAAACATACGAGGGCCTCGTCCAAATGCGCACCGCTTGCTCATCCGCGGTAGTCTTGTCGCGTTTTCCGTGACGGCGTTGTTCGCCCTGCAGGCCACCTTCCGCCAGTTCCCCCAAATGGAAGACGACCACATTGCCGTGCCGCCCGACGCCTACGAAAAAACCGAATGGGCCTTCACGCGCCTCATGTATCCGTCCGGCAAGAACGCCAGCGTCTTTGGCCGGATCGGCAGTTGGCCCACCGATTACCCCAAGGCCGACCGCCAGTTTGTGCAAGGCGTGCGCCGCCTCACCCGCATCCACGCGCGTTCGTCCGAACAGGTAGTGGACCTCGACGGCGATGAAGTCTTCAATTGGCCTTGGCTGTATGCGGTCGAAATGGGTCACTCGGACTTCACCGACGCCGAATGCGCCAAAATGCGCGAATACCTGCTGCGCGGCGGCTTCTTCATGTGCGACGATTTCCACGGCAGCGGCGAATGGAGCGTCTTCCTGGAGAGCATCCGGCGCGTGTTCCCGGACCGCCCGATCGTGGAAATCGATAACCAGGATCCCATCTTCCACGTCCTATACGACATAGGCGAGCGCGTGCAAGTGCCCGGCATACAATATTGGTACACCGGCCGCATCTGGGAAAAGGACGGCAAGACGCCCCACTGGCGCGCCATCTACGACAACGCCGGCCGGGTGATGGTGGCGATCTGCTTCAATCAGGATAATGGCGACGCATGGGAATGGGCCGACCATCCGCGCTACCCCGAGCGATACGCTTCGCAGGCCTATCGCATGGGGATCAACTACATTATTTACGCCATGACGCACTAATGACGCACTGAAATCCCAGGGCCATCATGTTCGAGTTTCTCTTCAAATATCCCGGCGCGGTTTTCCAAAAGGGACAGTTTGTGCTGCTGGCATCCTGGCCGGTGTGGGTTCTGGTTTTGGGCGTGATGGCGGCCGCCGCCCTGCTGCTGTGGCATGTGCGGCGCAACCGCGGGGCGCTCACGGGCGCGCGTTCGTTGGTGATCTGGATGCTCGAAACCGCCATGATCGCGCTGCTGCTGTTCATGCTCTGGCACCCGGCCATCTCCATCGCCACGCTGCGGCCGCAGCAAAACGTGGTCGCCGTGCTGGTCGACGATTCGCGCAGCATGGCGATCCAGGAGGGATCCCAAACGCGCAGCGCGCAGGCCGCCGCCGTACTCGACCGCAAACTGCTTTCCGCGCTCGGGCAGAAGTTTCAGGTGCGCCTCTATCGCTTCGGCAAGGAAGCCGAGCGCATTCAGAAGACCAGCCAGCTCACCGCATCGGAGCCGGCCACGCGCCTCGGCGACAGCTTGCAGCAGGTGCTTGCGGAATCGTCCACCCTGCCGCTGGGCGCGGTAGTGCTGCTGTCCGATGGCGCCGATAATTC
Organism: Bryobacteraceae bacterium; assembly: GCA_035602155.1. Taxonomy (GTDB): domain Bacteria; phylum Acidobacteriota; class Terriglobia; order Bryobacterales; family Bryobacteraceae; genus Bog-159. Next base: position 9,627 of record DATNMW010000086.1, on the reverse strand, counting down.
CGGCGGCATCGATCTCGATACAATCTCCCAGATCCGGCAACGGCGCATCCCCGTGCACACTATCGGCTTCGGCCGCGAGAAATCCGAAAAGGATATCGAAATCACGGACGCGGTGCTGCCCGCCCACGCGCTGGCCGATTCCCGCTTGAGCGCGCTGGTCACCTTCCGCCAGTATGGTTACACCGGCCAGAAGGCGCTCCTCTCAGTGCATGACGCTGGCAAAGTCGTCGCGTCGCGCGAAGTACAATTGAAAGCCGATGGGGCGCCGCAAAGTGAGCCGCTGCTGTTCAATGCCGGCTTGGCTGGGCCAAAGACGCTGGAGATTTCCATCGATCCGCTGCCCGGCGAAGAGAACGGCAACAACAACTCCCTGCGCCGGCTGGTCGATGTGGAAACGCGCAAGCCGCGCATCCTTTATATCGAAGGCGAGCCGCGCTGGGAATTCAAATTCATCCGCCGCGCCGCCGAGGACGATCGCAGCTTGCAGCTTGCTTCCATGCTGCGCACCACCCAGAACAAGATCTACCGGCAGGGCTTTGACGATCCGCACGAGCTTGAGGATGGCTTCCCAGGCAAGCCCGAGGAGTTGTTCGCCTTCGACGGACTAATTATCGGCAGCGTGGAAGCCAACTACTTCACCCAAACGCAGCAGGACCTGATTCGCGAATTCGCCAATCGCCGCGGCGGCGGTATTCTGTTTCTGGGCGGACGCTTCGCGCTGGCCGAGGGCGGCTACTCGCACTCACCTTTGGCCGAATTGCTCCCCGTGCAGATCCCGGAAAGCAAGGGCACGTTCCACCGCGATTTTTCGAATCAGGAATTGACCGCGCAGGGCCGCGCCAGTCTGATCTGCCGCCTAGTGGAAGATCCCGAACGCAATGCCGCGCGTTGGGCCGGCATGCCGCAGCTCGCCAATTACAATGATGTCGGCGAGGCCAAGCCCGGCGCGATCGTGCTGATGGATGTGGCGCCCGCCGGCCGCCATCGCATGCCGCTGCTGGTCACCGAGAATTACGGGCGCGGCCGTACCGCCGTCTTCGCCACGTCCGGAAGCTGGCGCTGGCGCATGTGGCAGGACCACACCGACATCACCCACGCGACTTTTTGGCAGCAGTTGATGCGCTACCTGGTTTCCGATAGCCCCGGCCGCGTCGCCGGTTCCACGCCGCGCGCCGTCTTGCCGGATGAAACGAAGGTCACGCTACGCGCGGAGGTGCGCGACAAAGCGTTCAAACCCGTGCCGAACGCGGTGGTCGAAGCCCATATCGTGTTGCCCGACGGATCTGCCAGCAGCGTCGAGATGACGCCGATTCCCACTGAAGACGGCGCTTATACCGCGGATTGGAATGCGGAAAAACCGGGCTCGTATGTGGCCGAGATCGTAGCTGGCCGCGATAGAGAGGAACTCGGACGTAGCGTGGTGATCTTCCGCCGCGAAGATGGCGTGGCCGAAAACTTCCACACCGCGCAGAATCGCGAGCTGCTGCAAACGCTGGCCAATCAGACTGGTGGACGATACTACAGCGCGTCCAACGCAGGCAAGCTGGCGGAGGAAATTTCGTACTCGGAAGCCGGCATCACCACGCGCGAAACCAAGGACCTGTGGGACATGCCGGTGGTATTCTTGCTTGCGTTGCTGCTCCGTGGTTCGGAATGGGTGCTGCGCAGAAGATGGGGTGTCGTATGAGGCTGATATTAATCCTGCTTCTCACAGCAGCCGACCTCTCCGCCACCACTTACTATGTCACTGTCACCGGCCTCGGCGGCGAGCCCGATTACGAACAACACTTCGCCATGTGGGCCAAAGACATCGACAAAGCCCTGAAATCCACCCCCGATTCCAAAATCGAAACGCTGGTGAACGCCACGCGGGATCAAGTGCGCACCGCGCTCGATGGCATCGCCAAGCAAGCCAAGCCGCAGGACGCCTTGGTGTTAATGCTCATCGGCCATGGCAGCTACGATGGCTACGAATACAAGATTAACCTCCCCGGTCCCGATTTGACCGCCTCCGAGTTAGGCACCCTGCTGGACCGCATTCCGGCCACACGCCAGCTTGTCGTGAATATGACCAGCTCCAGCGGCGGCGCAATCGAATTCCTGCGCAAGCCCAATCGCGTCGTCATTACGGCAACCAAGAACGGCACCGAAAAGAACGCCACTGTTTTCGCGCGCTACTGGGTGGAGGCCTTGGGCGATCCCGCCGCCGATAGCGACAAGAACGACATCGTTTCGGCGCTCGAGGCCTTCCGATTTGCAGATAAGAAGACGGTTGCTTTTTACGAGTCGCAGAAGCGCCTCGCCACCGAACACGCCGTGCTGGAAGACACCGGCAAGGGCGAAGGCGTGCGCGCGCCCTCGCCTGAAAACGGCGAGGGGTTGCTGGCCGCTCAATTCCCGCTGCTGCGCATCGGCGCATCCGCCACAGCCGCGAAAGACCCGGCCAAGCTCCAGTTACTAGCGAAGAAGGAAGAGTTGGAACAGCAGATTGACAAGCTCAAATACGAGAAAGCCGCCATCCCGCCCGATGAGTATAGGAAGCAGCTCGGCGCGCTGCTGCTGAAGCTGGCGCAGACTCAGGAGGAGATCGACAAATGAGGCTCCTGCTGGCCATCCTGTACGCGGCCTCCGCCCTGCCGGCGCAAACTCTCGCTCAAGCAGAATCGCTCTGGAAACAGCACCGCTATGTCGAATCGAGCGACACCTTCCGCGCGCTAGTCGCCGCACATCCGCGCAACGCCGAATACCGTGTGCGCTGGGGCCGATTGTTTCTGGAACGCTTTAACGCACCCGAAGCATCCAAGCTCTTCAACGAAGCCCTCGAAATCCAGCCGAAGCGGGCAGACGCATTGCTGGGTATGGCCCTGGTAGCGGCGGATGGTTTCGAAGCGCAGGCTTCGTACTTCGCCCACCAGGCGCTGGAGGCCGATCCGCACATGCTGGAGGCGCAGGAACTGCTGGCCCGCCTGGCGCTCGAAGATAACAATCCAGCCAAGGCCGCCGAAGAGGCCCACAAGGCCCTGGAAATGTCGCCGCATGCCACACAAGCCAAAGCGATCCTAGCCACCATCGACTGGCTCAACGACAAGCCCTCCACGCCATGGGATCCGCATGATGGCGCCGGCTACGAAACCGCCGCCCGCATGTTCGTCCTGAATCGCCGCTACGAAGAGGGCATCCAACTCTTTCGCAAAGCCATCGCGGCGCAGCCCGACTTATGGAGCGCTCACTCGCAATTGGGCATCAACCTGATGCGTCTCGGCCGCGAAGATGAAGCCCGCGCCGAACTGGAGATGTGTTACGAAAACGGCTACAAAGACAAGCCCACCGTGAACACACTCCGGCTGATGGATAGCTACAAGAACTTCATCACTTACAAGACGCACAGAACCGTCTTGCGTCTTCACAAGAAAGAAGCCGAGTTGTTGCGCCCTTACTTCGAAGCTGAGATGCTGCGTGCGCTGAACACCTACGACAAGAAGTACGGCTTCCATTTGGATAGGCCCGTGCAAGTGGAAGTCTACCCCGATCACGAAGACTTCGCCGTGCGGACCATGGGCATGCCCGGCCTGGGCGCGCTGGGCGTGACTTTCGGCTACGTGGTGGCTATGGACAGCCCCTCGGGCCGCCCGCCTGGAACATTTCACTGGGCCAGCACCATGTGGCACGAACTTAGCCACGTGTATGTCCTGAACATGACTAACTTCCGCGTGCCGCGCTGGTTTACCGAGGGCCTGGCGGTACACGAAGAGACCGCTGTCTCGCCCGAATGGGGCGACCGTCTCGACCCGCACGTCATCATGGCCATCAAGGACAAGAAGCTCCTGCCCGTGGCGGAGTTGGACCGCGGCTTTGTGCGCCCCGAGTATCCCACCCAGGTTGTGGTGTCCTATTTCGAGGCGGGCCGCATGTGCGACTATATCGATCGCGAATGGGGCTGGCCGAAGCTGTTGGCCATGATTCACGACTTCGCCGGCGGCGCTTCCACTCCCGAGGCGATCGAGAAAGAGCTCGGCGTCAAGCCGGAAGAATTCGACAAGCGCTTTATGGCGGCGCTTACCGCGGAAACCAAGAAGACCGTAGATGGATTCGACAAGTGGCGCGATCAGTTGAAGGAGGTCGCGGCCCAGTACAAGGCGCACGACTACGAAGACATGATTCGCGACGCATCCGGCATTCGCGACACTTACCCCGACTATGTCGAGGCCGGTAACGTCTATCAGTTTCTGGCCGACGCCTACCTGGCGAAGGATGACAAAAAGGCTGCTATCGCCGAACTCGAACGCTACACCAAAGAAGGCGGACGCAGCCCTGATACACTGAAACAATTGGCCACCCTCCTCGAAGAGGCCGGCAATCGGAAGGAAGCGGCCGAAGTGCTCGACCGGCTCAATTATATTTATCCCATCGACGAGGATCTGCATCGCCGGCTCGGCGACCTGTGGCTCAGCCTGGGAAACACCGCTGGCGCCATTCGCGAGTATCAAGCGGTGCTGGCGAAGGCGCCCACCGACCCGGCGGCGTCGCACTTCAGCCTGGCGAAGGCTTACCGTACGGCGAATCGCCCGGATGCCGCCAAAGACGAATTATTGCTCTCGCTGGAGGCCGCCCCCGGATTCCGGCCCGCGCAGAAAATGCTGCTGGAGTTATCCAAATAACCATATGTCAACTACTGTGACACCCCAGTTAGAACCCGACGTCTTGCGCGGCCGCATCGGCCGCTTCCGCGAAGTGCAAGCGGAAATTGTGCGCCAGGTCCGGCGCGTCATTGTCGGACAAGAGGAGGTGCTCGATCAGGTGATGATCGCCCTGTTCGTCGGCGGCCATTGTCTCATCACCGGCTTGCCCGGCACTGCCAAGACGTTGCTCGTCCGCACCATGGCGCAAACCCTGGGCCTGCTGTTCAAGCGCATCCAGTTCACACCCGACCTGATGCCGTCCGACATCACGGGCACCGACATCATCGAGGAAGATCCCACTACGGGCCATCGCACCTGGACCTTCGTGAAAGGCCCGATCTTCGCCAACGTCCTGTTGGCGGACGAAATCAACCGCACGCCGCCCAAGACGCAATCGGCGTTGCTGGAGGCCATGCAGGAACTTGCCTGCACCGTGCGCGGCAATAACTACAAATTGCCTGCGCCCTTCTTCGTATTGGCCACCCAGAATCCCATCGAGTTGGAAGGCACTTACCCGCTACCCGAAGCGCAGTTGGATCGCTTCTTATTCAACACGGTCCTTGGCTATCTCAGCGCGAACGAAGAGCTGCAAGTTGTCGATCTGACTACGACCACACACGTCGCACAAGCCGATCCGGTGACCACCGCCGAAGAGATCCTGGACTTCCAACAACTGGTGCGCATGGTGCCCATCGGCGAATCCGTTGCGCGCTATGCCATCGATCTGGTGCGCGCCAGCCGCAGCACTGACGAAAGCGCGCCGGACTTTGTCAAGAAGTACGTGAACTATGGCGCCAGCGTGCGCGCCGCCCAGTTCCTGGTGCTGGCCGCCAAAGCCAGGGCGCTCATGAAGGGCCGCTATCACGTGACCTACGAAGACATCCGTGCGCTATACATCCCGGTCCTGCGCCACCGCATCCTGCTGAACTTCCACGCGGAATCCGACCGTCTCAAACAAGACGACATACTGCAGCGCTTACTCGAATACAAAGGAGCGCCGAAAGAATGAATTTAGCCGCCGATGCACGCCGATGCACGCAGATCAAAACCAGGAATGCATTTTGCTTTCGTTCTTATCGGCGTGCATCGGCGTGCATCGGCGGTTAAATTCTCTGTGCCCTCATGTTACAGCGCTTTCTAGACCCCGCGACCCTGGCGTCCATCTCCGGCCTCGACCTAGTAGCCAAGACCGTGGTGGATGGTTTCATCGCAGGCTTGCACCGCTCGCCGGACTACGGCTTCAGCCAGGAGTTCGCCGAGTACCGCGCCTACACCCCGGGGGACGACCTGCGCCGCGTGGATTGGAACGTCTTCGCGCGCAGCGAGCGCCTCTATATCAAGCGCTACCGCGGCGAAACCAATACCCAGTTGCTCATCCTGCTGGATGCCAGCGCGTCGATGTCCTACGGCTCGCACGCCGTCAACAAACTGGATTACGCGCGTTTTCTGGCCGCCTCGCTCTGCTACCTGGCGCACGCCCAGCGCGATGCCGCCGGCCTGATCGTCTTCGACGAAAATGTTCAGAACTACGTGGCGCCTTCCGCCCGCCAGGGCCAGTTGTTCCGCCTGCTGCACGCCATCGAGAAAGCCCAGCCCGGCACCCGCACGGATTTCGCCAAACCCTTCGTACACTTCCTGGACTTCACTCGCCGGCGTGGCTTAGTGGTCGTGATCTCGGATTACTACGAGCGCCCCGATGTAATCGTGAAGACCGTCGAACCGCTGCGCTTTCGTGGCAACGAAGTGATTCTATTCCATGTCCTCGATCCGCAGGAGATTGCACCTAAGTTCAGCGAGCCGGTGCTGCTCACCGACATGGAGACCAGCGGCGCTCTGGAAGTCTCTCCCGAATACGCGCGCGGCGAATACCGCCACAAGATCGACGCGCACATACAAGCCTTGCGCGACCAGGCCAAAGGCGCGGGCCTGGATTACTTCCTGATGGATACCGGCCGGCCTCTCGACGAAGGCCTGCGCGAGTATCTGGGCGTGCGCCAGGGGAGGATGTAAGTGGGTCTCTTGACGCCACTGGCATTGGCGGGACTGGTGGCGGTGGGTTTGCCGGTTTGGCTGCACTTGCTCCGGAAACACAAGACCACTCCCCTGCCCTTCGCCTCGCTGATGTTCTTCGAGCGCCGCACCCAAAGTTCCATTAAGCATCGCCGCTTGCAGTATCTGCTGCTGTTGGCTTTGCGCGCCGCTGTCATCGCACTGCTGGCCTTCGCCTTCGCGCGCCCCTTCCTGCATTCGCGCCTGGCGGCGTTGGCGGGCGGTCCCAAACTGACCGTCCTCGCCATTGATAATTCCTTCAGCATGCGGGATGGCGATCGCCTGGCCCGCGCCAAGCGGGAAGCCGCCGACGTCGCTTCGAAACTCCGCGACCAGGACAAACTGCAGGTGCTGGCCTTCGGTTCGCAGGTGCATGTGATGGGCGATTCGGCCGCCGCGATCCAAACCATCCAGCCTACCGACACGCGCAGTTCTTACGCGGAACTTTCGCGCGCGCTACGGTCGATTGCGCAATCGTCTCGCATACCGGTCGAAGCGCACCTGTTTTCCGACATGCAGAAATCGTCACTGCCCGCCAACTTCGCCGACTTGCGCCTGGGCGATAGCGTCCGGTTGATCGCGCATCCCGTGGCGGACCGGCGCACCGCCAACTTCGCCGTCGAAAGCGTCAACGCGCCGCGCAGAGTCTACGGCTCCGGCAAGGCGCGCGTTGAGGCTACCATCGCGGGCTACGGAACCGATCAGGCGAAGCACCGCGTCTCGCTGGTGCTGAACGGCCGCGAGATCGATAGCAAAACAGTCGACGTCCCCGCCAGCGGACGCGGCACCGCCGAATTCCTGCCGGCGGATCTACCCTTCGGCCTGAATCGCGGCGAAATCCGCATCGATTCCGCCGATAACCTGCCCGACGACGATCACTTCTATTTCTCGGTGGAACGCGCCGAAGCGCGCCGCGTGCTGTTCGTGCACGAAGGGCGCAATCAGCGCGACGCGCTGTACTTCCGTGCGGCACTGGAAGCTGCCGCCGAATCCGCTTATGCGCTCGATGCCGTGCCCGTGGAGCAGAGCGGCAATCTCGATCCTTATAAATATGCGTTTGTGGTGCTCTCGGATGTTGGGTCACTGCCCGCCGGCTTCGAAGCCGCGCTGCGCGATTATGTGCGCGCCGGTGGATCCCTGCTGATAGCCTTGGGGCGCGAGTCGGCCCTGCGCAATCGCGTGCCGGTATTCGACGAAGCTGTGGTCGAGCCGCGCTATTACGGCCGCGATGGCGCCCTCTTCCAAACTGCCGCCTGGCTGGACGCCGGTCACCCGTCGATTCACAACGCGCAACGTTGGGACGATGTGAAGTTCTATCAGGCCGTGCGCGTCAATCCGGGCGCCGCGCGCGTGGCAGCGCGCCTGGGCGACGATACTCCGCTGCTGCTCGAGAAGCAGCTTGGCGAAGGGCGGGTGCTGGTGTTCGCTTCCACCTTCGACAACATCTCAAACGACTTCCCGCTGCACGCTTCCTTCGTGCCCTTCATCGAGCACACCGCGAACTATCTGGCGCGGCAGGAAGAAGGCCCCAGCAACTACGTGGTGGGAGCGTACCTGGAATTGCGGCAGGCCAAGGAGCAGGGCGCCGCAGTGGAGGTCCTCGACCCCAAAGGCGAGCGCGCCCTAACTCTCGACGAGGCCGCCCGCGCGCAGAATATGCCGCTCACCATGGCCGGCTTTTACGATGTGAAGCGGCCTAATGGACGCCATGAATTGGTAGCGGTGAACGCGGACCGCCGCGAGTCCGACCTGGATGTGATCTCGGCGGACACCCTGGCGTTATGGCAGAATACTGCTCAGGGGCCGCGGAATGCAAGTTCCGGAGGGGATGCGGAAGCGCCCAAGACAATGGAGTTTTGGTGGTACGTCCTGATCGCGGTTTTGGCGTTGGCGGTGGCGGAATCGTTGTTGGGCAACCGGCATTTGACCGTAGAGAACGCTACGGAATGACGGCTCGCGCAGCTCAACTTGTGCAGCTCATCCGGCTTGACGCAGTTCTGACGGTCAGATAATCTGAAGACGTATGGCAATAAAATCAACCACAACTCGAGAGCGGATCGGCCGCGTGGGCCAGCGGCGTCAGGTGGTCATTCCGCGCGAGATGCTCGAAACCCTGAACATCCGGGAGGGGGACTTTGTGGCGTTCGCCGAGCGGAAGAACGGCGTGCTCATCAAAGCCAAACGCTTGGTTGATCCCGACGACATTCTTACACCCGCCGAGGCGGAGGTCGTGCGGCGCGGCGAAGCGCAGCTCAAACGCGGCCAGTCGAAGCCCTGGCGCGACGTGAAACATGCGCTGGCGCGCTGAACTATCCAACGATGCCCAAGGGCAGTTCGAACGGTTCCCGCGCAACGTGCGAGACCGCATCTCGCACGCCATTGACGAATTGGAAGCGAAGGACGATTCCCAATGGAGCAACATCAAAGCGCTGCAGGGGAAGGAGTGGAAGGCGGAAGGAATGGAAGGGGCGATTGCGGAAGCGCGTCGGCCCGTACCGGATCATTTTCCGTAAGGTCCCCGATCGCGGCGTCGTGGAGATCTCGGCCATCCTCGTCAAATCGAAAGGCACTTACCGGTGATGTTGGATGATGCGAGGTCGCTGGGCAGCGATCACGCATCGGCAATTGGGCTTTTCTCCCCTTATTTCTCTAGGTTTCTTGATCTCCCGTAACATGCCTCTTTTCCCCGCGTGGGGAAGAAACCAGCCTTGGCGGCAGCATCGCCGTACCGCCGGGTCCCGATAGACTTTGACAAAATGCAGGCAGTCTGCGTGGAAGCCGTGCGGCGATGGCGTCCTATCAGTTTTTGAAGCCCCGCGGAGCGGCACGCGTCCGACCTGAATGCGTCTTCGGCGGACACGCTGGCGTTTGGCAGAATACGGCTCGCGGCGGCAGTATG
>DATNMW010000085.1:0-5943 GCA_035602155.1 Bryobacteraceae bacterium | reverse complement strand
TCGAGGGTCATCGCCTCGGGAGTGGGCACTAGCGCTCGCTTGCCGTACGCCTTGCGATGGACAATTTGGCCGTTGTGTCCGATCAACAGCACCGCGCCGGGAATGCGTCCCTCTTCAATCGACTGCTGTAGGGTTTTGTCCAGCAAGGGCGACGCAGAAAACGTCTGCGCGCCCATATTGCAGGTCACGCCCGCGGCCAGTACGGCACAGAGCAAGAGCTTCATATCTTCTACACTATGATAATCAAGGAGGCGCGTTGACCACACTCATTCGAAATGGCACGGTGGTGACATCCGAGAAGACCTTCCCGGCCGACATCCTGATTGATGGCGAAAAGATTCGCGAGATTGCCGACAGCATCCCCATCGACACATCGGACCGGGTGATCGACGCCTCCGGCATGCTGCTGCTGCCGGGCGGCATCGACGTACACACGCATTTGGACATGCCCTTCGGCGGCACCACCTCCAGCGACGATTTCGAAACCGGCACGCGCGCGGCGGCCTTCGGCGGCACCACCACCCTGATCGATTTCGCCATCCAGGCGCGCGGCATGAAGATGCGCGACGCGTTGGACATTTGGTGGAAGAAAGCCGACAACCGCGCTTCGATCGACTACGGCCTGCACATGATCGTGACCGATCTCTACGAAGCCGGGCTGGAAGATATGGACGCCATGGTGGACGAAGGCGTGGCCAGTTTCAAGCTGTTCATGGCCTATCCGGGTGTGCTGATGGTGGACGACGCGACCATCTTCAAAGCGCTCTCGCAGTCGGCGCGGAACGGCGCGCTGATCTGCATGCATGCCGAAAACGGCGGCGTGATCGACGTAATCGTGCGGCGCGCGCTGGCGGAGGGCAAGACCGCGCCCATCTATCATGCGCTGACGCGGCCCGCCACGGCGGAGGCGGAAGCCGTGCATCGCGCCATCGCGCTGGCCGAGATGGCCGGCGCGCCAGTATACATCGTACACCTGTCGAGCGAGGACGCGCTGAACCAGGTGCGCGAGGCGCGCGACCGCGGCCTGCCGGCGTTTGCGGAAACCTGCCCGCAGTACCTGTTGCTATCGATGGACGATCTCGCACGCCCCGGATTCGAAGGCGCGAAGTACGTATTCACGCCGCCGCTGCGCGAGAAGCGGCATCAGCCGAAGCTGTGGGACGGGCTGAAGAACGACCATCTGCAAGTGGTCTCGACGGACCACTGCCCCTTCTGTTTCGCGGACCAGAAGTCGCTGGGCAAGGACGATTTCACCAAGATTCCCAATGGCGGGCCGGGCATCGAGAACCGCCTGCAGCTTCTGTATCATTATGGCGTGAACGAAGGCCGCCTGAGCTTGAATCGGTTTGTGGAACTGGTGTCGACCACCCCGGCGCGGCTCTTCGGTCTCTATCCGCGCAAAGGGGAACTGGCGCCCGGCAGCGACGCCGATATCGTAATCTGGGACCCGCAACAGGAGCATACCATCGGCGCAGCCACCCATCATATGCGCGTGGATTACTCGATGTTCGAAGGCTTCCGCGTGAAGGGTAACGCGCGTATGGTGCTATCGCGCGGCGAAACGATCGTGGATGGCGACCGGCATCTGGGGCGCGCCGGCCGCGGACAATTCCTGAAGCGCGCCGCGCACGGCGGGGCGTTTAAGTGAGTCTTGAGGCGAACGATATCCGCGAGAGTTCGCTCTACAACGAAGATCTCGCGCCGGTCCCGCAATCCCGCCGCGATTGGGGCGTCTACAACTACGCATCGTTGTGGGTCGGTATGAGCGTGTGCATCCCCACCTACATGCTGGCTTCCGGACTCATTGCCGGCGGCATGAACTGGTGGCAGGCTGTGGGCACGATTCTGTTGGGCAACTTGATCGTGCTCGTCCCCATGGTGCTGAACGCGCACGCGGGCGCCAAGTACGGCATTCCGTTTCCCGTTCTGGTGCGCGCTCCATTCGGCGTGCTGGGCGCGAACGTGCCCGCCATCCTGCGCGCGCTGGTGGCTTGCGGCTGGTTCGGCATTCAGACCTGGATCGGCGGACAGGCCATCAACGCCATGCTGCGCATCTTGTGGCCGGCCTGGGGGCGCTTCGAATTCGGGTCGGCAGTCTGCTTTGTATGCTTCTGGTTCCTGAATATGGCGGTGATCTGGCAGGGCATTCAGACCATCAAGTTTCTGGAAGGGATCGGCGCGCCTTTTATGCTCGCAATCGGGGTGCTGCTGCTGTTTTGGGTGACGCGCAAGGCAGGCGGCTTCGGTCCGGTGCTGAGCGCGCCCAGCCGCTTCCGCGATAGCGCCGCATTCTGGCGTTTCTTCGTTCCTGCGCTTACGGGCATGGTTGGTTTCTGGGCGACGGTGGCGCTGAACATTCCCGATTTTTCGCGCTATGCCCGCTCCCAGAGGGCGCAGATGTTGGGCCAGGCGCTGGGATTGCCCACGGCGATGACGCTGTATTCCTTCATCGGCGTGGCGGTGACTTCGGCTTCCGTGGTGATTTTCGGCGAAGCGATTTGGGATCCGGTGGTGCTGCTGGGCCGCTTCCACCAGCCCGCGGTGGCATTCGTGGCGTTGATCGCATTGCTGCTGGCCACGCTGAATACCAACGTAGCGGCCAACGTGGTTTCGCCTTCCAACGATTTCTCCAATCTGAATCCCCGGCGCATATCGTTTCGCACGGGCGGACTGATCACTGGATGCCTGGGCCTGGCGATGATGCCATGGAAACTGCTGGGCGATTACAGCGCTTACATCTTCGGCTGGCTGGTGGGCTATTCGGCGCTGCTGGGACCGATTGCCGGAATCATGATCGTGGACTATTTCCTGGTGCGCAAGCGGGAACTGAGGGTCGAGGATCTGTATCTGCGTGGGCGCAGCTACGAGTATTCGGGTGGATTCAATTATCGCGCGCTGCTGGCTCTGGCGTGCGGGATCGCGGTGGCTCTGTTGGGGTTGGTGGTGCCGGCGGTGCGATGGTTGTACGACTATGCCTGGTTCGCCGGATTTCTGGTCGCGGGCGCGGTGCACTATGCATTGCACGAACAAAGCCCAACCCGCTGATTCTGCAATCGTTAATTAAAATGCTGGAAATTTTTGATTTAAACACGCCCCGTGGATACCATATGGGTGATGGACAAACGCAACAATGTCACTCTACCGAAAGCCCTGCAGCGCTACGTCGCTACGGCCACCGCGGAAACCTTGCGGGAACGGCTGAAGCGGGCCGCAATCCGCGATCGCGGCCTCGACCTGGCAATCCCGACGACTGGTTTACTGTCGATCAAGAACAATGGTAGAAACTCGACTAACAAGAAAAACAGCCAGCCACGGTTGGCCGAAAAGAGGCGAAGTCTACCTCACGGCACTCGGACCGGCACTGATCATCCAGAACGACACCTCCAACCCCTATAGCGCCGTGACGATGGTCGCGGCGATCACATCCACCGTCAGACTGCCTCTCTCGCCCCTGTACGTTCTGTTGCCCGCCGATCCTTCCACCGGCCCGACGGTTTCCTCGGTGGCGGTCTTCAACCAAATTCGGGCGGTGGACCGCAAGCGTCTGATCAATAAGCTGGGGACGGTTGATGCCTTGGTTCTGGTCCAAGTGGATGACGCTATCAAGGCCGCCTTCGGTCTGGCTCTTTCCCTCATATGATCGTTGGATTACTTGGCAGCGCGGCGGCGGGCGTGCTGCACTAGGGTCTGTCACTCGGCCCTAAGCGCGCGGATCGGATCGACCCGCAACACGCGCGCCGTCGCGGTCCACACCGCCACGGCCGCCGTGACGGCCAGCAGCAGCGCGGTCCACGCGCAAGCGCCGATGCCCAACGGCTCGACCGCCTCCATCAGATATTGCAAGAACCTCCCCGAAGCGATCGCACCCGCCAATCCCACCGCCATGCCCACGGCGATCGGCAGCATGCTTTGCCGCAACAATGCGAGCCGCAGAAGCGCGGGCGAAGCGCCCACAGCGATGCGCACACCTATTTCGTACGTACGCTGGGAGATGGAGTAGGATGCCGCGCCGTAAACTCCGATGAGCGCCAGCAGCACCGCAAATCCGCCCAGAAACAAGACAGCCGTGGTGTAGAAGCGGGGTTTGGCCAGAGCTGCGTCCAGCCTTTGGCCGAGCGTCATGGCGCCGTAGACGGGGATCTGCGGGTCCACTTGTTGAATCGTGTCACGGAGCGGCGGCAGGTAACGCGCGGGCTCTCCATGCACGCGCGCCACAAGAGTCATGAACAAGGGCGGATGCTGCGCAGCCGGCACGTAGAACTGCGCGTAGGCGGGCATGGACGGCCTAAAGCGTATGGTCCCGACTTCGCCCACGATCTTGAGCGGTTTCTGGCGAAACGCCGCGGTGATCGTTCTTCCAATGAGGCCCGCGCCGTTGCCGGTGAGGCGGGCAAATTCTTCGTTGACAATCGCGACCGGCTCCGTGTTCTCCCTATCGGCATCCGTAAAATCGCGGCCGCCCACAATCCTAGTCCCGATGCTGCGGAAGTAGCCGGGCGTAATGGTGATAGCCACCGCCGGCGCCTGCGGACCGGAATCCAGCTTGGCGGGCATCATCATAAGGCCCTGGCTGGTAAGAGGCATGTAATCCACGGCGCCGGCCGATTCCACACCGGGCACGGCGCGCAAACGGTCGAGAACCTGGCCATAATACGACTGGGGCTGGCGATTGGTTTCATAGCGCGAGCCGATCAGCGATACAGTTGCCGTCGCGATACTCTGCGTGTGGAAACCCAGGTCTGTGCCCATCAGTTTGAGGAAGCTCCGGCCCATGGTGAGGGCGCCCGCCACCAGGACCACCGTCAATACGGCCTGCATGGCCACCAGTGCCCAGCGCATGCGGCTTAATCCCGCGCCTTGCGTTCCAGCCTGCGTGCGGACGGAATCGGCGGTAGGCTGCGTTCGGCCGATCAGCCACGCGGGAAGCACTCCGAAGGCCACGCCCGTTAGAAGCGCCACCGCCACGGCGAAGCCAAGCACCCGCCAGTCCAGGATCGAATAACCTTGCGCCGTCAGTTGCGCAGGCTGCACGCCGGATGCCAGCCGCGAAGCCCAATACGCCACCACCAGTCCCGCGGTGGCCGCGGCTAGCGTCAGCATGACGCTCTCGGTGATTAACTGCTGCACCAGGCGGGCGCGGCTGGCGCCCAGAGCGGCGCGCATGGCCATCTCCTGGCGCCGTTCGGTGATGCGGGACAGCAGCAGTTGCGCCACGTTGGCGCAGGCGATCAGCAGCACAAAAGCCACTACCGCCAGCAGCACCAGCGAGGCCTGCCGGATGGGGCCGGCAAGCTGGTCCCGCAGCGATATCAATCGGTGGCGACCGGCTGGGTCCCTTTTCAAGGTATCCGGACTCTGGTGGCGGAGTTCGGCTTCAAACATGGCGTTGGCTCTCGCGAGAGTCACGCCGGGCTGCAACCGGCCGATGGTAATGGGAGAGAATGTTGCGTCTTCCCCTAACTGCCCGAGATCGAAAACGGTGGGAGTCCAGACGGCCGTGTTGGCCGGATAATCGAAACGCGGCGGCGCCACGCCGACCACTGTGAGCGGCGTGCCGTTGACGTGGATGGTGGCGCCGAGAGCGCGCGCATCGCCTCCGAACATCTGCTGCCAGAGGCCGTAGCCGATCACCGCGACGCCGTCCTTGCTGTCCTCACTCTGAAGGCTCTGCCGAATTCTGGCTCGGCGCCCAGCAGGGCAAAGAAGTTGACGGTGGTTTTGGTCACGCGCGCGCGGGAAGCCTGGCCTGAGCGGCTGAGGTTCATATCCGACGATCGGTAGGTGGCGACTTCGAATCCGGGCTTGACCGCCAGACCCATCCGCGCCTTGCCAGTCGGCATCGTCATGGCGATGGTTATTGGAATAGGCGCGTCCACCAGGCGCTCGGGATCGTGGAACGGAAGGCTGCGAATCAGCAGCGCGTTCAGCACGCTGAAAACGCCC
>DATNMW010000084.1:0-12552 GCA_035602155.1 Bryobacteraceae bacterium | reverse complement strand
CGGCCAGACCCGGCCAGCCCGCCCGCATAAAGCCGAGGTAGATGACTACCTCGGTCGAAGTCGGCCCCGGAATCAGGCTGGCCGCTCCCAGACGGTCGAGGAAGTCCTCGCGGCCGATCCAGCCTCGCCGCCCCACCACCTCGTCCTCCAGCATGGCGATGTACGCCGCCGGGCCGCCAAACGCAGTCACGCCCAGACGCAGGAACACCCGCGCGACTTCGGCAACCTCGGCGAAGCTCGCTCGCGGGGCGCACGGGACTACAGGGGAAACAGGCGTGCCGGATGTGTGTGGAGACGGTTCCGCCATCGACTCCCAGCGATGATAGCAGAGGGATCGCCCGCCGGTAGTGCGGCTTGATGTCGTCGAACCGCCACCTGACAGCCGTGATTCTTCCGGCCCTCCGCGAAAGCGAACGCCTCTCTGGCGCTCTCGATGCTTCGTGGAATCGTATGCGCGAAGACCACATTTTCACCCACACGATTCCACGAAGACCCACAAAGATAACTGGTCCAGCAGCAAAACACGCTGGCCGCGCAGTTCGGCCTTTACTTCGGAAATGTTGAGGCTACCTTGGCGCGTGGGATGGTATTCTGAGAGCGATGGTGTCGTCAACAGTCGGGATTAACCCGTACATTATCGGACCGCCAATCAACGACCCCCTCCGTTTCTTCGGCCGTACGAGTCTTTTCGATTTTATCCGGAGCAATCTGCGTTCCGGCGCCAAGGTTATACTGCTCAATGGCCAGCGCAGGATTGGCAAGTCTTCCGTTTTGGCTCAAATTCCGGCGCGCGTAGATCTGCCGGACTTTGTCTTCGCCTCGCTCGACCTGCAATATGTCAGCAACGAACCGCTGAGCGCTATTCTCTATAAGCTGGCCTTGACCATCGCCGCCGCCGTGGAGAGCGCCGGCTCAACAGTGACTCCGGTCGGCCTGGAGGAAGTGCAGCAGGATCGACAGTCTTTTCGGACCGTCTTCCTTCCGCGTGTATTTGCGGCTCTGAGTGGCCGCAACCTGGTCCTGTTGCTGGATGAATTCGATGTGATCGACGACCAGCGGGCTCCCGCGGCAGCGGAGCCTTTCTTCTCCTATTTGCGGTCCGCGATCAATGAATTCAAGGGCCTCTATCTGATCGCGGTGGTGGGGAGGCGGGCGGACGAACTCGGGGAAATGAAGGCCCTGTTCCACGAGGCGCCCAGCCAGCGGATCGGATTACTTGACCATGCGAGCGCAGTCGAACTGATCCGGAAACCGGCCGAGTCTCTGCTGGAATTTCGTCCCAGCGGCGTGGACGCCATCCTGGAACTGACGTCGGGGCACCCTTACTTTACTCAACTTATGGCCTACGCCTGCTACCAACGCGCGGAGCAACGCAAACGCTCCGTGGTGGAACGGGAGGACGTGGATGCCGTGGTGGATGGGGCCATCCAAGCCGGTTTTCCGGGTCTTGGGTGGTTTCACAGCGGACTGCCCATCCGGGAACGAGTCTTATTTGCGGCCACGGCGGAATGCCCGGAGCGTACTGGAACGGCCTGCGGACCGGCCCAAGTGGTGGCCGTGCTGCAATGCGTGGGAGTGGTAGTTACTCCCGATCTCAACGAGGCGCTGGGCCGGATCGTGGAGTGGGGCTTTGTCATGCAATCAGGCACGGCGCCGCGGCCGGCCCTACGCATAACGGTGGAACTGGTCCGCCGCTGGATGGTGAAATACCACCCTCTGCGGAACGAAATCAAAACCCTCGAAAATGCGAGCCTGCAAGCGACCGCGAAATACGAGGCGGCCCGCGCGGCGCGGACGGCCAACGACGCGTCCGCTTATGCGCTCTACAGGGAAGCCTTGGCGCTGAATCCGAATCATTTCGCGGCGCTGTCCGGCGCGGCGGAACTGGCTTTTGAGTTGCGCAAGTTCGCCGAAGCCGCGGACGCCTACCAGCGCTTGTATTTGGCGGACCCCACTCCCTTGCTAGGTGAGCGGCTGGCCAATGCGTTCGTGGAGGGCGCCAAATCGGACCTCGCGTCCGGGAACCTGGATAGCGCTAGAGAGCGGGCACGCAAAGCGCTGGAGTCCGACCCCGAGAATGAGGCTGCGCAGCCCTTGCTGAATGAAATTGAAGCGCAAGGTCTACGGTTTTTGGCCGCTCGCAATCCATTCAGCGTGGGACCGCTGGTTCCACTGGACGAGTTCACCGGACGAAGGAACCAGGTAGGGCTGGCTTTGAGTGTGCTGAGCCATAGGGGCCACGTGCTGTTTTTTGGCGAGCGGCGGATGGGGAAGACGTCGTTGCTTCGCTACATCGCCTCCCCGATGGCCTGGAGCACATTCGGCGTCGATCCCGATACGATCCATCCGGTCTACTTGGATTGTTCCAATATCCGCCCGTTTTCGGCTGTGGCGCTGTGGCAGGAGGTCGCGGCTGCGTTACTGAATGGAGGAGCCGAAGCAGGCGATGTCGCGCGCGCTCCTGGCTTGTTGGAACGTCTGGGAAGGCTCATCGTCAAGAGCCTTCCTTACACCGAAGTCACCGGATGGGCGCTCAGGGAAAAAGGGCGGAGACTGGTCATCCTGCTGGACGAATTCGACTCGGCGCTTGCTTCGGGACGAGCGCAGAGTTCGGCTCTGGTGGCGGACATCCGCCGTCTGGCGATCGCTTCCCCGGGAGGCGCCTCGCTGGTCTTGGCAATGCGCCGCAAGCCGTCGGACGCCGCGGATTCCACGTCCCCGTGGTACAATATTTTCGAGCAGGTGCCGGTCGCGCGGCTCGAACCGGAAGAGGTTTCCGTCCTGTTAGGGAAGATGCCGTATCCTTTGAGCCAGCAGGAGACGCGCTGGCTTGCGGCGACAACCGGCAGATTTCCCTATGTGCTCTCCTGCGGCCTCAGTCTCCTTCTGCAGTGGCGTGCGGCCGGGAAGACGTTTGAAGCGCTGGACGCGAGTCAAGACCTGTTCCGGAAAACCGGCCTCTTTTTTTCGTCCGCCTGGGCCGGGGCCACAGCCGTCGAAAAGGGAATCTTGGCCGCGATCGCCATTCGCGATTGCGAGTTGCGGCTGCCAACCCGGTTCTCCCCGTCCGAGGCATACGCCGGCGCCTTCAGCCGCCAGCGTGACACGCTTCAGGGGTTGCAGGAGCGGGGGCTGATCGAGGGATTTCCGTCCACACCAGCCATGCCTTACACGTTGGGCTGCTCATTGTGGGATCTGTGGATCGTGCAACAACTGGAGTTCCTTGCGCCCCGGGCGGCCCAGGAATTGACTGGCGCGTTCCGGGAACTGAGCGGAGAACAGGGCGCCAGCGAACTACGGACGGCCGTAGAGGAAATAGCGGCCAGACAAGTTACCCAGGATATGACACCGTGGACTCATCCGATAGCGGAGGGATAAATGGCTACGATCACCAATCCCTTCTTCGTGGGGGGCGCGGTGCCTCCCGCGCATTTCGTCGGGCGCAGCGCCGAGATCAGTGAAATCTTCAGTCACATCGGCAATAAGTCGCACCTGGCGATACATGGAAGTCCGGGTCTGGGAAAATCGTCCCTGCTGAGCGCGGTGGAAAGGCCCGAAACCTGGCAGACGCGGGGACTCGATCCCAGCGTCGCCACCGTGGTGTCGTTGAACTGCGGCGACTTCAGCCCATTCACGCGGCAGGCTTTCTGGCGGTCCGTGCTGGAGCGGCTGGACAACACGGGCGATGCGGGTCTGCAGCAGTTAGTGACCGCCGGACTCAACAAATCCGCGCCTGGGCGCGACGATTTGCAGAAGGTGCTTGCCTTTCTTATGAAGCAGAGCCGTCTGCTCGTCATGCTGCTGGACGATTTCGACGCCGCCCTCCGTCCGGGCGAAAACCATTCCGAAAACGATGTGCTCAAAATGAAAGCCGATCTGCGGGCTCTGTGCAACGAATTTGGGACCAAGTGTCTGAGCCAGATCGTCACCTCGTTTCACCGGCTGACCGACTTGGGACCGGAACTATTGCCGACCGGTTCTCCCTGGTATAACCAGTACCTGTTTCTTCCGCTGAAGCCCTTCACCGACGAGGACGCCGGCACATTGTTCGATCGGATGTCTCCGGCTTGGAGCCTGACCCAGGCGCAGCGGGATTGGATCCGTGAACTGACGGATGGACATCCCGCCCTGTTGCAGAACGCTTGCTACCTGCTGTGGAAGAGTTTTCAGGAAAAGACGCAGTTGGAGCCGTGGCAATTCGCCGACCGGCTTCGAGGATTGACGCGCCAGTTTTTTCGCGATGAATGGCAATTCTCAAATCGCGAAGAACGCATGGCATTGCTGCTGATCGCGCTCTGCCGCGCCGATGGCAAGGTGCCGGGACGCGAGTACAACTTGAGCGGCATCGACACAGTGCTGACGCAGATGCGGGATAAAATGTTCGGCCTGAAGGATCGTGGCATCGTGGAAGAGAGAATGGAGGGCGCCAAGCCGGTATTTCGATTCCGCTCGTCCTTGATGGAGTGGTTTGTCATCCAGGATCTCCAGGATGCCAAGGACGAAAAGGAATTAGCCGAGCGTCAGGAGGTATTGTTCGGCCTGAGCAATAAGCAGGTCGACAAGGTCAAGGGCGCCATGAGCCTGATGTGGAAGCACAAGGACGCCGTCACCGCGCTGGTCAAGTTCAGTGGCCGGTTGGCGGGAGCCTTCAGCAAAGGTTTTTCGGGAAGCGCACCGTAATCCGGCATAAGGCATGATATAGAGGATGACCTCAGCCCGATTGTCTTTCCTTCTCGCGGCCGCGACAGCCCTGACCGCCTGCCAGCCCTTGGCCGGACAGACCTACAAAGATCCCACCCAGCCGCTCGAAAAGCGTGTGGACGACCTGCTCTCGCGCATGACGCTGGAAGAAAAAGCCTCGCAGTTGCTCAGCGCTTCGCCGGCCATCGAGAGGCTGGGGGTTCCGGCTTACGACTGGTGGAACGAGTGCCTGCACGGCGTCGCCCGCGCGGGCCGCGCCACGGTGTTTCCCGAAACGATCGGCGTGGCCGCCACTTGGGACACCGGTCTGGTGCTGCGCATGGCCACCGCGATATCCGACGAAGCGCGCGCCAAACACCACGAATTCGTGCGGCGCGGCAAGCACGGCATTTACCAGGGGCTGACGTTCTGGACCCCCAATATCAACTTATTCCGCGATCCGCGCTGGGGCCGCGGCATGGAGACTTACGGCGAGGACCCCTATCTGACCTCGCGTATGGCGGTGCAGTTCATCCGCGGACTGGAAGGCGACGATCCCCGCTACCTGAAGACGGTTGCCACCGCCAAGCACTACGCTGTGCACAGCGGACCGGAGTCGTCGCGCCACGTGTTCGATGCGGTCGTATCGGAAACCGATCTCCGCGATAGCTACCTGCCGCATTTCGAAGCTGCCATCCAAGAGGGCGGCGCGTTCTCCGTAATGTGCGCATACAACAGCGTGGACGGGTTGCCCGCCTGCGCCAATCCGCGGCTGCTGGGCGATATCCTGCGCAACGAGTGGGGCTTTCACGGTTACGTAGTGTCCGATTGCGGTGCGATCGGCGATATTTACCAGGGGCACAAGGCGGCCAAGACCGCGGTCGAAGGCGTGGCGATGGCGGTGAAGGCCGGAACCGATCTGGATTGCGGGCTCGAATATGAAAATGTGGTGCCCGCCGTGCGAGAAGGCTTGATGACGGAGAAAGATGTGGACACGGCCCTGCGGCGGCTGCTCACGGCGCGCTTCAAGCTGGGCATGTTCGATCCGCCGGAGATGGTGCGCTGGGCGCGGATTCCATACAGTGTGAACGATAGCGCGGAGCACCGCAAACTGGCGCTGGAAGTGGCGCGCAAGTCCATTGTGCTGCTGAAAAACGAGGGTGGCGTGCTGCCGTTGAACCGCCGGACGAAGACTATCGCGGTGATCGGACCGAATGCGGACTCGGTGGAAGTGCTGCTGGGCAACTACAACGGCCAGCCGTCGCATCCGGTGACGCCGCTGGCGGGCATCCGGGAGAAGGTGGGGCCGGGCACGCGCGTGTTGTATGCCAGGGGATCGGATTTGGCCGACGGCATGCCGTTGTTTGAAACCATACCGGTCGGCGCACTGTTTACTTCCAACAGCGCCGATCGCCACGCCGGCCTGCGGGGCGAATATTTCGGCGCCGCCGCCTTCAACGGACGCGCCTATTTCAGCCAGGCGTTCGTCTCGCAAGCCATGCGCAAGGCGGCCGTGATTCCAACGAATCCGCAGCCGCTATTTACACGCATCGATGCGCAAGTGGACTTCGACTGGCGGGATGGCGCCCCGCGCGCGGACATGGACGACGACAACTTCGGGGTCCGCTGGACAGGCTACCTGGCGCCGCCGGTGAGCGGCAAATATCAATTGGGCGCCACGGGTTTGAATGCCTACGAGGTATACCTGGACGGCAAGCGCCTGGTGGCTCGCGACAACGTGCACGAGCGGGGTTACGAGTACGAAACCGTGGAGTTGCAGGCGGGCAAACTGTATCCCATCCGGGTGGACTTCCACGAGGTGCATGGCGATGCGGATATCCGGCTGGTGTGGGCGCCGCCGCACGGCAGTTACGAAGACGAAGCTCTGACGGTGGCGCGGCAGGCGGATGTGGTGCTGATGTTTCTGGGGCTGTCGCCGCGCCTCGAAGGCGAGGAAATGAAGGTGCAGGTGGAAGGCTTCAGCGGCGGCGATCGCGTTCGCCTGGGCATCCCGCGAGTGCAGGAGGCGCTGCTGCAGCGGGTGTCGGCGCTGGGCAAGCCAGTGGTCCTGGTATTGTTGAACGGCAGCGCGGTGGCGGTAAACTGGGCGCGGGAGCACGTACCGGCGATCGTGGAGCTGTGGTATCCGGGACAGGCCGGCGGGACCGCGCTGGCCGATGTGTTATTCGGCGACTATAATCCGGCGGGCCGGTTGCCCGTAACATTCTATAAATCCGAAGATCAGTTGCCGCCGTTCGACGACTATCGCATGAAGGGGCGGACATACCGGTATTTCGAGGGCGAGCCACTCTACCCGTTCGGCTATGGGCTCAGTTACACGGCATTCACTTACCGGAATCTGCAAGCGCCGGATGATGCGCGGGCGGGCGTCCCGGTCCGGGTTTCCGTGGAAGTGGAAAATTCCGGCAAGCGGGACGGCGAAGAGGTAGTTCAGTTATATGTGAAGTATCCGGGCGTGGTGCGGGAACTGCAAGGCTTCGAGCGGGTGCCGCTGCACGCAGGCGAGAGGAAGACGGTGGAGTTTACGGTCACGCGCGCTACGGCGGGGGAGAGTAGTCTTTCGGCGGGTGGGCTTAGCCGCAGTTGCCGGATTACACGGTAGGGCGAGGGGCGAACTTTCTCATCATTTCGCCGTTCATCGCCACGCAACTGTGGTATCATGCTGGTAGCGGGACCGATATACGGAACCGATCCCGCTGCGGCGTCTACCGCTGGCCCTTACGGGTCCATACGATCAACGCCGTGAGCCGGCCGACTAAAAATAGCCGGATCACCAACAAAAGAATCATAGTCGATCCTCCTTTCCGCTCCAAGTGAAGGCCCGGGCCAGACCCGGGCTTTCTCGCTTGAAGCCCTTGTGCTCCTCACGAGAACCCGTTCTGCCACTTTTCACGGAAAGCTGATCACTAGTGGCGTGACACGCCGAATTCTCACCATTTATTTCGGAATCGGCTCGCGCCGCCGCCCGTTATAATCTTTCGTTGAGACGAAAACTCCTCACCGCCGCCTACTGGGTGGCTCCTTCGATTCTTTGCCTGATTCTGTACTGGCCGGGATTGCTGGCATGGTTCCAACAGGACGACTTCGTCTGGCTGAACCTGCCGAACCAGGCGCACGGATGGGAGGGCCTGCTCCGGACGCTGTTCGCTCCGACCGTGCAGGGGACTTGGCGGCCGCTCAGCGAGCGCGTGTTCTTCCTGGCGTTCGGCGCCATGTTCGGCAGCGACGCTCTGCCCTACCGCATCTGGGTGTTCCTGACGATGTTCGCGAACCTGGCTCTGGCCGAGTCCGTTGCTTCGCGGCTCACCGCGTCGCGCGCGGCCGGATTCTGGGCGGCCATTCTCTGGGTGGCGAACAGCAAGCTGGCCACCGTGATGTCGTGGACTTGCGAGTACATCCTGGTGGCTTGCGGCTTCTTCCTGCTGCTGGCGCTGCACTTTTTCCTGCGGTACGTCGAAACCGGCGATCGCCGCTATTATGCCTGGACTTGGGCCGCCTTTCTAACCGGATTTCTGGCCATGGAGACCAACATCGTGTTCCCGGCGTTGGTCGCCAGCTATGCGCTGCTGTGCGCGCGCAAATATTTCCGGCGGACCCTTCCTTTTTTTGCGGTCTCGGCGGTGTACGGCATCCTGCATGTGGTCCTGGCGCCCAATCAGGGCACTGTGCCTTACACGATGCATTTCGATCGCGCCATACCGGCGACGCTGTGGACCTACTGGCGCCGGTTATTCGAGCCCATCGGTATGCGCCAACTTTCCCCTTTCACCCCGTTCGTCGGCGCCTTGTTAATGGTGGCTTGCACGGTCGCGTTGCTCGCGTTTACCATCTGCCGGGCGAGGCGGAAGAATTGGCTGCCGCTGGTTTTGCTTACCTGGTATTTCATCATGCTGGGCCCAGTGGTTCCGTTGCGGGACCACATCACGGACTACTATCTGACGCTGCCCGCGCTTTGCCTGGCAATGTTGGGAGGCTACGCGCTGGCCTGGGCCTGGCGTGAAGGTCCGGCTCTTAAGATCTTAAGTGCGCTATTGGCTGCCGCTTTTATCGTGCAACACGTACCGGTCGGGCGGAGCATCGCGAAATGGTATCGCGTGCGCGGCGAGGCGCAGCAGGCCCTGGTGCTGGGTGTCGCGCGCGCACACGAATTGCATCCGGGCAAGGTAATCCTGCTCGAGGGCGTCGACGACAGCCTATTCTGGGGCGCCATCGAGCAGCGGCCTTTTTTGTTTCTTCGGATTCCGGACGTGTATCTGACGCCGGGTTCCGAAGCGGCCATTTCGGCGCATCCCGAGATGGACGACATATCCAAGTTCGTCCTGCCCGTCGCAGAAACCCGCCGCGCTTTGGACCGGGACCAGATTGTGGTGTACCGCGCCGGGAACGGGCCGTTGCGCAACATCACGCATCAATACGTACTGCCCGAAGGCGGGGCGGCCGGCGCCGGGCCGCTACGCATCGATGTGGCCGATCCGCTGGTGACCGATCGTCTCGGCGGAGGCTGGTATCCGGTCGAATTCGGATCCCGCTGGATGTCGCGCACCGCCAGCGTGCGCATGCCCGGTCCGCGCACGGCCGGGCAGAAGTTGTACTTGAGCGCCATCTGTCCGGCGGCTCAAGTCAAGAATGGACCGCTGGAGATGACGGTGAGCGTGGACGGCTTCCGCGTGGGTCTCGCGCAGTTTACGAAGGGCGATGCGGAAAGCACTTTCGCGTTCCCGCTGCCGCCGGGGGCTGTTGGCAAGAGCGAAATCGAGGTCACCGTGGAACTGGGCCGCACGGTACGCGTTGGCGCCGACCGGCGGGACCTGGGGCTGGCGTTTGGGCGGTTTGAGATTAAGTAGGCGGAGCACTGGCCACGTATCAAGCGCTTCCTTGGTCGAGAGCGCATTCCGTGTTAACGTAGAGCGCTGGGCGTTGGAATAGGCTTGGATGACCTCATGGAGGCTCTTCGATGTACGGGAAACCAGGCGGCGATTGCTCGATGGTGCGGCCGGCTGCCATCGCTTCCGCGATCATTCCCACAGTTACACGCATGCCGCGGATGCATGGCTTGCCACCCATGACTTCAGGATCCATCGTAATGCGGTTGAATTGCTGCACGTCGCCATCATGGCGCAAGCCCGCCGTAGGGTGGCGGGAGCCATGCCCGTTTACGAGGACTAATCCGGCGCCGTATTGCGCACCGGTGGCCGGCGTCGCGCTTCGGAGAGATCCCCGCTCTACAAGCCCGGAGGCTCGTCCCCTTCAAAGTGCGGATCAAACCCATCGAAGAATAAGCACTCCAGCCGTTCCGCCTCATAGAGGATTCTGCCTGGCACGCGTTTTCTCTCCAGTCGGAGAAAATTCCGTCAAGCCGTTTATAGCCCTGGCGACCTCTCGATGTATGAGTTGATCGTCTCGCGTCAGGTCGATGTAGCTTCGGGTGGCCTCTACAAACGAAAGGAACTCCCGCGTCGGATACTTCCGCTTCGTCGCGCCAAGCGCCTCCTGAAAAAAGATCCATAGATCTACCACGGCCTTGGCCAGGCGGTCCTTCTCGGAATTGTCCATCGCATGCTTACCTTGGCGCCCGGCGAATGGGCGCTTAGTTCGACCTTCACCTTTCTCAATACCACAGATTGCCGGACAAGGCGGGGACGTGACGGCGCGCGCCGCTCGAATATCCCGGCTCTCTGGGCGCATTGCTGCGTCGAGCCAGAATGAGTAACTCTGGTCTTAGCAACAGGCGTGTGCGAAGCTTACCGAAAGAGATGACTCTTTTGTCGCAGCCGCACTTTTTGAACCTTACCTTGGGTCTCCGGCATGGACCTGCGTTTGCTTTACGTTCAGTATCTCCCGCATGACGATCCTCAAAACTTCAACTTCTTATTTCGTCTGCGCTAGCCCCGCAACAACTGCGTCAACTTTATCGAGTATCTGGTTCCAGCCTTCGAACTGACCGCTATTTTTGGCGTGCTCCATGGTTTCGTTGCCAATGAAGGTGAGCTTCGTCTGGCCGTTTCCAAAATCCTCAAACGTAACTACGTCGTGCGCATCGGCGATAGCCTCATGTTCGATTCCATATTGCGCAGCTTCGACCTTGTTTCCATCCGGGTCGGAAAAGTACATGGAGGAAACGATCTTCTCATGCAGAACAATCTCGTGGTATTCACCAGCATTCCAGAACTCCTGCCCATCCGGCGCTCTCATGCAGCAGAGAAATTTTCCTCCGACACGAAAATCGATCTTGCAGAAAGGCGCAGTAAAACCCTTCGGTCCCCACCATTGCATCACGTATTTCGGGTCTGTCCACGCCTTCCATACCAATTCGCGTGGAGCATCGAAAACTCTTGTGACAACCATCCGCTCTGTCGCGTTAACCGTGGTTCTTGCCATCTCTGACCTCCGTTTTTTTCATTTGATTCACAACTACATCCAGCTTGTCGAAACTCTCTTCCCAGAATCGGCGATAATAAGCCGCCCAGTCGCTGACTGTCTTTATCGCCTCTGGCCTAAGCGTGCACACACTCTCTCGTCCACGCTTCGTCTTGATCACAATCCGCGCCCGCACCAGGGAGGCAATATGTTTTGAAATCATCTGCTGCGAGAGTGCAAACGGTTCCGTCAAGCCATGCACAGAGGCAGGACCATGTGAGAGTCGTTCGATCATCCCCCGTCGGGTTGGATCGGACAAAGCGGCAAATGTTGTACCCAATCGATCCACAACCTTATGGTAGTGGATTTGTCGGTCGATGGCAAGTGTGAATTTTGCGATTCCTGATTTCTGTTCCCTGATCTCTGATCATGGTTGAGGAAATAGGCATCCTCGTGCAATAACTCACTAGCCTGACGATTAAAGTGATTACCGCAACCTGCGCAAGGAGCGCGAGCCGGCAGGGTTGAGGCGCTGGCATCAGGGGCCCGGGGAATGCAGATTGACCCTGGAACGTGTTCTGGATGTATCACGCGCCACTCGGAGAGAGGGCCAGGCCCGGCCGGGAGCCGATTCCTCTTGCCAACAGCGCTTGCCACCAGGAATCTGGCACGTGGTCGAGGAACGGCCGGACCGTGACAAGCTGCCGGCAATTGCCGTCCAAGCACGGTCGGGCATAAGGCCTAACCCGAGCCCCACCACCCGCCCCAGTCACCGCCCTCGCCAAAAACATCCCCCATCCAATCAATCACCTAGCGCCCCAGCCCCGCCAACTCCGCCCGCCCCCGTGCTCTCCTGGAATTAAGGAGGCCCCAACCTATGGCGCCCAGCCTGACCCCGGCCCAGCAGCGCGCTCTCGCTCTGTTGTCCGCCGGCTCCACCGCTACCGCTGCGGCCCAATTCGTCGGCGTTCACCGCAACACCGTCGGCAATTGGCTGCGTTCCCCCGCTTTTCGCGAGGCCCTCATCGAAACCCGGCGCGACCAGGACCTCGCCTGGCGCGAGCAAGCCCGGTCGCTCGCGGGCCAGGCGCTCGGCGCAATTCAGGCCGTCCTCGCCGATCCTCAGGCTCCCGCCGCCGCGCGCCTCAAAGCCGCGCTCGCCGTCCAAGGCCGCCCGCCCGCAGCAACGCACACGCCATTGGTCTCCAAACCGGCCGCCCCGAGACCCGCCGCCCAGCCCGGTCGCAACCAGCCTTGCCCTTGTGGCAGCGGACGGAAATTCAAGCATTGCTGTATATCGATTCGTTGATTCTAAAGGTTAAAATGGCTTTGCTCGTCCAAATTCGCGCGCAGTACGAAGCAAAACAACCTGGTCGGATGGCGACCGCCCATGGGGATGAAAATGGGCGCCAGGGTGGCGGAAACGGGCGTAAGATGGCAGTCGGGCTGGTGAGGGCGGCCGAATTGGGTAATGGCGCGCAGGTTGTCCCGCAA
>DATNMW010000083.1:0-7650 GCA_035602155.1 Bryobacteraceae bacterium | reverse complement strand
AGCGCGGAGACCGCCGTAAAGCCCCACGTGAAGCCGCGGGAGAGCACGCCGACGGGCAAATGGCGCATGCGCGTGCGGGGATTGCGCGCGTCGATGCCCGCGTCGATCAAACGGTTGAAGGCCATCGCCGCCGAGCGCGCTCCCACCATGGCCACCACGATCCAGCCCATCTTGCCGCAAGCCGCGCCCCAACTCAGGCCGGAATGGCGTACTGCCAGCAGCGCGCCTGTCAGCGCGAATGGCAGGGCGAAGATGGAATGCTCGAACTTGATCATCTCCAGCGTAAGCCGGATGCGTTTCCACATGCTTTGAGACGGTCCTAAGATGGCTTCAAGCGCGCTACCATTTTAACGCATGCGCTATTTTCCGCCGTTATTGCCGTGGACCATATTGCTGGCGCTCGTGGGGACCGGTTGCGGCGGTCCTGAAACCGAAGGTCCCGACGTGCTTCTTACGCGCAAAGTCACGCTGCCCGGAGGGAAGCAGATTCGCGCCGAGGTCGAAATGAACGACCTGGATATGCAGAAGGGTATGATGTTTCGCGATTCTCTGCCTCGTGATCGGGGCATGCTCTTCATACACCAGACGCCGGGGCTGCATCCGTATTGGATGTACCAGACCAGGATTCCCCTGGACATCGTCTGGATGGACACGAGCCATCGCATCGTGGAGATCTCGCCCGACACGCCGCCATGCAAGACGAAGGCGAGCCTGTGCGCGAACTATGGCGGCCACCAGATGGCGCAATTTGTGCTGGAGCTCGGCGGCGGCGAGGCCCGGCGGTTGGGCTTGAGCCTGGGCCAAACGCTGGAGTTCTAGCCTAGCCGCCGGATCCCAGCCCAAATGCGAGTCTACGAACCCGAAGCCGCGTAATACCCGGCTTCGGTTTGAACGTGGATCCCCTTGCGGGCGACCGTGACGCGTAGCTTATGGAACTTGCCGTCCCAGTTATTGGCGGATGGCTGATATGCCAGGCTGTAGTTGGTGAGCGCGTCAGCTTCGATCCGGGTAATCGCGCGGTTGAGGTCGATCGTCGAAAATGCGCGGCCCCCGGTTACGCCCGCCAGAATATCGAGCGAGTCCCGATCGAGAACTCCGGCTTGGAGATTCATCCCCGGGTCGGCCGTATAGACCGTCGCTCCGGACTGGACGAACCGCGTGCCAAGCTGCCGCAGCAGCGGGGCGCCGTCGAACCAGGTCCGATCAACAAGTTGAATGGCGCTCGGAACACCGTAAGTGACCCACAGGAGTTCCTTTGGGCCAGGCATTCTCGCCATCATCGCGCGCATATTCTCCAAGGCGTCGTAGCTGGCCTTGAAGCGCGACTGGAGAGAGGTCGGAGAAGCGGCTCGGAGATCCTGCGGCTTCAACTGGCTGACCTTTTGCATGGCGGCGTCCAATAAAGGGCCGATATCCTTTAGCCAATCGGCGCTCGCCGCCACCTGGGCGGCGGGCGTGGCCGGTAGGGCATGCACGGGATATAGACCGCCATCGGCCACCAGCAGGTAGAGATAGACCTGCCCGGTAGACTGCAAACGAGGCAACTCAGTTTTGACGGCTTTCCAAACGGCTCCGCGAGACGACTCGCCGGCGTTCAACAAGTCGAACAATATGACTACCGGATGAGGTCTGTCGCTTTGCTGCAGGCGCAGGGAAACGATCTGCTGCGGCGAGCCATTGTCGAGGACGGCAAAGTCTGAAGCCTTCAGATCCGATACCGGCTGGCCTCCCGAATCGGCCACTACCCTAACAACCACGGCTTGCGGGTTACTGGCGCCGGTCTGCGCATAGACCGCGGCGCTACCGGCCGCCAATAGCAGGCCGGCCATCGGCCACGCGCCCTGGAGAAACCGCTGCGAAATTCCCGAAAACCTAAAGAAGTCCATAAGATACTCCTGATAGTATGACGCCAACGCAACGCGCCGGTTCCGCCAATTTTCTTGTGCCCAAGTCCTCGGTTCTTGTCTTGCCGAAGGCTCGGAATTGGAAGCCATTCCGGGCACTCCGGCGTTGCGGGCCTATGCAGCCTCTCATTCCCCGCGGCGCTCACGGCCCGGTTCCAGCGCAAATGCCCGGTCCCTCCGGGCCGAATGTTGGATTGCCTTACCGCCGGTGGACACCGGGCGCGCGTCCCGTGCCCCGCCGCCTGCGGCATTGCGGGCTATCCTAAGCTCACGCAAACTGACCCACTACCCTAATCTAGATATAATTCGCAGCTAACTTGTGATGAAGGGCACGACGCAAATGTTGTCCAGCTATTTATTTCGATTTTTGTGTTGACATCTGTTTCCAGACCGATGTACTCTGACTTAGCTCCCGGAATTCAGGAGTTTTATCCCTGAAAATCGGGAGGTCATCCTGGAAAATCGGGGATAGTTAGCCCTGTAAGGTCAAGGGCGGTTCCATCGATACTGGGCGGGACTGTGGAATACGTTAAACGGTTTCGCCAGGAGGTTGTCATGCGCATTAGAAAGGCCCTCAGTCGGATCGCAACGCGTGGCGCACTATTGGCATCGTTCGCCTTGGTGGGGTGCTTCAGTTCAGAGGCACAGACCATGAGCGCCAGTCCCAATCCAATCTACATAACCAGCGGCACGCTCGGCTCTACCACCATCACGTGGTCCTTCGCGAAGCCGCCAGTCGGGGATGCGATTGCGGTTTACGCCGCAGGCAGCCTCTTCTGCTCGAGCGGCATAAACGGCACCGGAGGAGTTTGCCCGACCGGCGTTTGGGTCGACAACGGTATGGTCTTTACTCTTAAAGACGAGGAAACCGGCATACAATACGCCAGCCTGACGGTTTCGGTAGTCGTAAGCTGCAGTCTCTCGGCATGCGACACAACTTGCGAGAACACCTACAACAGCGCGATTTTGGACGCGCAAGCCGCGGATACCCAGTGCGGGGAGACCGCCGGCACGGCCTACGATACCTGCGAGGACACGGCGGAAACCGCATACGAAGACTGCCTGGACGACTGTGCACTCAATGGGGACTACGAACATATGTGCGACGACGCATGCGAGGATACCTATGATTCGGCCGATCAGTATTGCGAGGACACCTACGACGCCGCGCTGGCCAATTGCGATATCACCTATACCAATACGGTTAATGCGGCAGCGACCGCGGAATCGAGTTGTGAGAATTCATGCAGTAGCAAATGCAAATCGAGATAGAAAAAGGAGTACGGACTATGTTTAATAAGGTGACATGTTTGGCTTCGTGTCTTGCGGCCGGTTGCCTGATTACAACTGCAGCCGGCGCGAGCCGATCCGTGCAGGAATTGGCGGGTGAGCTCTCGTTTACGGCCGGCACCGGCGATTACTGGTCCGCGGCCGTGCTGGTCGGCGGGATCGGGGTGGAGGCAGCCTCTTATGCACCAATTCCCGCGGCGGGAAAGGCTCCCGTACGGGAAGAGGTCGTTTCAGCGTCGTCCGTCGCGCAACTGATTGCGGGACTCCAAGACGCCGTCGCCGCCGGCGACTGGGCGGCCGTGGCGCGCGATGCAAGCGCGCTGCAGAAGCCGCTGACGTTGCTGGACCAGCGGCAACCCGCGGCTGAGCGGCTTTCGAGGTTCGCGGCTACGCTCGCGGCGCAGGGTAAACAAGGAACCAAAGCCTCTCCGGCGGCGCTATGCCACCTCTCGGACTTGGCGGTAGCCAGTGGCCGGTTTAGTGACGCGGAACGCTACGCGCAGAATTCCCTGGCCGCCGCGCAGGCGTTCCCGGAGACTCACCGGCAGATCATGCTGATGCGAGGGTGGACGCTGATTGGCGTGGCTCGCCTCAAACAGGGCATTCTCGCCGGAGCGATCGATGCGCTCCATCAGTCGCTGGCGGATCTGCCGCCGTCCATCGGGGCCGGTATTGGGCCCAGCATGCGCCTGGCTAAGGAGTTGCTGTCCGCGGGCCAGACCGCCGAGGTCGCGCAGTATGTCAGCCAGTGCGCGTCGCATCATTGGAATGCGGGCGGCGCCGCGTTGGCAGCTTGGCAGACCCAGATCGCAAGCGGCAAGATACCGGATTTCGGAGTGAATCGCTTGTTTTAGCCAGCAGGGAGTGCTTCCTGCGGAATTTGAGGGTAGCGACTTGGTGAGAAAAACGCGGCAAGGGCGTATGAGGTCGGTTCCCGCCGTCTGCGGGCTTATTCTAATGGCGTCCCTGGGCGGTGCGGCGCGCTTGGCCGCCCAGCAGCCCCCCGTATCGGCCACGGTTGACGGAAAGGCGATCTCGGAAAAGGACATCGATGTCAGATCCAGGAATCGCCTGCTAAAGTTGCAAAGCGACGAATTTAGCCTGAAGCATGAGGCTGTTTCCCGTGCGGTAGACGAATACCTGATGGGGCGGGCGGCGGCGGCGGCTGGCCTGACGCCGGAGCAGTATGAGGCCGAACACATCGACCGGAATCTGTTGCCGATTACAGATGCTGAGGCCTTGGCCGTTTACGATAGCGAGCCCCCGCGCGCACCTTCGTTGCCCAAGGCCGTTGCGCTGGAAAGCATCAAGGCCCGCTTGAGCGAAGCGCGGAGGGCACGGCTGAAGGGCGAGCTGTCACAGAAGCTAAGGGCGGATGCCAAGATCGAATGGACGGGTGTGCCGCCCCGGTTTGACGTTGACGTTGCGGGGCTGCCGCACAAAGGCAATCCGGCGGCGGCCGTCACCGTCTTGGAGGTTGGGGACTTCGAGTGCCCGTACTGCGCCAGGATGAAGCCCGTATTGGAGCGCTTGGAGCGCGAACACCCAGTCGACGTACAATTCGTCTTCCTGAATTTCCCGCTTCAAAATCACCACAGCGCGGTGCAAGCCGCGGAAGCGGCGAAATGCGCCGATGAACAGGGGATGTATTGGAAGATGCATGACATCCTTTTCGCGGCGAAGTATCCGCTGGACCTCGCGTCGGTCGATACAAGCGTAGCTTCGATCGGAATGGACGCAAAGCAGTTTGAAGCCTGCATGAGCGGCCACAAGCTCCTCCCGCAGGTACTCCGCGAGAGGGCGCGCGCGGTCCAGTTGGGCGTGACCGCTACCCCCACTCTGTTCATCGACGGCGCAATCGTTACCGGGGCAGTCCAATACGACGTGCTTGATGGCCTCGTGAAGACTGAGATCGGAAGCGCCAGTGCGCGAAGCGCCGATCCCGGTTCCCCGAAGTAGAGCCGGACCGCGAATTGTGCCCGATAGATCCCCGCGACGCCGCGCCCTGGCCGTGCCCGCAGCAACCGTTGCCGATCCCTTTTCCGGTTAGTACCGCCCGTTTACCCCTCTCCCACCGAAACTTCAACGCTTTTTGTCGGCATTGGCAAGCGCACTTCGCGGGGGCCTTGCATGCGCCGGCGATAGAAGCTAGAATGTTCGGAACTTACAAGCAATTCGAACTCGCAGATTAAGGGAGGAAGTCTTCGATGCACCTTCGGACGTTCACATTTGCCATCGCTTTGATCGCGGCAAGCCTCGTCGCCACCGGCCCGCTGTGCGGCCAGAATAGAGCTTCGATTACCGGAACCGTGCGGGATGCATCGGGCGCCGCGCTTCCCAACGCCGCGGTAGCGGTTACCGACGTGGGCACTGGCGTCACTCTGAATACCGCCACCAACGCCGGTGGCGACTATCTCGTGGCGGGGCTGCCCGCGGCAACCTACAACCTAAAAATCACAGCCAGCGGTTTTAAGACCTTCGAAGCCACTGGCATCGTCCTGCCCGTGGGCGAGAAGGCGCGCGTCGATGCCAGCCTGGAGGTGGGACAGATCACCAGCGAAATCAGCGTTGCCGGCACTGGGGTTGCGCAGGTGGAGACGCAATCCTCGGAGCTGTCCGGCGTGGTCACCGAAAAGGAGATCAGCCAACTGGTGCTCAACGGCCGCAACTTCACGCAACTGATTACGCTGGTGCCCGGCGTCAGCAACCAGACCGGGCAGGATGAGGGCGTGGTCGGCATCAACGGAAACGTGAACTACAGCATCAATGGGGGCCGCGTCGAGTACAACAATTGGGAGGTCGACGGCGGCGACAACATGGATAACGGCAGCAATTCCACGCTCAACGTCTACCCGAATGTGGATGCCATCGCCGAGTTCCGGGTGCTGACGTCCAACTATGGCGCCCAGTATGGCAGAAACGGATCGGGGACGATAGAGACGGTGACGAAATCGGGCACCAAGGACTTCCATGGCGACCTCTTCGAATTCGTCCGGAACGACGACTTCAATGCCCGGAATTTCTTCGAGTCCTCGGTACCCGAGTACAAGAAGAACGACTTCGGCGGAACCATCGGCGGCCCGGTATTTATTCCGCGTGTCTACAACACGAAAAAGGAGAAGACTTTCTTTTTCTTCTCCGAAGAAGTTCGGCGGGAAATCATTCCCGGCGGAATATACAATCAGCAGGTTCCCTCCGCGCAGGAGCGGCAAGGAAATTTCTCCGACGTCTGTCCGGCGGCCAACCTCGCCTCCGTGGTAGACACGGCGGATTATCCGGATTGTCCGGTGAACCCGATCACGGGATCGTACTATCCCAACAACACGGTTCCGGTCGATCCCAACGCCAAGGATATGCTGGCGCTGCTGCCTATGGCCAATGCCGCCAACAACTATTACAACGCGGCGCCCGCATTGCCCACTCATTGGCACGAGGAACTCTTCCGCATCGATCAGAATTTCAGCGACAAGCTGCGCATGTTCGTCCGTTTCATTCACGATTCTTGGACTCAGATCGAGCCGACACCGGAGTGGGGCCAAGGCGCTTCGTTTCCCACGGTGCAGACCAACTTCGTGGGCCCGGGGGTGAGCCTGGTGGCCAATCTCACCGCCAACGTCTCACCCACGTTGTTGAACGAATTCACATTCAGCTATACGACGGATCACATTTTCCTGAATGCCGTCGGTCCCACCACGCGTCCCTCCGACTTTACCATGACCGGCCTGTATAACAACGGATTTGGCGGGCTCATGCCGGCCGTCAACGTAGCCGGCGGCATCAACTACGATACCAGCGGCTTCCAGCTCGATACCGGGTACTTTCCCTGGAATAACGCGAATCCAACCTACACCTATAAAGACCAGTTGACCAAAATCTTCGGGGGACACAACCTGTATTTCGGCGTCTACCTGGTGGCGGCCGAAAAGAACGAGGAGAATAGTCCGTACATTCAGGGAATCCTGGGCTTCGACAATACCGACGCGGCCATCACCACCGGCAATGCATTCGCGGACATGTTAACCGGCCAGGTCGCGAGTTTCAATCAAACCAATTCGAAGATCAAGTATTACAACCGTTACAAAGTCGGGGAGCCCTATATCCAGGACGATTGGCACATCTCCAAGAGGCTCACTTTGAACCTGGGATTGCGCATCAGCATGTTTGGAACTTACTATGACAAGTACCATCAGGAGTATAATTTCGAACCGTCTGCGTTCCAGGCTGCCGCGGCGCCCCAGCTCGATGTCACCGGATCGGTTACCGGGCAGGTCGGCGCTATTATCCCCGGCACGGGGAACCCCTACAACGGACTGGTGCAGTGCGGCGTGAACGGCGTGCCGGGGGGTTGCACGAAGGGCCACTTGTTCAATCCCGCGCCGCGCATCGGCTTCGCCTTCGACCCGTTCGGCAACGGCAAAACGTCCATTCGCGGCGGCTACGGCATTTTCTACGAGCA
>DATNMW010000082.1:0-32344 GCA_035602155.1 Bryobacteraceae bacterium | reverse complement strand
CATGCCACAGCGGATGCGGGGGACCTGCGCTTCGAGCAAATCGTCGCGCATCACAATGGTTTGCTCGACGGTTTCGACGCGGGCGATCACGTGGTGCAGGTTCGGCCATCTCGGAAATCCAGCTTTGACTTTCGCCTCGCTTGACGGGCGAGACGTTTCATAATAGCCAAATGGACGATTCCGAGGCCGGCCGCTATTGGGAGCAGAATGCCGAAGCATGGACGCGCCTGTGCCGCCAGGGTTACGACGTCTATCGCGACCTGTTCAATACGCCCGCGTTTCTTGAGATGCTTCCGGACGTTGGCGGTCTCACGGGGCTGGATTTGGGCTGCGGCGAGGGGCACAACACGCGATTGCTGGCGCAGCGCCGAGCCCAAATGTGGGCCGTCGATGTGGCGCCTACGTTCGTGCGCCATGCGTGTGCGAAGAGGAGCGCTCCCGCCCCGCGGGCATCCGCTATGCCGCCGCCAGCGCGCAGCGGCTTTCGTTTCGCGAGGCCGCCTTCGATTTCGCGACCGCATTCATGAGCCTGATGGATATGCCGGAACCATACGCCGCGCTGTGCGAAGCGTGCCGCGTCCTGAGGCCGGGGGGATTCCTGCAATTCTCCATCACCCACCCATGCTTCGATCCGCCGTACCGCAAGCTGCTCCGCAATAGCCAAGGCGCGGCCTACGCCCTGGAAGTGGGCGGCTATTTCGACGATATCCACGGCCGCATTGACCAGTGGCTGTTTTCCGAGGCGCCGGCAGCCGCCAGAGCCGGCCTGCGTCCGTTTCAGGTGCCGCGATTCCACCGGCCGCTTTCGGTTTGGCTCAACGCGGTGATGGACGCGGGTTTTCAGATCGAGCGGGTAGCCGAGCCGTGCGTGGATTGCGAGACGGCGGCCCGGTTTCCGGTGGTGGCGGACACCCGCGTGGTCGCGTATTTTCTGCACGTGCGCGGGCGCAAGCCTT
This sequence comes from Bryobacteraceae bacterium, assembly GCA_035602155.1. Taxonomy (GTDB): domain Bacteria; phylum Acidobacteriota; class Terriglobia; order Bryobacterales; family Bryobacteraceae; genus Bog-159. The sequence continues at coordinate 31,388 of DATNMW010000082.1, read as the reverse complement.
TGCAATAGCCACTTTAATGGTTATACAGTGAGCAGCGTAAGGAGACTACGATGGAACAGGATCGCAGGACATTCTTGGGCACGGCGCTGGCCGCGGCGCCGCTGTTTATCCCGCGGCGGGCATGGGGCGCGAATGATCGGCTGGCGTATGGCCTGATCGGCGCGGGCGGGCGCGGCCGATATCTGAATCGCAATTTCCAGAAGATGGGTGCGGTGTGTGTGGCCGTTTCCGAAGTCTACGAGCCCAACATGCGAGCCGCGCTCAAGGATGCGCCGGACGCCAAGCCGCACCTTGACTATCACGACCTGCTGGCGCAGAGCGGCATCGACGCGGTAGTAGTGGCCACGCCCGATCATCAGCACGCCCCTTGCCTACTGGCGGCGCTCGATGCAGGCAAGGACGTGTATCTGGAAAAGCCCATGTCGCACTCGCTGGAGCAAAGCCGGCAAATGGTGCAAGCGGTGCGCAAGACCAAACAGATCGTGCAGATCGGCATGCAGCGGCGTAGCGCGGAATCCATCATCAAGGCGAAGCAATTGGTGGATAGCGGGATTCTGGGCAAGATCACGCTGGTGAAGCCGATGTGGAACTGGAACGTGGCGCACGAGCTGGACAACTCGCCCTTGCCCGGCCAACTGGACTGGAAGCGCTTCCTAGGTCCGGCGAAGGACCGCGAGCTGCAGCCCATGCGGTTCCGCTCGTGGCGCCTGTTTTGGGATTACTCGGGCGGCAACATGACCGACCAGGGCACGCACCTGATGGATGTGGTGCAGTGGTTCACCAACGCGGGCACCGCGAAATCGGCGGTTTGTTACGGGCAAATCGCCAAGACTATCGGCTCGGAAGTGCCCGACGTTTTCTGCGCGGTGTTCGAGTACGCCGGTTTCATGGCCACCTGGACGCTGAACTATACGAACTCTTATGAAAACGACTGGTCCATCACGTTCTGCGGCGACCAGGGCACCCTGGTGATAAACAACGAGGGCTACCGCGTATGGAAAGAGCCGTGGCCCAAGAACCAGCAGCCCGTGCAGACGTTTGAAGCGCCGGTCCCTATTGAGTCGCACATCCAAAACTTCCTGGATTGCGTGAAATCGCGCACCGAACCGAATGCGCCGGTGGAAGTAGGCGCGAGCGCGGTTTCGGCCCCGCATCTGGCGAACGTGGCGTTCCATCGCGACCGGCGGATGTATTTGAGCGCGGATGCGGGGAAGGCTACGGAACGGCCGGAGAGTTAGGGCTGTCGAAAAGCGATGCCTTCCCGCCGCATTCTCCAGCTTGGCGATCCGTTGTTGCGCACCGTTTCGGCGCCGGTCAGCGAACCCTCCGAGGCCGTCGCGATCTTCGAGGACCTGCGCGCCACGCTCGACGAATTCCGCCGCACGCACGGCTTCGGTCGCGGCATCAGTGCGGTCCAGATCGGCCATCCGCTGCGGCTGATCTACATCGAATTCGAAGGAGTAGCATACGCTATCCGCAATCCAGAGTATGAGGATCGGAGCGAGGCCAAATTCCGGCTGTGGGACGATTGCTTCTCCTTCCCCGGCCTGCTGGTGTATCTGGAGCGCAGCCAGACGGTGCGCGTGCGTTACGAAGACGGCGCGGGCGAAGTGCGGCGGGTGGAAGCGGCGGGCGCGCTTTCCGAGCTGTTGCAGCATGAGATCGACCATCTGGACGGAATTCTGGCGATCGACCGAGCCATCGACCGGAACAGCCTCTGCACCCGCGAAGAACATGCGCGGAGATTCGGAGCCGCCACATGAGTCCCGAGACGGGCGCGCGGCCGCGGCCGGATTATCGGATTGTAATCGGCCTGATCGCGCTGATCGCGTCCCTGCTGCAGGTCTACGCGCATACGCGGGCATTCGCGTGGGACGAAGGCTGGCACCTGGTGGCGGCGCAGTCCATCAATCGCGGTATGCGGCCCTATCTGGACTTTTGCTACCCGCAGACGCCGCTAAACGTTTACTGGAACGCCGGCTGGATGCGCCTGTTTGGAGCCACCTGGCATACGCCGCATGCCGTGGCTGCGCTGATGACCACGCTGGCGGTGCTGCTGACGGGGGGCTATCTGTTGCGCCGCTTCCCGGATCCCGGCTGGCGGTTGCCGACGGCGATCACCGCAATATGCGTGTTCGGTCTGAATGCCCAGGTTGTCGAATTCGGGCCCATCGCACAGGCTTATGGGCTGTGCCTGTTCCTGATCGTGACCGCCTTTCTGTTCACGGTGGCGGCGGTGGACCGCGTACGGCCATGGCGCGCCGGCGCGGCCGGCTTGCTGGCGTGTGCCGCGGCGAACTGTTCGCTGTTGACGACGCCAGCCGCTCCGGTGCTGCTGCTCTGGATGCTGGTCTGCAATCGCGCCGGGAACCGATGGGCGAAGCTGGGAGCCTTCGCCGCGGGTGGCGCGGTGACCTTTGTGCCGCTCGCATGGCTGTTCGCGCAGGGACCGCGGCAGGCGATTTTCAACGTGCTCCACTATAATCTGCTCTACCGCCAGCGGCAATGGGAAGGCGCGCTGGCGCATAACTTCGGAGAATGGTTCGCTTGGCTCGATTCGCCGCAGGCGTTGATGCTGGGGATGCTGGCGTTGGCGGGTCTGCTCTTCATGCGGAAGCGCGGCGGTTGGGAGCGCGCGCAGCGCCGCGAATACTATTTATGCGCCTGGCTGGCGGTGGCTTTGATGGCACATATCTCGACCGCCACCCCCACCTTCCGGCGATATTATCTGCTGGCCGTACCGTTTCTCGCGATTCTGGCTTGCGCCGGATTGTATGACGTAGGCTCGCGGCTGGGATCTCCGGACCGTCCGTGGTGGCCTGTACTGATCGTATGCCTGCTGACCGGCGCTTGCCTGGCAAAGGTGCTGATCGAGGGGCGCGACGACTTCGCCTGGCACGATGTGCAGGACATCGCCGCGAAGGTGAAGCAGGTGACGCCTCCGCAAGCTGTCCTGTTCGCCGACGAGCCTACTTACTTCGTGACCAAACATGTGCCGCCGCCGGGTATGGAGCTGGAGGATTCGCACAAGCTCGACTTTCCGCCGGCCACGGCACGGGAACTGCACGTGATACCCCAAAAGGAGGTGGACCGGCGGCTTAAAGCCGGCGCCTTCGATGCGGTGGAGATATCGGACGACGATACGCGCATCGACACGCTCGGGCTGCGCAAGATGTATGCGCACTCGGCCAAGGTGGGAGATTACGATGTCTTTTGGGGCAAGCAGGGCGCACCCGGTAAAGGCAAGTGACTTAGCACGCAACCGGGGACACTGCCATCTTCGGGACCTTAGCGGCCTTGGTTCAGGCTGGCCGCAATAGAGAGTACTTCGTATTGTAGAGTGGTTGGAAATGATTGGCAAGCGGCGCCATGATGACGGAATGTAGTACACGCTCTGTGCGTGCCGTGCCCCGGCTCATCGGGACACCGTTTTGTCCCGCCATGCAGTATCCTTGTGGCTGGAATGCCCTTCATCACCGAAGATTTTCTGCTCAACAATTCCACCGCGCAACGCCTCTATCGCACCTTCGCGGAGAATGAGCCGATCCTCGACTATCATTGCCACCTCTCGCCAAAGGACATCGCCGAAAACCGCCAGTTCCGCGACCTTTCCGAGATCTGGCTGGAGGGCGATCACTACAAGTGGCGCGCCATGCGTGCCAATGCCATCGCCGAGGGCTATTGCACCGGAGACGCCAGCCCGTACGAGAAATTCCTGGCGTGGGCCGGCACCGTCCCGCACACGTTGCGCAATCCGCTGTATCACTGGACACACCTCGAGCTGCTGCGCTACTTCGGCATCGACGAATTGCTCGATCGGCAGACTGCCCCGCGCATCTGGGACCGCGCCAACGCCCTGCTGGCCACGCCGGAATTGCGAGCGCACGGCATCCTGAACCGTTTTCGTGTCACGCACCTGTGTACCACCGACGATCCGGCCGACGATCTTTCCTGCCATCGGGCGATTCGCGCCTCCAGCCTCGCCACGCTGGTCTTTCCGGCATTTCGTCCCGATAAAGCCCTGAACGTCCACTTGCCCGGCGTCTTCAACCCCTGGGTCGAGCGGCTGGCCGCCGCCTGCAACGTGGATATCGGCTGCCTGCAGGATTTCACCGATGCGCTGCGGCGGCGTCACGAGGACTTTCACGCCCTGGGCGCGCGCCTCTCCGACCACGGGTTGAATCGATGCTACGCCGATTTCTGCTCCGAACCGGCGGCCGCCACCATCTTCGATAGAGCGCGCAACGGGCAGGCGGCCGGCCCCGTGGAACACGCCCAGTTCGCGTCATATATGATGATGTTCTTCGGCCATCTGGACGCGGAGAAAGGCTGGACCAAGCAACTGCATCTGGGCGCATATCGCAGCGCCAACACCCGCCGCCTCCAACAAGTCGGACCGGACTCGGGGTTCGATTCGATCGGCGATTGGCCGCAGGTGGCCGCCCTGGGCGCATACCTCGACCGCCTGGAGATGGAAGACGCCTTGCCGAAGACCATCGTCTATAATGTCAATCCCATCGACGACTATGCCTTCGCCGCCATGACCGGCAACTTTCAGGACGGCAAGATCGCCGGCAAGATACAGTTCGGCAGCGGCTGGTGGTTTTTGGACCAGAAGGAAGGCATGGAATGGCAACTGAATGCGCTCTCCAATACCGGCCTGCTCTCGCGCTTCATCGGCATGATCACCGACTCACGCTCCTTCATGTCTTATCCGCGGCATGAGTACTTCCGCCGCGTGCTATGTAACTTGATTGGCGGCGATATGGAAAACGGCTTGATTCCAAATAGCGACGACTTAGTCGGCTCGATGATCCGAAACATCTGTTACCGCAACGCCAAAGATTACCTGGGACTTGTGGGGCAGGTTGGCACCCTGCAGGCCGATTGTTAATCGGCATCCGGAGTTTGAACGGCGGGCGAAGCGTGGGAAAAGGAAGCCGGAAACCCTCAACGTTTTGGGTTTCACTCACATCTGCGGGAAGGATCACACGACGGGTACTTCATGGTGAGCCGGAAGACGATCGGCATGCGCAGGGCCGCCAAGCTCAAGCAGGTTCGGCAACGGCTCCGCCAGCGCATGCATGCGCGGGTTCGGGACACTACGGAGTGGCTGCCATCGGTGGTTCGCGGATATTTCCGATATCGCGCGGTACTCCGAAGCGTTCCGGCACGAAGTGCTGCGCATGTGGTGCTGGCAGCTTCGCCGGCGGAGTCTAAGAATCCGCTGAGTTGTGGAACAAATTCTGGGAACAACACGGGCCTCATACCGGAAGTCGAGATTCTGCATCCGTACTCTGACGTTCGTTTTTGCGTGGAAATACATACGAGGTAAGAACCGTGCGGCGGACTGAAAGTCCGTCCCGCCTCGGTAAGCAGTTACAACCCAAAGCAGAGAATATTCGGCCCGGCCGCTACTGTCACATACTGCTTCCCTCCAACGCTAAACGTCATCGGCGAAGCCTTCATCCGCACGTTGGTTGCAAAGTGCCATAACGTTTCGCCCGACCGCGCGTCAACCGCGTCGAACCCCCCGTTGGGCTTGCCGTAGAACACCAGCCCGCCGGCCGTCGCCAGCACGCCCGACCATGACTTTGCCTTGGCCGGACCCGGTTGAGCTATTTCCCAAACAATGGCCCCGGTGTCGATATTCACCGCCCGCAGATATCGCTGCCCGGTCTGATCCGGGTAACCCATCTGCCGTCCCACGCACTCTTCAAGAGCCAGGAAGTAATAGAGGCCAGTCACTGGACTGTATGCCGTCGAGCTCCAATTGGCTGCATCATCCGGGCATCCTCGCGGGTTCTTCACTTGCGGCCGCCCGTCCGCCCCGATCCCCGACGCCCAGTCCACGCGCCGCAGGAATGGCTTGGCCAGTAACAGCTCTCCCGTTACGCGGTCCAGCACGTAGAAGAATCCATTCCGGTCGGCATGCACCAGCAGTTTGCGCGGCTTAGCCATATACACGGCATCTACTAACACCGGCGGCTCTGTGGCATCCCGGTCGCTCACATCGTGTGGCGTAAACTGATAGTGCCACTCGAGCGCGCCGTTCGCGGCGTTCATCGCCAGGATCGAATCGGTATACAGATTGTCGCCGCCGCGCTCAGCGTCCTCCGAGTCGGGGAACGGATTTCCGGTGGGCCAGTACAGCGTGTCCGTCACCGGATCGTACGAGCCGGTGAGCCACGTGGAACCGCCCCCCATAACCGGCTCGCTCCCTTTCCAGGTTTCCGATCCCGGTTCGCCGCGCCGCGGAACGGTCCAGTGGCGCCACACCAGTTCGCCGGTGGCCGCCTTGTAGCATGCCACGAATCCGCGAATCCCCTCGTCGGCGCCGGACACGCCCGCGATCACCGTGTCTTTCACCACCAGCGGAGCCAGCGTGCCTCCGTAGTGTTGCGGCTCCTCTGCCAGCGCCGTTTCCCAAGCCAGACTTCCCGTCGCGCGGTCGAGCGCAATCAGATGCGCGTTGTCGGTGACGAAGAAGACCTTGGCGTCGCGAATGGCCACGCCGCGGTTGGTCCCCAGCGATGCATCCCCCACGAGGCCACGCGTCTGCGGGCGCGCGTATTTCCAGATTTCCGCGCCCGTCAGTGCGTCGATGGCAAACACCTGGTTCGGACCCGTGACATACATCACGCCGTCGGCTTCGAGCGGAGTGACTTCCAGACCAAAGTGCGGAATCGGGAAGAGCCACTTCAATTGCAGTCCGCCTACATTGGCCGTGTCGATCTGCTTCAGTTCGCTATAGCGGTTCGCGCTGAGATCCCCGTTGTAAGTCAACCAGTCGCCGGGTTGCGGATCGCGCCAGGTAACCCGCCGGCTCCCGGCCACGGCGGACGGTTGCACGCCTGCGTTGAGCTCATGGATATATGTGGCCACCGCATCGATCTCCGCCGCGGGCAGATCGAATGGAGGCATGCCCGAATCCGGAAAGCCGCGCTGGATCACCGCCCGCAACTCCGCCCCGGATTGACCCGCCAACCGCGGATTTGCCGCCAGCCCCGGTCCCTTGCCTGTGCCGCGCGCGTCGCTGCCGTGACATCCCGCGCAGTGGTGCGCAAACACTTCGGTGCCGGCGCTGCCCATCAGCAATGGAACGAAAAGCAACGTGGCGCACGCTCTGAGCGTGCCGTGTCCGCTCTCATGCGGACACATCAGTCCCCTGCCGCCGCACGAGAATAAAATCCCGTGAGATCCAACTTCACGTGCTTCAGCGCATCCACATTTAGATAAATCATGTGACCCGAATGATAATATGCAAACTCGATATTGCCGCGCAGCTTAGGCTCCAACTCCATATGCGCCAGATCGTACTCGGTAATGAAAAACGGCATCGCCAGATCGAACAATCCGTTTACCGAAAATACTTTCAGCCGCGGATTCTTCCGCATGGCATCCGCCAAATCGCCCGGAACATACGCATCTCTCAGCGGCGGCGGCCCTGGCCCGCCCGCTCCCGGCGGATCATGCGTATGGTCCCACTCCTCGTTTATCTTTAGGCCCCTGGGGAAGTAAGCCTCCTTGGTGGTGTACTTCAACTCGTGGTCCAGATAGTCGTGAAACGCGGACACGAACGCTCCGGTGATGCCGGAACTGGACGGATCGTAGCCTGAGTTCTCGCCGGCCGCGTCGGCATCGGTGCCTTCAAACCGCGCATCGTACCGCCCTAGACAAAGCGTGCTTCGCCCGCATGTACGGGCGCGTCGACAGTGTACTCCAGAAGTGGCCCGTTATCTCGCGAATGAAGTCCTCTCCCATGTTGCGCTCGGCCTTATCCACGATTTCACGCATCAGGCGGATGCGGCTGTCCAAGTTCATGGGCACGCGCGACACCATCAGGTGCTGCGCTTCCGTGCAATCGGGATCCAATTTCAGGGCTTCATGGATCATACGCAGTGCCTCGACCGGATCGTCGGCTTCCGTAGCGTCGTAAGCCAACTCCTGGGCGGCCACTTGGGATCGTCCCGCTTCCATGCGCCGGCCATCTCGTGCAGCTTGCCTCCGCGCGCCAGTTCCGCGAGCTTGGCATTGAGATCGTCTTCGCTGCCGAATGCCTGCCCTTCGGTCAGTGCGTGGACCTCGCGCATACTCCGCTCTGCGGCGAAGCGGGAGAGGCGTATGGGCGGTGGGGGTGCGTCCGGCTTAGAAACCCCGACCGAACGCTCGCTGTGCAGCGCGCGGCGAATGCGGTCGGGGCGCAGTCTGGCTTTATGGGGATCGCGGCGGTTGAAACTCATTGAACCCGTCAGTATAGCGCGCGTCGTCCGGCCGGGCGGGCCGAGCGGGCCTTACAATGAACGTAGTATGCGCGTGGGAGTAATGCACCGCCGGGACCTTTTGGCTCTGTTGGCGTCACCCCTGGCGGCGCTAAACCCCAAGGCGGATATCACGCTGCGCATCGCGCCGGTGGAAGTGGAAATCGCCGCCCGCCGGACGATCAAGACGATCGGATATAACGGTTCGTTTCCGGGTCCCGTGCTGCGCGTGCGCGAGGGCCATTCCGTCACCGTGGATATACACAATGAGACACCCACTCCGGAGATCGTGCACTGGCATGGCTTGTTCGTCCCTTCCGAGGTTGACGGCGCGGAGGAAGAGGGCACGCCCATGGTCCCGCCACGTGGCTCCCGGCGGTATGCCTTCGTGCCGCGCCCCGCGGGCACGCGCTGGTATCACACGCACGTCTCCGCGGGCAGGAATCTGAAGCGCAGCACCTATACGGGACAGTTCGGGTTCCTGTATGTCGAGCCGAAGAGCGATCCCGGCCGGTATGACGCCGAAGTCTTCCTGGCGCTGCATGGATGGGAGCCGTACCTGGGAACGATGGGCGCGGATGAGGGCACGCTGGACGCGATCTACCAGAGCTATTCGGTGAACAGCCGTTCACTGGGGTATGGCGACCCGATCCGCGTCAAAGAGGGCCAGAGGGTAATGCTGCGCATCTTGAACGCCAGCGCCACCATGCTGCATCGCCTGGCGTTCGCCGGCCACAGGTTCGAAGTAGTCGCGCTGGACGGAAACCGCGTGCCCACGCCACGCGAGGTGGAAGTGCTGGAACTCGGACCGGCCGAGAGAGTCGACGCGGTGGTCACCATGCGCCAACCGGGCGTGTGGATTCTGGGCGAGGTGGACGTGGGCGTGCGGAATGCCGGCTTGGGCGTGGTGGTGGAATACGCGAACCGCAAGGGTCCGGCGCAGTGGGCCGCGCCGCCGGCCTCGCGTTGGGACTATACCGTTTTCGGACGCGACCGCGCCGTCGCGCCCCCCGACGCCGAGGTGGTACCGCTTGTCTTCCGGCAGAAGTTCGCGGGCAACCGCTGGGTGGACCACTGGACCATCAACGGAAAGTCGTTCCCCAAGACCGCCCCGATCCGGGTTCAGGCGAATAAGCGATACCGCCTTAGATTCGACAACCAAAGCGACGAAGCCCACCCGCTGCACTTACATCGTCACTCATTCGAACTGACTCGGTACGCTGGCGTTGCCACGTCGGGAGTCGTCAAGGACGTGGTGATGGTGCCGGCGCGCCGCCAAGTGGAAGTCGATTTCCTGGCGGACAATCCCGGGCCCTCGCTGCTTCACTGCCATATGCAGCTTCATATGGACTACGGCTTCATGACGCTGGTCGAGTATGGTCAATGATGTGTCGCACGCACTCGTGCGTGCCGTGTCGAGACTCGTCTCGACACCTACTCCTACTGCACGTCGGAGACTTTCCCGTCCTTAAAGGTGATTTTCGTGTCCTTATACGAATAGATCGTTTTGGATCCCACGCTCAAGACCTTCACCGGGGTACCGAGCGCCGCTTTCACCTGATCCATGGTCATGCCGGCCTCGATGCTGACCGGTTCGGGGGCTGGCGCCTCAGCGTTGGGTCCCGGACCGGAAGCTGCGCCGGTAGCGGCTTCGGCCTCCGCCTTGTCGGCTTCCTGCGACTGTTGCTTGATCTCGGCGGCGACTTCGCTCTCCGGCGGGGGCGGCGGCGCAATGGCGGCCATGGGGCTCTCTACGGGTGGCGCCTTGGCGGAAGCCGGAGCTGCTGGCAAGCCACCCTGACCCTGCTTCGCCTGCAGTTCCTTCATGCCTTGATCGATGGTCTCGCGCATATGGTTTTGCATGTCCTGCAAGTCCGTCAGCGCCACGGAAACCGTATCGCCCTTGGGGCATTCCTTGCCGCCCTTGCTGGCCAAAACGGCGAGGGTCGCGGCCTGCGCATCCGGCGCGGTCTGGCCGGTGAGTTGGATCGCATCGCCTTCGCTGAGGGCGCACTCCGTGCCTCCGGCGTCCACCACGTCGAGATCGTGGCCGGCCACGAACACGTGCAGCTTGCCGTCGGTGAGAAGGCGCGCGATGCTGCTGGAGGCAGCGTCCGGCTCGCCGCCCGCGGCGGCGGCAGTTTGGGCCTCGTTATTCTCGAGCGCAACCTCCTGGCGCACCTCGTCGGCAATCAGTTGCTTTACCTCGGGCGTTAGCGGCGCGGGATTGCTGAGAGCCGCGGCCTGGGCAACATAAGCCGCTTGCAGCGAGTTGGCGATGATGTAATCCGTCAGCCAGAGCGACGGGCTGGCGTACACCGGGTAGGGTGTGAAGAATGCGCCATAGTATCCGTACCAAGGATTACCGCCCCAGCCCCAGCCGTATGCGATCGGCGCGGCCCACGGATTGTAGGCCCAACCGTAGAAAGCCGCCCCGTAATAGTAAGACGGAAAATACGGATTCAGGTACATGCCATGATACCCGTAGCGCCCGTAATAGTTATTGTAGTAATGGCCGTGGTAATAGTACGATCGCCGGGCGTACTCGTGGCCGTGATACATATAAGGCCTTTGCACATAGCCGCGACCGCCGCGCTCGGCAACGATGCGGGTATGATCGCTGCGCTCCACAACCACGCGCCGGTTTCCGCTGAGGTTGTGATGGACATCCATACCGCGCTTGGTGTCGTGCACTGTGGCGATATGACCATCCGGGCGCTTCTCAACGGAACCGTGACTGGTCTGAACGGTGGTATGACCTTTGGCGGAGGCTGTTGTTCCTCCGCCGTTACCGAACGTCTTTCCGCCGCCGGTACTCCCGGTTTTTCCGGCGGCGGGAGAAGCGGTCTTGGCGCTGCCCCCAGTGTGCGTGCCAGTTGCGCCACCCGTGGCGTGCGTACTGGTCCCGCCAGTGGTGGTTGGGTGACTCGCAGTAGTGGTCGCGTGAGGCGTCGAGCTAGTTGTGGGACCGTGCGACGCAGTCGTCGGGCTGGAGCTCTTCGATGCGCTGGCGCCTCCGCCGGCCGATTTTGCCGGCGTAGAACTCTTGGCAGGAGCCGCAGGTTTGGAAGGCGCCGTCTTCGGCTTATCCGCGCAAAGCGCCGGGTAGGCCAAAAACAGCAAAGCCAGAAATGCGGTAACGTATTTACCGGATGAAATGTTGCGAATTCCACGTGTGTTCATTAGAAGATCTCCTTGCGTTCGTCTCGAACCGGCCCTGAAGGGTTACTGCACGTCCTTCACTTTGCCATTGACGAAAGTCACCTTTAAGTCCTTGTAGAAGAATATATCCTTGGTCCCGACCTTGGCTTTTCTTACGGGTTGCCCCAAAGCCGCGACGACTTCATCCATGGTTTGCCCTTCCTTCACTTCCGCCGGGTCGGGCGGAGGAGGGGGCGGAGGCGCAATTGGCGCGGGCGCGGCCTCCGCGGGCGCAACGGCAGGCGCGGGCGTCGCGGCCTGGCTCGGCGCCGCGTCCGCCGGTTGTCCGCCTTTGGGGGCCGGTTGTGCCTTGTCGCCGTCTTTAGCGTCCTTGGCGTCTTCGGAAGGGGCCACCGTGATCACCTCGGCGACGGCCTTCAAGGCTTCTTCCGGTGTGGGCGTCAGCGCTCCGAACGGAATCGTCAAGGCGCCCTTGTAGCGAATCCCCTGGTCGCCGGCCGGGGTAGAGTCGGTGAAAAAATCGAAAACAACGCCATTGGCCCGCACGTCGATCTTGGTTACCCAGAATTTCTCGCCCGACACGAAGTTTCGGGTGGAAGGCGCCTTGTCCGCACTGATGCGGCTCCCGAGTCCTGGGATGCGTCTGATCTTGTCGCCGACTCCGCAGGCCTTGGTGGGGCTGATCTTTCCGTCCTTATAGGTATTCATGCACGGGTTGGCGGCGCTGGTCGCGGCCACCATCAGCATCTTGTCTTTGTGCAAGACCAAGATGGAGCCGGCCCTTACAATATCGGACTTGTCATCGGTGGTTTTGGTTACCTGGTATTCGGATTCCAGCTTCTTCTGGATGGCGGCTGTTCCCGACTCCTGGGCTGGGGCCGTCCATGGCAGCGCCATCAAAACGGCCAGAACGGCGTTGGGGAGAATAATCGTTTTCATGCAAGTATCTCCATCGCATTGCGTTGGGAAAACTCGCCCGATTATACCCCGCTACAGGATCGGGCCGCAATGCTACTAGAAGGCGCGAAGGGCCGGACGGATGCGGGAAAGCCGAATCGGCCCGGCGGTCCGGCGCAACGATTGGCGGGCGATTACCGGCTCGAAACGAAACCCCGTCCGCCCCAACGCCGAAACCAATGCTAAAATACGGTTACCCTCGTTGGGAGGTCGTCTAACGGTAAGACTGCAGACTCTGGATCTGCGTATCGGGGTTCGAATCCCTGCCTCCCAGCCAATGATTCGCCAGCGCGTCATCGCCCAAAGAATCGCCCCGCTTCCGGACCAAGCCGGCCATCCGGGAACCGCCGCCGCGGTAAGGGCGGAATCGGCTCCAGCCCCAATCGTTTGTGCCATCTGGTCCAGGCATCCTGCGTAAATATCCCCGCGGGCGCATTCATCAACGTCCTGCGGAACTCTTCCGCCGGCAGGTACCGTTCCGTTATCGCCACGTCCGCCGGCGAGCCATACACCATCAGGTGCGCCAGAAACGTGGGGATGTCGTCGAGCGTCCGTTGCGGCGCATCGTACCACACCACCTTGCGCGCCACCCGCAGCAACTCCTCCCGATACGGAGTAGCAAGCTTCATCGCTCCAGCCCTCCCGGACTCAATCGCCCTCGGGGATGCAGACCAGGCAGGCGTGCCAAATCCACCGCTTGCGCCCAGCGCGTTAAATCCCGCTGCATGGCAGCCGGAACCCGGCCCAATGTCCCATCCCCGTAAAACTGCAAGGCGCGGATACTCGTAATCGGGTCGAAGTTCCTGTCGATCGCTTTCGCCGCCGCCAAACCCGCCGGCAAGTCGATCCCATGGGACACCAGCGCATGGATGTCCGCGTAGTCCTTCCAGCTTCCTCGTGCCTGGATCACTCGCATTTTCATGCCGGCCAGATCCACCAGTGAGGCCACCAGCACCCGGGAGTCGGCCGCGAGGCGAGGATCCTCAACCCGCTGGAGCGTGTCCAGACCACCAAAGAAAGCGACCTTGATCGGGCCGCCTCGGTCGACGAAGGCTTCCAGGTTGTCGCGCTTGCGGTGCACCCAGCCTTCGGGATCCGCGGGGTCCAGATCCCGGAAGAAAGGCAACCGGGCTTGCAACCGATCTGGGTCGAACCCTACGGAAGAAAAAAAATCAAAGTCTTCGGACACACGATGGCCAAGCTGAAGCGACAGGCCGGTTCCGCCATAAAGCACGAAGTCGGATGGAACCGCATCCAGCTCCGCCCAGAACAGCCGCTGGGATTCGGGCAGGGCATCCAAGCGAGGCGCAAAGCTTTCCGGCATCTCAGCATTTCTCCCGCGGGATCTCTGGAGCAAAGGCCATCCGACGGTCACGATGTTGGTGGGCCAACCCTTTGAATTACGGCGCGCAAGAGGCGTTCGGTCTGTTCCTTATCGAGGTACGGGACCTTCAGTGTTTTTGCCCAAAAGAAGTTGAACCCCAGCGTCTCGCGAATCTCGGACACGCTTAGCGCTGTGTAACCGCGTGGCGTGAAGGCAGTGGGGATTGCGGTAACGAACTGGACATCCCAATATCGTTCCTCGTCCAATTCAAATTCGCGCGGAGCAGATCCAGGGATGCGGGCCGCCGCGATTATGCCAAATGTCTTTTGGTAGTAGAAGACGGTATCGCCTCTGCGCAAATAGTCAATAACGCCCTTGATGCATCCGAAGGCGGAGACACGTTTGTTTGTGATCATCCGCTGCACCCACGGTTCGTTGCCGGCAACGTCATACGAAGCGTTTTGTATCGAACAGGACGCCCTTCGCCAAGCCCGGATTCAGATGGGAGTCGAACGGCTTCGAGAAGAACTCAAAGTAACGATTTCCGTTTATTTCATAAACACGATACGGAAGGAAATCGATGTGCAGACCTTGATCGCGCCAGTACGAAACAGCGCGGACGAGGCCATCTTCAGCGGAGTTGGCAACAACGCACATGCGCTGCTTCCTGTTGAAATCGTCTTCTTCGAGCGGGTCAATCAAGCCGAATGCTTGCTGATGTACCTCGCGAAGATCAACAGCTTCACCGCCCCGGTACTGGCTGAACTTCCGGTTCAAGGCGGCATAATCCCAAGAGCTTGCCCCCTCGACGTACCGGAGCAGTTGCTCGAGAGCCCCGCGACCGGCCCCGGCCCTCTTTAGTTCAAAGATGACCAGATTGGCGTCCCGATCCAGAGCGCAGATGTCTGGCTCTTCTTGCCAACTTCTCTGCTGGAAGAAAGGCAGAAGCGGGTCGTCCTCGTAGAGCGCCTCTAACAGATGCCCCGCCAACAGGTTTTCTAGGTCTTTCTCTAGCGCGCCCGCCTGCGCGAAGTCAATGAACGGAAGGGGCTCAAGCCTATCGATCGCGGACGAGAGCTTATAGAGCATAGGTTGTATAGTCCTGCACATCCATAATAGCGGACCCGTTGACGGGATTCCAACCGCCGATTCGCCGATTCTTTGCAACAATCTACCAAGAAAATACACGGCAAGATCACAAGGCCCACTCGGCGAGTACCATAGTATATATATGGTCATCGGTGTTCCCCGCGAGACCTTCCCCGGCGAGCGGCGCGTGGCGCTGGTGCCGGCCGTAGTTCCAAGCCTGACGAAAGCCGGCCTTCGGGTCTTGATCGAAGCTGGCGCCGGATTGGCCGCGGGGTACCTGGATGCGGACTATGCAGCCAAAGGCGCTCAACTCGCCGTTGCGCGAGCCGACGTCTTCCGCCAGGCTGACGTGGTCGTGCAGGTGCTCTGCCATGGCTCCAACGACCGCACCGGCCAAGCCGACTTGCCGCTGTTGCGCGCCGGGCAGATTCTGGCGGGATTCGTCCGGCCGCTGGGGCACCTCGAAACTATCCAGGAGCTCGCGGCCACGGGCGTGACGGCGTTCGCGATCGAACTGATGCCGCGCATCACGCGCGCGCAAAGCATGGATGCGTTATCGTCTATGGCCACCATCTGCGGCTACAAAGCGGTGCTGCTGGCCGCGGACAGGCTTCCCAAAATGTTTCCCATGCTAACCACCGCCGCAGGCACCATTACGCCGGCGCGCGTGTTCGTGATCGGCGCGGGCGTGGCCGGACTGCAAGCCATCGCCACCGCCCGCCGGCTGGGGGCCGTCGTTTCCGCGTACGATCTGCGGCCCGCCTCCAAAGAACAGGTCCTCAGCGTGGGCGGACGATTCGTCGAGCTCCCCATCCAGGTGGCCGACGCGCAAGACGCGCGCGGTTATGCCAAACAGCAGGACGATACCTTTTACAAGCGACAGGCGGAATTGCTTGGCGATCAAGTCGCCCAGAGCGACGTAGTGATCGCGGCCGCCGTGGTACCCGGCAAGAAATCGCCCGTACTGGTCACCCGCGAAATGCTGCGCCGCATGGCGCCCGGCTCGGTGGTTGTGGATCTGGCTGCCGAACGCGGCGGAAATTGTGAAATCACCCGCGCCGGCGAAGTGGTCGAGGAACAAGGCGTCGCCGTGCTGGGCTCCATCAACCTGGCCAGCACGGTTCCATATCACGCCAGCCAACTGTACGCGCGCAATGTGACCGCGTTTCTGTTGCATCTGTTCCGGGATGGCAAACTGCATACCGATGCCGACGACGAAATCGCGCGCGAGACCCTGGTGACACAGGGCGGCGAAATCGTCAACCGGCGATTGCGGGAGTTTTTTGGGTTGACGCACTGAGGGGGGAATTTGACGGATACCATCGCGAACCTCTACATATTCATTCTGGCGGCATTCGTCGGATTCGAGATCATCCGCCGCGTGTCGCCGCTGCTGCACACGCCGCTGATGTCGCTGACCAACGCCCTGGACGCCATCGCCGTGGTGGGCGCCATCATTCTCGCCGGTGAGCATAAGAGCGGCCTCGCCACGGTGCTCGGCACCATCGCCATCGTGGCTTCCACCAGCAACCTGGTTGGCGGGTTCATCATCACCGACCGCATGCTGAAAATGTTCAAAACCAGCAAGCCCAAGAAGCCATGACCCCAGCGCTCATTCCGCCCGATCGGGTCATCGAGTTCGCCTACCTGATCTCGGCGGTGCTCTTCATTCTCTCGCTCAAATGGATGAGCTCGCCAAGTTCCGCCCGGCACGGCGTCTGGGCCGGAGAGTTGGGCATGCTGCTGGCGATTTGCGCCACCTTGCTGCACCACGGCATCGTCGATTACCGGTCGATCGCCATCGCTCTGGTGCTGGGTGTGATCGTCGGCGTGCCGCTGGGTCGCGTGCAAATGACCGCAGTGCCGCAGCGGACGGCGCTCAGCCACGCTTTCGGCGCTCTCTGTGTGGCCCTGGTGGGTACGGCGGAATACTATCTGCGGGCGCCGCATGTACCCGCCTTCATGATGGCGGTGCTGGCGATGGAGGTGATCCTGGGCAGCCTGACTTTCACCGGGAGCTTGATGGCCGCCGGGAAGCTGCAGGAACTGTTGCCGCAGCGGCCCATCACTTATAAAGGACAGAACATCGTCAATCTCTCGCTGTTGGCGATTTCCGTAGCGCTGGCGGCGTTGCTGGTCGTGGATCCCAGCCACACGCGCCTGTTTCCGCTGATCATTGCCATTCCGCTAATCTTCGGCGTACTCATGATCGTGCCTATCGGCGGGGCCGACATGCCCACGGTAATCTCGCTGCTGAACGCGTATGCCGGACTTTCGGCGGCAGCCATGGGTTTTGTGCTCGACAGCAAGCTGCTGATCGTTGCCGGAGCGCTGGACGGATCATCGGGCTTCATCCTTTCGGTGATCATGTCGAAGGCCATGAACCGGTCGTTCACCAACGTTTTGTTCGGCGCGTTCGGACAGGTGCAGGCTGCCGCCGCGGGCGCGCACGAAGCGCGCACCGTGCGCAGCGCCACCGCCGAAGAAGCCGCCGCGATTCTGGGCGCGGCCAACACGGTTGTGATTGTGCCGGGCTATGGCATGGCGGTGGCGCAAGCGCAGCACAAGGTGCGCGAGTTTTACGATGCCCTCACCAAGCGCGGCGTGGACGTGAAGTTCGCCATTCATCCCGTGGCCGGCCGTATGCCCGGGCACATGAACGTGCTGCTGGCCGAAGCGGACATCCCCTACGACAAGCTGCTGGACATGGACGCCATCAATCCGGATTTTCCGCAAACGGATGTGGCGCTGATCATCGGCGCCAACGACGTAACCAATCCGGCCGCGCGCAACGATCCGTCGAGTCCGATTTACGGCATGCCGATTCTGGATGTGGATAAGGCCAAGACGGTGATGGTGATCAAGCGCGGAATGAGTCCCGGCTTCGCGGGCATCGACAACGAGCTTTATTATCTGAATAAGACGCTGATGCTTTTCGGGGATGCGAAAGCGTTTGTGGGCGAACTGGTCCACGAACTGGCCGGCGCGTGATGTGGCGCATGCGCCACGGCATCGTTACTGTGTAGCCCGAGTGGATTCCCAGGCGGCCAGTTGCCAACGGCCGTCTTGCTTCACGTATGCCTCCGGATAAACCTGACCTTCGCGGAAGCGCGGTCTGTAACCAGAGTGGCATCTCCGTAGGCTCTCGCCGTGAAGTCCCGGGACGCAAAGGAACGGTACACCAGTTCGCCGGAGCGAAGTGAAGCCAGAAACTCGGCCTTGGTCTGGCGCCAGCCGCTGGCGTGCGTATCAACGAGATCGGCGGCGAGCAGCCGCTCCAGTGTGGGTACATTCCCCCTCGGTCATGGCTCGGAAGCGGCGCGATTCGAGATCGCGGACTTCCGATTCGGTATTCCCAGGGGTCTGCGCCTTCGTTTGCGCTGGCCCAAGTATGGCCGCCGCATGACCGGGACAATAAAGAGAATCGCCTGCTTCATCGGGTGCGCTTATTTGTCCAGTATCGGGGAACAGCACGGCTTCTCGACTGGCTTCGGCTCCATCAGTTCCGCGCGCGTGCCGTTGGGATCGTAGAGATTAAGCTGCCATTTCCCGTCACGGCCGATCTTGGGTTTTTCAGGATTGATACCGCGCGCGACCACCGTCTTGTAGCCCGCCTCCACGCTTGGCACGCCCAGTGCCAGGTGGTGCATCACGCCCAGCGAGCGCGGCGACGGGTTGTGTACATTCAGCATGTACTCCAGCCAGTCGGTGCCATCCGGCACGCGCATGTCGACCCAGTCGGTACGGTCGTCGGTCATGCCCCCGTGCCATATTGAATGAAATCCAAGAATGTCTTTGTAGAATTTGTCTGCGGCGGCCTGGTCCGCCACCGTGATGCCCACATGGATAATGCGCTGGGAGACGCGCGTATCCGGCAGGAACTTGCCGAAGTTCTTGGTGTGCAGTGAACCGGGGCGGTATTCGACGAATTCCACATTGTGGCCGTCCGGATCTTTCAGCATCATGCTGAGATTGCCATCCTGACCGTTGTGCAGCGTCTCCGGCACCTTCACTCCCTTGGATGCCAGATAGTCGCGCAGTTGCTGAATGTTCGTCGTCTCGAAAGCGATGTGCGAGAGCCGGTCCTCTGTGGGACTCTTCAATTCAGGGAAAACCTCGATGTACTGGTGATCGTTGACTTTGAAATAGGTCAGCATCAACTCGCCGGAAGGCTTGTTGACGGTGAAAGGCTCCTCGAAACCAAGCACATGGCCGTAGAACTGGCGGGCAGCGGCCAGATCGTCGGTTTTCAACCCGATGTGCGCGACTCCCACAATGGGCGGGCGCTCCTGCGCGTGGGCGGGCAGAGCCGCAATGGCGATGAACGGAACGATGAACGAAACGAGGCAACGCATGCAGCCAGCAGTATCACCTTTCGCGGGATCGCGCCACTCCGGTTCCTGCTTTGCTTCCCATCCAAAGAAACAGCGGCATGACGAGCATCGACACCAGCAGAGGGAGAGCGGCTATGCCGATGCCCTTCTCGTTCCCGGCGATCGAGCTTAGGAATCCGGCCAGTCCGGCAGGAATCGCGGCCACGCCCAGTATGCGCGCAAGGAGGCGCTGGAAGGTCGAGAGAGAAGAGATGGTCAGATAGAACGGACTTTCGAGCAGGATCACGAGAAAGGCGCACGCCCACTTGACCAGTGAATGCGGTCGGATGGACGCCCACGCGGCTGGGTTGTGTTGTTGGGTGACGCCCAGGATCGCGAGGTTCTCGGCAACGTCGTAACCCGCCGCGATGAGTATGAGAACGATGCATAGCGGGCCGAGCGCGGCGACCCAGCGGCGATCCGAATGCCATTGCAGGATCGCGATGCAGATGAATAGCGCGACGTAGCTCGGGATGTATCCGAAGTCGATGTATTGCTGGCGGGTCATTTCGGCCATGTTTTGTCCGGGCGTGAGAATTTCGACGGGCCAGGGCGGCTTAGCCATCTGCATGGCCAGCACCGGATTGTTGACGCCGTATGGGAGCCGGGCCGGGCGGGTCCAGTGCCGCACCAGCGATACCTGGAACCAGACTCCAAAACAGAGCACGGCCAGCGATGCCATGAAGCCGCGCAGCCAAACGGTTCGTAAGGGAGGGCGCATTCCTGCGATTGTACGCCGATTCGAAGGCAATTCGTGAGAGAATACGCCGAAAGGAGAAGTCATGCTACGACTGCCATTCGCTGTCTTCCTGGCCGCTGCGGCCCTACCGCTATTGGCCCGGACACCGCCGGCTGCCCCGCCCGCGGATGACAAGCTGCCACCCATGCCGTCGGAGACCACATCCGTCACCGACCACGAACTGCAGCTCGACGGCAAGACCATCCACTGCAAGGCCACGGCCGGCACGCTGCTGATCGATGGCGACGACGAAAAGCCGTACGTGGATCGTTTTCTATGTGGGGTACGCGGAGAGCGGCGTCAGCGACCCGCGCACCAGACCGGTCACGTTCCTTTATAACGGCGGACCGGGCTCAGCGAGCCTGTGGCTGCACATGGGATCCATCGGCCCAGTGCGGGTAGCCACCGCCAGGCCGGAAGCTACTGGCGCCGCTCCGTACCAGGTTTCTCCGAACCAGTACTCGCTGTTGGATAAGACCGACCTGAATGTTCGTGGATCCCGTGGGGGACCGGGTATTCGCGGCCGGTCGGGAAGGCCACCATTAAGAATTTCGCCGGGACCGACCAGGACGTACAGAGGGGGAGTATCTGGTCGAGGCTGGGCTGCTGCCGGATGCCATTGCCGTTTTCGAGCGGATGATCGAGCTCAATCCTCATGACAATCTGGGCACGCGCTACCCGCTGGTGGGATTGTACCTGGCCACCAATCAACCGCGGCGGGCCAATAGCCTTTTCGCGCTACGCGGACGAAGAGCGGATCACGGGATACTTCGCCTGGGCGCGAGTCTTGGAGCGCTGGCTCTCAGGGAGCCGGGACGGCGCGGAGACGCTGGCGGCTCTAGAGAGAGCCCGTAAGGTCAACCCAATCGCCGAGCCCTGTGTCTCGGCGCGCGACCGTTGCCGGAGGAAGTACCGCCGCATTACCGGCCCGTCGACGAAGGCGAGGCGCAGATGTCGCGCTCGAACTAGCGCCGGCGTGGGAGCGGAGCCCGGAATTCCGCAAGTGGCTGCGCAGCCGGGCAAGAACTGCGTAGCGCAAGGTAGAATGTCTACTAGCGCTATGCCACAAGAATCTTCCGGCCGTATCGAGTTGCTGCAGGGCACACTGGACATGCTGATCCTGCGCACGCTGCTGTTCGGCCCAGCCCACGGGCATCGAATCGCGAAGCACATCCAACGCACCACGGACGACCTGCTCCAGGTGGAGCACGGATCGCTCTATCCCGCACTGCACCGGCTGGAACGCAAAGCCTGGATCGCCGCCAAGTGGGAGCCTGCCGCGAAAGATTTGAAGCGCGAGTTCAAATACTACCGGCTTACGCCGGCTGGCAAGAAGCAACTGGTGGCGGAGGAGTCGAAGTGGAAACAACTGACCGGTGCGATTGCCCGGATCATGTGGCCTGCCAAGGATGAAAACTAAGGCGCGACCAGGGGCAGTTCCACGTAACTCTCCCGGCCGGGGGCGTGGTACACGCGCTGCATGGACTTCCGGTAATCTCCCGGCTTGGCCCAAAAGATATTCGGCACGAACGTCTGCGGATTGCGGTCGTATAGCGGAAACCAGCTCGATTGCACCTGCACCATCAGGCGGTGCCCCGGCAGGAAAACATGGTTCGCCGTAGGCAGGTTGAAACGATACCGCAGCGGCTCGCCCGCCGCGATCGGCTTGGCCGTCTCCAGGCTCTCGCGATACCGCCCGCGAAAAATATCCGCCGACACCATCAATTGATAGCCGCCTAATGCCGGCTCCGCGGCCACCTCGTCGGGATACACGTCGATCAGCTTCACCACCCAATCCGAGTCGGTGCCGCTAGTGGACGCCATCAGATTGGCGACTGGCTCTCCGCTGATCTTTACCGGCGCGCTCAATACATCGGAGACGAACGCCAGAACGTCCGGCCGACCGGACGGCTCCCGCTGATCGTCCACCAGCCACTCGGACCAGGTTTTGCGCTTGTCTTCGCCGATCGGCCGCGTGCGGAACGGCACCGGCTTGGCGGGATCGGAAACGTATTCCTCGAATTCCGTGCCTCCCTCGCTCGGCGCTGTGAAGCTCAGCTTCAGCCCTGCCGTGAGATACAGCGGCGCGGGCCGGATGGCGCAGCCGCTCGCGCAACCCGCCGGCCAAGCGGGCAACCGCCGCCACGCGTTCGTTCCGGTTTCAAACGCAGAGACGGGCGGCAGATCGGCCTTGGGTGCGCCATCCTTCAAGTATTGGTCCAGAAATGGGCGCAGGATCTCGCGGCGGAAATACAGCCCGGTATCGCCGCCGAAATGCAGCGGGCCGAGCGAGCTGCCGTCCCCGATCTCCTGGCCGTGATGCCACGGCCCCAACACCAGAAACACCTTGTCATTGCCGGTATCCTTCGGCTTGATCGCCTTGTAGACGGCCATCGCGCCGTAGATATCTTCCTGGTCCCAAAGGCTATCGACCAGCATCACCGGCACCTTCAGCGGTTCGGCCGCCAGCACCCGGTCCACGGCCTGATCCCGCCAGAAAGCGTCGTAGCTGGGGTGCTCCAGAATCTTCCGCCAGAAGCCCACCTGCTCCAGGCCATGGCGACGTCCCACCTCGCCCGCCGACACGCCTTGCATGTACGTGTCGTAGTCGTCGTAGTAACTCGTCCACCACTTAGTGTCCGACCCGCGCGTGGCCTCCTGATCGAGAATGTAATCCATGTTCGACAGTTGGCGGAACGCGCCGTTGTGGAACCAGTCGTCGCCCCTCCAGCCATCCACCATCGGGTTCATGGGCACGGAAACCTTAAGCGCCGGGTGCGGATTCACCAGCGCCATCAAAGGCAGGAAACCATCGTAGGAGATGCCCAGAATTCCAACTTTGCCATTACTCTCCGGAACATTCTTCACCAGCCAGTCGATCGTGTCATAGGTGTCCGTGGCGTGATCCACCGGAGTGGGATTCTGCGGCCCATGCAGCGGCCGGTTCATCACGTAGTCGCCCTCGGACCCGTACTTGCCGCGCACGTCCTGCACTACGCGGATGTAGCCCCCTTCGACGATCGTGTCGACGGCATTGTCGTATCCCTGCAGAGTCGGACCCAGGTGGGAACTGTGTGCGTGGCTGGTCATCCCGTTGGCATCGTAGGGCGTGCGTGTGAGCAGGATAGGCGCGCCGTGGGCCCCCTTGGGAATCAGGATCACCGTGTGAAGCTTCACGCCATCGCGCATGGCGATCATTACGTCGCGCTTCGCGTAGTCGAAGCTGCCGGTGGCCTCGGTGAATTTCGCCGGAGTCTCGCTCGGAAAGGCCGGGTATTGGGGCGTCTGCCCCTCCAGCACACCCGCAAACAGGCACAAGCCGAGCCATCCATAGGTCGATCGGCGATTATTCAATCGCGGGCGCGATCCTACGCATGACATCTTTCACCTTGCGGGCATAGCCGGCGCTGCCGTTGTAGGTCTTCAGAATCCCGTCGACATCCTTGTTCCTGTATAGCGCCGAATGGGCCAGGGAGGATGCAACCGCGCGGATGCCGGCGGCAGCGGATGAAAACGCTGCGCGGCCCGAATCCCAGCCGAATAGATTGTTGTTTCTGGCTGCTTTGCCGCCAGAGGTTTCCACAAAGGAGAGGCTGGGCAGCAACCGCCAGTCCAGCGCGTACATATCGGCGGCTTCCAGGAATATGGGAGCGAGTTTTGCGGCGGGGCAATTGCCGTGCTCGAAGAAGGCGCGCAGGAAGGCGAGCCGGGAATCTTTGGCGGGTTCGTTGCGATGTTCGGCGGCGCTTGGCTTGGCGGACTCCGCATGGGTTCCAGGCGCCGGCATGGAAACCACACCGGCAAAAACCGCCAGACCGTTCGAAAGCAGTTTTCGCATTTCGAAGTTTACCTCGTTTCGAGAATTTGGATTTCTGATGAACCGGCCCCACGAGCGGCCGAGGAATACAGCGTTGAGGGCGCCAAAAGCCCGAATCAGCGGTGTGCGTTTGCTTTAAGCATAAGTTCCGATTATACCATCCTTGGCGCGGAGCCTGTTGAGGGGCTGGATGAATACATACAAGTCGCTTAGAATCTTTATCTTGGCAGGGCTATCCATCACCTGTTCGGAGCTTCCGAAGCAGCCTGCAACTGTGGCAATATCAACTATTGGAGGACATATGTCGAAGATGCGCGCGATGCAGGTTGGCCGCCCCGGTGGACCCTTTGAGATGGTGGAACGGGAGATCCCCGATCCTGGCTTCGGAGCGGTGCGAATCAAGGTGCAGGCTTGCGGAGTCTGCCATAGCGATTCGTTGACGAAGGAAGGACACTATCCGGGTATATCCTACCCTAGGGTTCCCGGGCATGAGGTCGTTGGCGTCGTCGACGCCGTCGGCGCCGGAGTTGCCGGGTGGACGCCCGGCCAACGCGCCGGGCTGGGCTGGAACGGAGGATATTGCGGGTACTGCGATAACTGCCGCCGGGGCAACTTCTTCGCCTGCCAAACGGCGACCTACATCACCGGTATCACCAGCGACGGCGGCTATGCGGATTACACCGTCGCCCGCGCCGAAGCGCTGGCGCGTGTGCCTGACGAGTTGTCCGCGGTGGAGGCGGCGCCGTTGATGTGCGCCGGCATCACGACGTTCAACTGTCTCCGTAACAGCGGCGCCCGTCCGGGCGATCTGGTGGCCGTGCTGGGCTTGGGCGGACTCGGCCATCTGGGCGTCCAGTTTGCTTCCAAGATGGGCTTCAAGACCATGGCCATCGCGCGCGGTCGGGATAAAGAGGCGCTGGCCAAGTCCCTGGGCGCCTGGCGATATATCGACAGCCGCGCGCAGGATCCTTCCGCCGAACTCCAAAAATTGGGCGGCGCCAAGGTGGTGCTGGCCACGGTGACGGCGGGGGATGCCATGGCCGCGGTGCTCGGCGGACTTGGCGTGCATGGAACCCTGATGGTGATTGGCGCGGCGATGTCGATGGAACTGGCTCCGGCCCAACTCATCGGAGGAAGCCACGCCATCAAAGGATGGTATTCGGGCACGTCAATCGATTCGCAAGACACGCTTGCCTTCAGCGTGCTGGCGGGCGTGCGGTCGATGAACGAAGTCTTTCCTCTCGAGCAGGCCGCAGAGGGTTATGAGCGTATGCTCAGCGGCAAGACGCGGTTTCGGGCGGTCCTCACCACGGGGAATTGATAGCTGAACTCACCCCGGCGCGACGCAACCTGTTAGCCTTTTGGGAGTGAATTCCGCCGCCGGATTCTTTCGCTCTCCGCCGGCCTGTCAGCGAGCCAATCCGGGGGTCTTCCGCGGATTGGGGAACTCGCGAGGCGGTGTTGCTGCCGATCACTGCAATCGTGCATTTCGCGCTGCTGACGCTACAGGCGATGCCGGCCTGCGCCTGGGCGGCGGTCCGGAAACTTTCGAGATTCCGTCCAAGCTCACCCAGCCCAGCAGGCCAGTTCCCAATCGTTTCGCGTATGATGTAAGCTGTCATTTGGAGGTTGTACTATGAAGATACTTATCGGGTTGTGCGCAGTTTCGTTGACGTTGGCTCTCCCAGTTCTCGCGCAGGAAAAACACGGAAGCGGCAAGCCGGAGGTGGGTGGCGGATACATTCCCAAGCGTGGACCGGCTCCCGTAAAGCCGGGGCACGCCGCGCCTCGGGCCGATCATCCCGTTGCCGACAAGGCCGGGCATCCGGAGGCGCCCCACGTCCATACCAACGGCCAGTGGGTGGGACACGACACCGGCAAAGACGATCCGCATTACCATCTTGATCATCCTTGGGAACATGGACACTTCACCGGCGGCATTGGCAAGGGGCATATTTGGCGGTTGGCAGGCGGCGGTCCGGGACGCTTCTGGTTCGGCGGATTCTATTTCAACGTGGCTCCCTTCGATGTCGGCCTCTGTGCTGGCTGGCTTTGGGATACCGACCAGATCGTGATTTACGACGATCCGGATCACGTGGGCTGGTACCTCGCCTATAACGTGCGGCTCGGGACATACGCCCACGTTGAGTATCTGGGAACCAGCTAGCTGGGGTGGGCAGGCGGCCCCGCCTGCCGGTCCTCGATAATGAGCTACTGAGCCGCGACCGTTATGGAAGCGGTTCCTCAAAGACATTTATGCCGACCCTGTCGTCACTAGCTCCCGAGCTGTCCGAATTAGACCGCCAATTCGCCGCAACGAAAGCCGAAGCATCCGAACTGGTAAAGGGGTTGAAGGAGCCCCAATTCAACTGGCGCCCGGCCCCGCACGATTGGTCGATTGCCGAGTGCCTGCTGCACCTCAATATTGTGGGAGACCGTGCCGTGCACAGGCTCGAAAAGACCCTCGCGGAGGCCCACGCGCAAGGGCTGGCCGGACAGGGCCCATTTGGGTACGGCTGGTTGGGGAAGTGGATCCTCGCCAATACCGAGCCGCCGGTCAAACGTAAATACAAGGCTCCCCGTAGGTTCACGCCATCGTACGGCCAGCCCATCACGGCGGTGCTGCCGACGTTCTTGCACTTGCAGGACCAACTGGCGTTGCGGCTGGAACAGGCCAACGGGTTGGATTTGGCGCGGGTGAAGGTGCCCGCGCCCGAGGCGGGACTGCTCAGGTTCAACCTGCAGCTTACTTTCGCCTGGCTCGCCGCCCATGAACGGCGGCATTTATGGCAAGCGCGGCAGGTGCGCAACCACGCGTCGTTCCCGGCTTGAATTCCAAGCCGGCTGCTACTCCGCCACGCTCAGGTAACTTACAATCCTCGCTTCTAAGCCGCGTCGAGCATCTCCCGGGTGCTCACCACCGCGCAGTACTCTCCGTCGAGATTCGCCAGGCTCATCGCGTGTACTTCTTCCGCCGTGCGCCATACTCCGCGCCAGTCCTTGCGTCCGAAGGTGAACGCCGCATCTTCCACCAGATACGTGTCGAAGCCCAGATTTCCCGCCATCCTCACCGTGGCCTCCACTGAGTTGTTGGTGATTACCCCGGTGACCACCAGCATGGTCTGTTTGGCCGCGCGCAATCTTGCCTCCAGATCGGTTCCGATGAAAGCGCTATTCGTTTTCTTGGCGATCACCGCCTCGCCGGCTGCTGGCTGGGTTTCCGGCTTGAACTCGTGTCCAGGCTGGCCGGGACGATAGTGGGAATCGGGTTCGCGGGAATCGTGCCGGATGTGGTACACCGGCCGCCCTGTCCGCCGCCATGCCTGCAGCAACGCGGCAACGTTCTTCTCCGCCTCGGGATGATTGCGCTCGCCCCAGTTCGGATGGTCGATGGCTCTCTGCAGGTCGATCACGATCAGCGCGGCATCGGCGGGCAGCGGTTTCGGGACAGGACCGTGCATCGCCCTACTCTGCCGGCCGGCGTGCGCCGGCTTCGATGTAAGTCGAGAACTCTTCGGGCTTCCCCGGCGGCGCGATTTCGAACTTGATCCTCAAATGCCCCTGGTCAACCCGCGTGTATGTCAGTCGATAGCGTGGTGCGGACGCCTCCGGTGCGCTCACGAAGACGACCTTGCCGCCATCGGCCGCCGCCTGCACATCATACCGAATGGTATGCCCTTCGCTATCGAAATAGATCGCGCGCAGAGCCGCCTCGGGTGAGTCGCGATAGACGACCATCAGATCGTCATGCACGAAGGCGGCGCGTTCCTTGGCAGCCGGATATTCGGCGCGGTTCTTGCGCAGCAGGATCTTGCCCTGCAAGCCGGGCTTGAAGGAAAAGGATCCGGCGCCTTGTCCCGGCCCGCCGCCGCCTTCCCCGATCCAATCGCCCACAAGCGATTGCAGCGGTCCCCAGCCTGTGGTCTTGTCAGCGGGGCTGGCATCGAGGGACGCCATGGTAACCAAGCTAGCCAAAACGCCGGCTAAAGTAACGAGGTATCGCATGAGGTTTACTTTATCGCAAAGCTAACATTCGCCCCTCGGCAACGTCTACATCTCT
Organism: Bryobacteraceae bacterium; assembly: GCA_035602155.1. Lineage (GTDB taxonomy): Bacteria > Acidobacteriota > Terriglobia > Bryobacterales > Bryobacteraceae > Bog-159. The sequence goes on along the minus strand of DATNMW010000082.1, from coordinate 3,606 downwards.
CTCACAGGAGGATTTATGAGATTCAGCCATGTCACCGCCGCGATGGCCTTTGCCGGCCTGGTCCTGCAATCGGCCGCGGCCCAGCGGGAAGGCTCCTTCGACCGGACTCTCACAGTCAGCGGCGCGGTCGACTTAAACGTCGAGACCGCTTCCGGCCGTATCGCAGTGCGTTCCGGAGATACGGGCAGCGTGCGCATCCACGGCGTCATTCGCGCGCACGATGACTTCTTCCGCGGCGACGAAGCCCGCATTCATGACATCGAGACGAATCCTCCTATTGTGCAAAGCGGCAATAGCATCCGGATCAGTGTGCCCCAGGAAGATTGGCTGCGCCGGCACGTCTCGATCGAGTACGAGCTGGTGGTGCCGCAACAGACCCGCCTGCGCGCCCACACGGGGTCGGGCAGCGAGAATGTGGAGGGCATCCACGGTCCTGTGGAATTGGAGACCGGTTCGGGCTCCGTCACCGTTGCCCACGTGGACGATGAAGTCCGCGTCAGGACCGGCTCCGGGCGCATCGAGATCGATTCTGTAAAAGGCAAAGTCGACGCTCACACGGGCAGCGGTTCGATCGAAGGATCCGCCATCGGCGGGCCGATTAGCGCGCACACGGGGAGCGGCAGCATGCGCCTGGAGCAGACCGCGGCGGGGCCGCTCGAAGCCCAGACCGGTTCCGGCGGCGTGAACGTGCGGCTACCCGCGGAAGCCGCGTTCGATTTGTATGCGCATACCGGCTCCGGCCACGTGTATGTGGATCACCCCATCACCGTTCACGGCAATCTGGGCGGCCATGAGATTCAGGGCAAGGTCAAAGGCGGCGGCGCGCTGGTGGATGTACGCACGGGATCGGGTTCTGTCCGCATCGAGTAATAGTGGTTCAGGCTTCCGCGAACAGGTGGGAGTGCCGAGTTTCCAGGTCGAGCAGGAAGCGTTTGAGCGGCAATCCGCCTCCGTATCCCACCAGCGACCCGCCGGCGCCGATGACGCGATGGCACGGCACCACAATCGGAACAGGATTTCTCCCGTTGGCAGAGCCCACCGCGCGCACTGCTTTGGGCGCCCCGATGGTGGTCGCGACAAAGCTGTAGCTGCGGGTTTCGCCGTAGGGAATGTTCCGCAGCTCGCGCCAAACCCGCTTTTGGAATTCCGTGCCTTGCATATCTAGCGTCAGGTCGAAGTCTCGCAATTCGCCTGCAAAGTAAGCGCGCAGTTGCTCGATGGCTTGCCGCAGCAAGGGGTTGGATTGGCCCTCGCGTCCGGGAAGCTCAGTCGTGGCATTCAGCTCGATCGCGCGTATGCCCGCCTCCGACGCTACCACGCCGAAGACGAGCTGGCCGGCGGCTTCAAAACGGGTCCATTCCATCAGCCCAGTTTAGCCGGTTCCTGCCCGGTTACAATCGGGGAATGCACAATGCGCTTACGGCGCTTAAGATCCTGGCGGGTCTCGTGGCCGCCTATCTGCTGTTTTGCGCCGTCGTACTGGCGATCATGTGGCAGCCGCCGGTGCGCTTCGCCAAGGCCATAGCCAAAGTGCCGGGACCCATGTTCCTGGTGCTGCCCTTCGAGACGCTATGGGGTGTGGCTCGCGGCGGCCACATTCGCCCGGGGGATACGGCGCCGGATTTCGACCTGGAGAGGCTTGACAAAAGCGCGCGCGTTCGCCTGTCTTCGTTCCACGGCCGCGAACCAGTGGTCCTGATCTTCGGCAGCTACACTTGACCACCCTTTCGCCGGGAGGTTCCCGCGCTCAACAAGCTCTACGAACAATACAAGGATCGGGCCGCCTTCTACATCGTGTACATTCAGGAGGCGCACGCCAGCGACGTCTGGCAAATGCAATCGAACCTCAAGCAACACATTGTGATCGCCAGCCCGCGCAGCGCCGATGAGCGCGCCGCCGTAGCGGACTCCTGCGTGCGCAACCTGCATATCGCGATCCCGGCGCTATTGGACGATTTCCGGAACACGACCGAGCAGGCGTACACCGGCTGGCCCGACCGGCTGTATGCCATCGACCGCGACGGAAGCGTGGCGTACAAGAGCGGCCCAGGCCCGTTCGGGTTTCATCCGCGCGAATTGGAGACGGCTTTGGCGAGATTGGTGGGCGCGGAGACGCGCTGAATCAGTTGCTCAACGCGAGAGACAATGTCTGCGTTCCGGCTACCCCGCCGACCATGAACGTCAACGGTACGGCGCCACTTCCGGCGTTAGCCGGCACTACGATATTGAACTGATATAAGCCGGTGTAACTCGGCGCTAGTCCGAAATAGGGCACGTTGGTGACGGCCACGCCGCCTATGGACACACTGAAGGACGACGCCAGCGTATTGGCCTGCTCCACAAGCTGGCCCGCCGGTAAGTTTGGCGTCACCGGCCCGAAGCCTATGCCATATAGAACGATCTCGTCGCCCGGTTTGGCGGGCCGCGACGCGACGCCCGCAACCGCATCCGTGGGGAGGACGTATGTGCCGTCGGCGAACAGAGCCACCGCATACTGGACTCCGGCGATGTTGAAAGATGTCGGCGCATCCAGGCCTGCCTCGGTTGGATTAACCGTCGGCGTAAAGGGCGCGCTGGTTCCGCCCGGCGTGGTAATCACCACCGGCTGCGGGCCGATCGCGGTATTGGACGGCGACAGGGCATTTACTTGTAGAGGGCTGACGAAATCGATAAATGCCGCCTGGCCGCCGATCGTTACCGTGCTGCTGGCCAGTGCAGTGGGCGCCGCGTTACCGTTGAAATCGGCGCCGTCCCACGTCTGAGAGACTACGTTTGCAAGATTCGTGCCGTAGATCTCCATCCATGTCCCTGGCGCCACCGCGGAGAACGCGCCGAAACTGCTGGCGCTGATAACGGCCAGGATTACAGGCGTGGCGTCAAATGTGCCGTAAACCGTTCCCGTCATCGTAGCGTTCGGTGTAAGCCCCACTTGTCCGACGGAGCACGACCCGGCGGCGATGCCGGTGCATACGGCGGAGTTGGAATAATAAAATACGAAATTGTCGGACAGAAACGTAACATTGGCGCCAGTGCTCTCTTGCAGACTTACCACAATACTGCCGGAATTTCCGGCCATCAGACCGAACGTAATAAGGTTACTGCCCGGGCTGATCGAGTTGGCCGTCCAGGGTGATATCCCATTGCCCCGATAACTCAACACCATCGAGATTGTCCCGCCGCCGCCGACGCCCGTATAGGGGGCCGAGACTGTGCAGTTGGTATTCGTGCCATCGTAGGCGCAAGTACCCCAATCGACGCGGCTCTGCCCGATACCGCCGCTGCCGCCCAGACCCGTCAAAGTGACATTTTGGGTGCTGTTGGTGTAGGTGGCCGTAACGCCCCAGGCCTGCGGCGCGAGGAAGGCTACACAAAAAAGAAACAAGGGAATGATAGATTTCATAATTTGTCTGTTCTTTAGCTTAGCTATGCCGGTCCAAGTATAGCAGGAATTAGTCAGCAGGGCTCCCTCCCAAGACCGTCCTCAACCGTAAGAAAACTCACTGACGATAGCCCAAGTCGATGAACTCGAGTTTCCACGGCTTTCGCCCCAAGTCCAGCCGCACCACCGTCACAGGAAGCTTGAATCGCCGCCGTCCGGCGCTGCCT